>JBCBZV010000175.1:0-6791 GCA_039815155.1 Pseudomonadota bacterium
GGCGAATCAGCACATCTCGATCCGTGCCGAAGGCCACGACCACGGCTCCCTCGTAGCCACCTTCTTCTAGCGTGGCGCGAATCTCTTGCAGGTTCGCGCTCGCCTGATAGTGCACTTCAACCAAGGTCCCGCCGAGAAAGTCCAAGCCCCAGTTCAACTGACGCACCGCCAGCGAACCAATGCAGCCGAGTACCAAAACAATCGAGAACACCGCCGCGAGCCGGCGCTGGCCCATGAAATTTACAATCTTCATGCCGGGCCTCCGGCGGTCACGTCCTTGCCGATCGCCAAATCCTCGACGCGGCGACCTCCATAGATGAGGTTAACGAGCGCTCGCGTGCCCATAATCGCTGTGAACATGGACGTCACGATGCCGACAGATAGGGTTACGGCAAAGCCCTTAACCGGCCCTGTGCCCACTGCATACAAGATTACGGCGACGATAAGAGTCGTTAAATTGGCGTCCAAAATCGTCGCGACGGCTCGTTCGAAGCCGGAGTGAATCGCCATCTGCGGTGACAGGCCGTTGCGTATCTCCTCGCGGATTCGCGAAAAAATCAATACATTCGCATCTACCGCCATGCCTACGGTGAGAACGATTCCAGCAATGCCGGGAAGGGTAAGCGTTGCTCCGATCAATGACATAAAGGCAATGAGCAATACCAGATTGGCACTGAGCGCTACGACCGCACACAGGCCAAACACGCGGTAGTAGAGCACCATAAATAAAACGACCGCTGCCAATCCGTACTGAACGGACTTGACGCCCAAACGAATGTTCTCAGCGCCCAGCGACGGCCCAACGGTGCGCTCTTCGACGAAGGATATGGGAGCGGCAAGCGCACCCGCTCGCAGCATCAAGGCCAGTTCGGACGACTCAAGCGGTGAATCCAAACCGGTAATTTGAAATTGAGCGCCCAGGGCACTTTGGATAACCGGCGCGGTGAGCAGCTTTTTCTCGTCATAGGGGATTTTGACTGCAATCTCAGCACCGTCCGCATCGGTCTCGTAGCGCGTCCGGTACTTACGCTCAATGAACAGCACCCCCATGCGACGCTTGACATTATTGCGCGTACCCCTGGACATAAGCGTACCGCCTTCGCTGTCTAGGCTTATGTTGACGTTCGGGCGACCGTTTTGATCGAAGCTCGCTTGCGCATTAGAGACTCGCTCCCCGGTGATGATCACGTCGCGCTCAAGGTACTCATAGGCGCCGCCACGGTCCGGACTGCGATAGTCAAAGCGTTGCCTTTGGGACGGAGGAGCATTGCCCTCTGCTACCAGACGGAACTCCAAATTAGCCACTTTGCCAAGAATACGTTTGGCTTCCGCCGTATCCTGGATTCCAGGCAGTTCCACCACGATGCGGTTGCGGCCCTGCTGCTGAACTAGAGGCTCAGAAACTCCCAGTTCATTTACCCGATTGCGCAGAGTGGTGAGGTTTTGATCTACCGCATAGTCGATGATTTCGTCGACCGTTTGGTCGGTCATACGCGCGTAAATGCGCCAGTCTTCTTCGGCATCGGAGGGCGGATCAACACGGTCAAGATAAAGTTCGGGGAACGCGTCAGCGATGAGCGCTCGTGCTTGCTCTCGGAGTTCTTCGGTCCGAAAGCGGCCGAGAAGCGTTCGTTCGTCGTCAAGATCCACACGCCCACGAACACGATCTTCGCGCAGTGCGCGCTTGGTCGCGTTCAGATAAGTTTCCATGCGCCGTTCGATTGCCGCATCGCCGTCCACCTCTAGCTTAAAGTGAACGCCTCCGGACAGGTCCAAGCCCAGCTTCATCGGTTGCCCACCCACACCGGTGAGCCACTCAGGCGTAGTTTGTGCCAGGTTCAGCGCGACGATGTACCCGTCACCCAAGGCTCGCGACACCCGCGCCTGCGCCCTCAACTGTTGGTCCTGATCTTCTAGGCGAATCAGCGCATTGCGTCCGTTCGGATCCAGGCTCTCTCCAAAGTAGTCGATGCCCTCCGCAGCCAGAGCTTTCGTTGCCCGAGCGAGGGTCTCATCATCGATAATCGTGCCACTGCTTTCGCCGGTGATTTGCAACGCTGGATCGGGCGCGTAGAGGTTGGGCGACGCATAAAACGCTCCGCCAAGCACAATCAGCAAGACGAGCAGATACTTCCAAAGCGGATAGCGATTCAGCATGCGAGTGCCTGTTTAAAAGTTGTCATTCGTCGGGCCGATTTAGAAGGAGATATGGGCGGTGTAGAGAAGATCAAGACCAGTATCGAAAATGAAGCCGATGACACATTGCGTACTCTCCTATGAGGGCGCGCATTATAGTCGCAGGCGGAGCAGGCTCAAGCGCTCTTCGAAGGTAAAATGGCGCTGCTAGCAAGGACGCTTCAGTCGAAGGCGGTTCGAGCATTTTGGAATAAGCGCAGCCAGGGCGTGTACTCGGTGTGGCGGAGCGCCTCGGGCACATAGGACAGCTGACGACGTCGTACCACTCGTTCCGGATGAGGCATCATGATCGTAACTCGTCCATCATGATTACATACCGCAGAGATACCATTCGCAGACCCGTTTGGATTAGCCGGGTACTGAGCGGCGACTTCACCATGATTTTCTATGTAACGCATACCTACTAGACCGGACCTTTCACAAAGGGTTTGCTCATCTTCGGAGGAAAAGCATGCGCGACCTTCGCCATGAGCCACCGCGATTGGCAGCCGAGAGCCACCCATGCCCCGCAGTAGATAGGATGGCGAGTCCGCAACTTCTACCATAGCGAGGCGAGCCTCGAACTGTTCGGAGCGATTCCGCCGAAAGTAAGGCCAGAGATCGCTTCCAGGTATGAGCTCGCGCAGCACCGACAACATTTGGCATCCGTTGCAAACGCCTAGAGCAAAGGTGTCTGAGCGTTCAAAAAAGTCCTGAAAACTGTCGCGGAGCCTTGAATCAAATAAGATCGACTTAGCCCAACCTTCACCGGCCCCGAGTACGTCGCCAAAGGAAAAACCTCCACAAGCGACTAAGCCAGAAAACTCACTCAGCCGCTGACGCCCGGCCTGAAGATCGCTCATCGTCACGTCTATGGACTGAAAGCCAGCCAGATCGAAGGCCGCTGCCATTTCCACCTGACCGTTAACGCCCTGCTCCCGCAATACCGCTACGCGCGGACGTACACCGTGCTTCACCGCAGGCGCAGCGGGATCTAGGTTGGCGGAAGGGGCCACTACAATCTCGCCGACAAAGTCGAAACTGATCTCTGCGCTAATCCCACTATCCGGAGCTGTTATACGTTCGAACTCTTCATCAGCGCAGGCAATGTCATCTCGTAAGCGCTGAATCGTATGAGAGCACTGACTCCATCGCTTTTGTAGTTGAGAACGCTGCCCCTCGTACACACGTCGTTCTCCCAGGATGATTTCGATGCGGTCGCCCGCAACAGCCTCCCCCAGTTCAACCACGCAATCAGCAATATCCAACACCGCTGCTTGCTGGAGAAAACTCGCAAGCTCCGTCTTCTTTACTTGCAGAATCGCGCCCAGTTCTTCGTTAAACAAGAAACGATCAGGCTCGATAGCACCGGGTAGGCGGAGTGCTAGACCACAGCGGCCAGCGAAAGCCATTTCGAGCAGGCTGACTATCGCACCGCCGTCGGAGCGGTCGTGATAGGCCAGCAGGCTCTTGTTCGCCCGTCCCCAGTTCACTAGCGCTAACAGCGCCTGCAGTCGCTCCGGGGAATCGACATCCGGCACCGCACCGCCAATCGTTTGGTAGCACTGAGCGAGAATCGACGCACCGAGGCGCTGCTGCCCCAAGTCGATCAGCAGTAAGGTATTTTCCGTGTCCGGATCAAGTTGTGGCGTGAGTGTGCCATCGCTGTCGCCCACGGGCGCAAACGCGGACACGATCAGAGATACAGGCGCGCTGAGCGTGCGAGCGTCACCGTTATCTTCCCAGCGTGTTTCCATCGACATCGAGTCTTTACCCACGGGAATCGCGATTCCCAACTGGGGACACAACTCTTCCCCAACCGCCTGAACAGCCTCGTAAAGCGCGGCCCCCTCCCCTTCTTTCGCCGCAGCGCACATCCAGTTGGCGGACAAACGCACATCCCCGAGTTGCTTGACCGGAGCGGCAAATATATTGGTCAGCGACTCGGCGACAGCCATACGCGCAGATGCAGCAGCATCAATGAGCGCTAAGGGCGTTCGTTCTCCCATCGCCATCGCCTCGCCGAGCACGCTGCGGTGCGACACCAAGGTCACCGCACAATCGGCAACGGGAACTTGCCACGGTCCAACGAACTGGTCTCGAGAGACCAAGCCGGTCACCGTGCGGTCTCCGATCGTGATCAAGAAAGCCTTTGAAGACACCGTTGGGTGGCGCAAAACGCGCTTTAGCGCAGCTTCAAAGTCTTTGCCGGGAGTAAGCGCTGTCCAGTCGTACTCCTTCTTTTGATCGTGACGGTGCATTTTCGGTGGCTTGCCAAAAAGCACATCCATGGGCATAGCGACAGGCACATCTTCAAACAGTGGGTCTTCGACGCGAAGTTCACGGGCTTCTGTCGCCGTTCCAACGCGAGCCACGGGGCAGCGTTCTCGCTCACAAATTTCAAAAAACTCCGTAAGCCGTTCTTCAGACACAGCTAAAACGTATCGTTCCTGACTTTCATTGCACCAAAGCTCTAGGGGCGACAGGCTGGGATCATCACTGGGAATCGCCCGCAGCGAAAACCGACCACCACAGCCACCGTCCTTCACGAGCTCGGGCAATGCGTTGGATAAACCTCCAGCACCAACATCGTGGATAAAGGCGATGGGGTTTTCCTTACCCAACTGCCAGCAGCGATCGATAACTTCCTGACAACGACGCTGCATCTCTGGGTTCTGGCGCTGGACGGAGGCAAAATCCAGGTCTTCCTGCCCTTCGCCGCTGGCTATGCTTGAAGCCGCCCCGCCGCCCAAGCCAATCAGCATCGCAGGGCCACCCAGCACCAGCAGTGCTGTGCCCGGTGCAAAAGGATGTTTAAGCACATCCTCCTCAGCAACATTGCCGAAGCCCCCGGCGATCATGATGGGCTTGTGATAACCGCGCAGCTCCGCTGGCTCCGCCTCGTCCGAGTACTCGAAACTTCGGAAATAACCGCAGAGGTTTGGACGACCGAATTCATTATTAAATGCCGCGCCCCCAATCGGGCCTTCGATCATTATGTCCAGTGCGGACGCGATACGACCCGGCTTTGACGGCGACGACTCCCAGGGTTGCGCATCATCGGGAAGGTGCAGATGAGACACGCTAAAGCCGGTCAAACCTGCCTTCGGTTTCGAGCCGCAGCCGACCGCGCCCTCGTCACGTATCTCTCCGCCCACTCCGGTACCGGCTCCAGGGAAGGGGGCGATCGCCGTCGGATGGTTGTGAGTCTCAACCTTCATGAGCAGATGTACTGGCGCCTCAAGGGCGGTGTATTCCTGGCCGCGTCCCCAGGGTGCGAAGCGCGCTTCGGTGGGACCAGCAACGACGGCCGCGTTATCTGAATAAGCAGACAGGACGCCGGAAGGCGCGTGCTGATGCGTATTCCGAATCATCGCAAATAAGGATTTGCTTTTTAGCTCTCCATCGATGGTCCAATCCGCATTGAAGATCTTGTGTCGACAGTGCTCCGAATTGGCCTGCGCAAACATCATCAACTCAACGTCGCGAGGGTTGCGACCGAGCCGTTCAAAGCATTCGCAGAGATAGTCGATCTCGTCTTCCGCGAGCGCAAGTCCCAGATCGCTATTAGCAGCGGCCAGGGCCTCCCGACCCTGGCTAAGAACGTCGATAGATGCGCTGCCTTTCGCTTCTTGAGCCAGGAACAGGTCTGGCAGAGCATCGGCGTCCCAAAGGACCTCTTCAACCATTCGATCGTGGAGTAAGCCCGCGAGTCGAAAGCGTTGCTGCGGGTCTGTAATGGGATGAGACAGCTCAACGGCCAACACCCGCTCTATGCGATTAACCCAAGCCATCCCACAGCGCTGAGCAATATCCGTCGCCTTACTAGACCAGGGAGAAATAGTTCCGCGACGGGGTGTTACGTATAGCCAATGGGAACCGCTTAGTTCATTCGGTTCAGCGAAACTAGCCATGCCGGACTGCGCCAGCAGTGCCTGCAGCTTCTTTCTCGCATCGTCTTCAGCAGGGGCTTCTGCCGTTGACGCTTCTGGCGTTTTGTCGCTCTGCGCCAAGCCTACAATATGCAGATAACCGGAGCGCAACGGTTGGACCTTGATGCCGCTGTGCGCAATACGCTCCGCGAGGGAAAGCAAGCGTGACTCAGACAGCGCCGGCGGGCCGGGGATCAACATTAGGGATGGTTTAGAAAGACCGTTTTGCTGCACCGATTCGCGAACCTGTTGCTGACCAGCGAGGAAGGCGCGGATTGTACTTGAGCGCGTCTAAGCCGTTAAGCGCTGAGCAGAGATTTGACCAAAAACTCACCCACTAAACGTTAAAAAGACCACGGTAGGAGTTGGCAAGTTTAAGACCGCACGAGGCGATACACTTCCGACCATGATCGCATACCTCTCACTTACGCTCCCCACATCGGCCCTTCGCCGACTTGAGGTCGGATTAGTGTTGGCGATGGTCCTGATCACCACAGCGTGCAGCGATCGAACCAGCACTAGTGCGATCGTGCAAAAAGGGGAACTGCGCTTAATCACACGCAACGGCCCGACCACTTATTATCTCGCAAAGGACGGACCGCGCGGCTTTGACTACGAGCTAGCTGCGGAATTCGCTCGGGAGCTCGGAGTAGAACTGGTAGTCGAGCAGGCGTTTTCTTTGGA
>JBCBZV010000097.1:0-15268 GCA_039815155.1 Pseudomonadota bacterium
CCAGTTCGGTCAAGAATGGACGAAGTGAAGCGTAGGGTTGCAGAGCACGGAGCAGCTGATCCTTAGTAAGCGGGTACTTCTCTACGGACCAGTAGTGCAGGCGCGTGCCACTTAGTCTTTTTGCCTGGGTAAAACTCGACCAAGTCGCGAGAAAATTGAGCCCGGTCCCAAAGCCCAGTTCACCCATACTGAACACGGGGCCTTGATGGCGCGCCAGACGTTTTTCGAACTCGCTTCCGTCAAGAAAGACGTGTTGCGTCTCTTGCAGACCCCCTGCCCGCGAAAAGTAACAGTCATCGAAATCACGCGCATAGGGCAGTGACCCCTGCCACTCGATAGATGGCTCTGGTAAGGCTGAAAAAGGCCCCTGTGATTTCAGCACGGAATGGTACTTGGTATTTGCGGGCCGTCATTATGAGGCGCTGGCCCGCCTGAACGCTAGCGAGCTCTCTGGCTTACCGTTAGACTTCGTCCTTTCTACTTAGAGAATATCGCCTAAGCATGCAGCAAAAGACACAAACAATGAGCCTGCCGACAGACAAGTTTCTGACGGTCGCGATCAACCTGCTGAATAAAGCTTTCTTAGAAAACAACCGTACCGATGCGAAGCGAATCTACCGTGAGATAGAAGAAGGCAAAACGGTGCCCCTTACTCGGTTGGAGATGGAGGATAAATCGCAGGTACGCATCGATTTGGTGCTCGACCATCGGGAGTACAAGGGTAAGCTGCGATTCACGAGTTTTCGCACTGGCTTGACTTTACTCATCGCCCAGGTGGCTGACTCACTGCGAGAAGAAACGCCGTTTCGCACGTTCCAGAATGAGAACAATCCTGGTTCCATACTCTTTGGCTTTACCGCAGTCACCGCCGAAGACGATATCCCGAGCGTTTTGCTGCTGGGAGCGGACTCGCGGCAGGGCCATCCGAGCATTCTCCTTCGCTTAGCTTACTTCGATTTCCGTCAGTTTGAAGAGCACATAGCCGCCAGTGAAGGCGCGGTGGCGGGCGTAAGCGGCGCAGAGGAAGAAAATGTTCAGGGAGAGAATGTTTAGCGAGAAAGTGTTTAGCGAGAAAGTGTTTAGAGAGAAAGTGTTCAGGGCAAAAGAGTGCTGCAACAGAGGAAATCTACGGAGGGCATTGCCAGCAATTCTGCTGCTAGCGTCGTAATACCTGAGCCTAAAGGCGACGCAGCAAGGTGACGTTTAGGCGAGACAGCTCCGCAAAACGTTCAGCTTCAGCCAGCGGGTGCGATCACCTCGGCTTCACCACGAACGATCTCTTCTCCATCCTGATTGCTTATTAGACAGTCGATAAGAACTCGTCCCCGTCGCCGCTTTTCCGCTATCGTCAGGCTGATCTTAAGGGAGTCGCCAGGTAAAGCCGGTCGCCGAAATTCGAGGCCCTGCCTGAGATAAACGGTTCCCGGACCGGGCAAGCGTTCGGCGAGCATCGCGGAAATCCAGCTTGCAAGCAGCATCCCATGAGCGATTCGATCTTTAAATCCCTGAGCCTGCGCGTACTCCCGGTCAAGGTGAATCGGGTTGCGGTCGCCGCTCGCGTGCGCGAATGCATCAATGTCGGCCTCGCTCAGCGTTTTGTTAAGCTCTTGCTGTTGGCCTACATCTAAGTCTTCGTAGCTATACATTGATAAGCCTCTGGGTTTTTCTGCCTGTTTGCGAGTCCGATCCGGTGTTTAGATAAATGTGCAGGCCTACGGCGTGATTGTAACCCGCGGTGAAGCCAGCGAGCGCTGGGCCTGGCGCTGGTCTGAAAACACAAATTCGAACCGGGGCCAAGAAGAGAAGTAAGGCCCTAGCTGCCTAGGAAGCAAAGGAAAGCGCTAGCTGTTGAGTGACGCCGCGTGAATAGAACAAACGAGTCATCAAAAACGGACGAGAGCAGGAGTGCGCAGGCGCAGAGCTCGAAACTGGAGAATGCGTCTTCACCGAAGGACAGTCAGTCTACGCCAGTGAAATCGCTCGTTTCAGAGTTCAATTACCCTGGTGATCTTCCGGTCGTACAGCGACGGGAGGATATCGCGAAGCTGATCGCGGGTAATCAGGTGGTCATTATTGCGGGTGAGACCGGTTCTGGAAAAACCACCCAACTCCCAAAGATCTGTATGGAACTCGGCTTCGGCAGAGAGAAGCAAATCGGGCACACCCAGCCGCGCAGACTGGCTGCGCGCACCGTCGCCGAGAGAATCGCCGCTGAGTTAGGGCAGAGTCTGGGAGAGTCAATCGGCTATCAGGTGCGTTTTCATGAAAACGTAAGTACGAATACGTCGGTCAAGCTAATGACGGACGGTATTTTGCTATCTGAGCTGAGGCGCGATCCGAACCTTGAGCGCTACGATGTGCTGATCATCGATGAGGCGCACGAGCGCAGCCTAAATATCGATTTCGTATTGGGATATCTGAGCCGTCTCCTCAAAACTCGCTCCGATCTAAAACTTATCGTCACCAGTGCCACAATCGATGTCGATCGATTCTCTAAGTTCTTTGATGATGCACCCGTTCTTGAAGTTTCCGGGCGTTCTTACCCCGTGGAGGTGCATTACCTGGCCGAAGGGGGAGAGTCGGAAAGAGACTTTGTTCGGGATGCTGCTAACGCGGTACGCGATGTTGCCGCGGGTAAGTTTGGTTCACCGGGTGATGTGCTGGTGTTTCTCGCCGGTGAACGAGACATTCGCGAGATGGCTCGTAACCTGCGGCACGAGAAAAACCTCAATGTTCGGCCGCTCTATGCACGGCTTAGCCAGAGAGAGCAAGCACGCGTCTTTGCTGATGACAAAACTCCCGGTCTGCGTGTTGTCCTGAGTACAAATGTCGCAGAGACTTCGGTCACCGTGCCGGGTATCCGTTACGTCGTCGATACGGGCGTTGCGCGGATCAGCCGCTATTCTTTTCGCAGCGGCTTTCAGCGATTGCCCATCGAAGCGATTTCGCAGGCAAGCGCAAATCAGCGTATGGGCCGCTGCGGCCGCGTAGGCCCTGGCGTATGTCTGCGCCTTTATTCGGAAGATGACTTCAACTCGCGCGCTGAGTTTACCGATGCAGAAATTCGGCGCAGCAATCTTGCCGCCGTAGTGCTGCGCATGCTGCAACTTCGCTTGGGTGAGGTAGAGCGCTTTCCGTTTCTGGATCGGCCCGACTCTCGCTTGGTCAAGGATGCCTACCGGCGATTGTGGGAACTCGGTGCAACCAATCCACAGCAGCACTTGAGCAAGTTGGGTCGACGGATGGCCGCGTTTCCGATCGACCCGGGTTTTGCGCGAATGATTCTAGCGGCAGAAAGAGAGGGAGTTGTCGCGGAAGTATTGATTGTGGCGAGTGCCCTGTCGATTCAGGACCCGCGTGAACGCCCGACGGATCGGCAAGCCCAGGCAGACCAGTCGCATGCGCGCTTTCGCGACCCACGCTCCGATTTCGTAAGCCTTATTTTGCTGTGGCGCTACTACGAAGAGCAGCGACAAACCTTGAGCGAAAACCAGCTCCGAAAGCTCTGTCGCCGCGAATTCCTATCTTGGTTGCGGATGCGTGAATGGCGGGACGTGCACCGTCAGTTGGTAATCAGCTGTCGTCAACAGGGTCTAAAAGTAGCGGCAACGGCAACAACGAATCATGCTGAGGGGGGCGAGGCGACTCCCGGCGCCTCCATTCACTACGACCGAATTCACCGAGCGATCCTGACCGGACTCATCAGTAATATCGCGCAGCAGGACGAGCGAAGAGAATACCGCGCGGCGAGAAATCGTGGCCTTGTTCTGTTTCCTGGGTCTGCGCTTTATAAGAAGCCGCCAAAGTGGTTGGTCGCCGGTGAGATCGTCGAAACCGAGAAGGTCTATGCGCGTACCGCTGCCGTAATCCAGCCCGACTGGTTGCTCACAGCGAATCCGAAACTGCTAAAGCACAGTTACTACGAGCCTCGCTGGGAAAAACGCAGCGGTAGGGTAGTCGCTTGGCGTCGCAGCACCTTGTTTGGCCTCACCGTGAGTGATCGCGTAGCTATTCATTACGCTAAGGAAGATCCGGTTTTATGCCGCGAGCTTCTGATCCGTGAGGGGCTTATCGCCGGCAGCTGGCACGCGCCTCCACCGTTCCTCAAGCACAACTTAAAACTCTGCCGATCCGTTGAAGACTTAGAGAGTCGCTTGCGGCGTCGTGACGTACTGCGCGACGACCAAGCCATGTTCGAACTTTACGATCAGCGTTTACCAGAGAACGTAGTAAGCGCTATTAGCCTTCAGGACGCCCTCAAAAAGCAGCCGACTCTGGACGCAAAATTGCGATTTCGTCGCGACGAAATTGTTACCCGAGATCCTGGCAATATAGAAGATCAGTTTCCCAGCGAATTGCGTTGGGACGGTATCTCGTACCGGCTGCGTTATGAATTCAGCCCAAAGTCCTCCGCGGACGGCGTGTCCATCCGTACTCCGATTGCTCTGCTCAATCGACTCCCACGGCAACGTTTGGAGTGGCTAGTTCCTGGGCTGCTGCGTGAGAAATGTATCGCCATGGTCAAGGGTCTGCCGAAAGCCGTGCGCCGCCAGCTTGTACCGGTTCCCGATTGGGTGGACCGGGCGCTGATTCAGCTAACACCAGACAACACCTCACTCTCTGGAGCGCTGGCTCGGGTATTTTCAGAGCTGGGCTCCGTGCGTTTAACCGCTCGCGATTTTGAGGGGGTAACGCTGGACGACTACTATCAAATGAATCTGCAAATTCTCGACGACCAGGGACGCTTACTGGCTGAGGGCCGAGACATCGATGCGCTCATAGAGCGCTTTGCTGAGAAGACCCGTGCGAGTTTGCGTAGCGGTGCGGGAGACTCACCCGCACGCAGTGGTTTACAGCGTTGGGACTTCGGTGATCTAGCAAACACCTACGACACGCGCAGAGCTGGAACTGCACTTCGCGCTTATCCAGCGCTCGTTGATCAGCAAGATGCCGTCGAAATAGGTTTATTCGACTATCCCGCTCAAGCACACATAGCCCATCGGAGCGGTGTTGCCCGCTTATTGATGTTGCAGAGCAAACCGCTGTTTCGTGACCTGCGCAAGCGACTGCTGAAGGGCAACACGGTAATGCTGCAGATGGCCCGTCTAGGCTTGGATCGAGAAGAACTCATCAGTGGGCTTTTGATGGCAATCGCATTGGAGGCGGCCGGTCCGGGAAGTTCCCGCTGTCGTGCGCAAAAAGCGTTTGAGACTTATTCGGCAAGTGTGTCTCGCGCTGCGGTCTCAATCGCGAACGAGTTTGAACGCTATCTCCTGCAGGGTTTAACGCATTGGGATTCGAGCGTCGCTCGTTCTGGTGATCGTGCTTACGCCGTGGCAATCGCAGATTTACAGGAAGAAAGAGGCCGGCTTTTGGCGACCGCAGAGCTCGCCGCAAGCTCTGCCGACGAACTTCGTCACTATCCGCGCTACGCCAAGGCGGCGGAGATCCGTGCGGAGCGACTCGCGGGCAATTTTCGAAGGGACCAAGAGTGCCAAGCACGACTCAGCGCTCTCCATGAGCCACTTGCCGATCTGCAGCGAAAAGTACCTCTATTGGGCCTTGTCTCTACCTCAGCGCGTGAGTATGAGATTATGCTCCGCGAATTTCGTGTTTCGCTGTTTTCACAACATCTAGGCACTTCAAGACCCGTTTCCGAGAAGCGGCTCAAAAATCACTGGCACGTCGTGGAGTCCTGGTATAAAGAAACGCGTGGGCAAGTCCCGGAGGCATAATCCGTCCGATCCTCCGCTGGTGGTCGGATAAACCCTAGTCATGAGCAGGTCCAGCGTCGACGTTGTGAGATCGAGTTTTTAACGCTCAAGAACGACCTTTTATGGAACTAAGTGCCGGTTTTGCACGTCTACTCCAAGAGATCATGGCAAATACCGGTGATGGGTTGGAATAACAGCCTTAATGATCGCGCAGGGCTTACACTGTGAGCTCACGACTACCAAGGAAGGCAAGGAGGGTAAAACGGATGATGGGGATCTTAGCCACTACCCAGCGAGCGTTGGTGCCTACCTTCAGACCAAGTGTTTCTTACTCTAGGCGGGTCACTTCAGCCTCAGCGGCCCTGACAGCGACGTCATCGACTCGCCGTGTAAGCAGACTTGCGGTCTTTCTAACGGTTCTTCTATCGATTTTTGCCTACCCGCAGCTTGCCACGGCCCAAGATGGCGGAGCTGCGAGCCAAACCGCTGCTGTTGACTCCGTGGTCATCGGCGATCCCTATGACGCCCGCGATCCCTTCGAGTCGATCAATAGAGGCGTATTCGCCTTCAATAATGGCCTTGATCGATTTGCGCTCCGGCCTCTGGCAAAAACTTACGATGTGCTGGTTCCCAACCCGGCGAAGCAGGGCGTGAACAACTTTTTTGGCAATCTCTATGACGTGACCAGCGCGTTTAACTCGATGCTCCAATGGCATTGGAGTGGCGCCTTTCGAAATACGGGGCGGGTGCTGATCAATAGCACTTTGGGCATCGGCGGCATTTTCGATGTTGCGACGCCTCTCGGGGTGGAGCGGCGTCGGACGGATTTTGGGCAAACGCTGGCGACGTGGGGGCTTCCGGAAGGCCCCTATCTAATGCTGCCACTGTTTGGCCCAAGCACCATCCGCAGCGGTGCGGGCACGCTGGTAGATACCTTTGCCTTCTCAGTAACGCCCTATGTTGAGGACGAAACAATTCGCTACGCACTTTGGGCGACGGAGTTCGTGCACCTGCGCTCCATGCTGCTTGAAACGGATCAGCTTCTTTCAGGAGATCGCTACATTTTCGTGCGAGATGCCTACCTACAATCGCGAAATGCCTTCGTGAACGATGGCGAAGTCGTGGATGATTTCGCCGAGTTCGAGGATGACTGGGACTCAGAATCTGAGTTCTAAGGGCTGCAAGGCAGACTATGCCCAGCAAATAAGCCCAGCAAAATTGTGAAATTATCCTCAAAGGCAGTAGGTCTTTATTGCCTGCTCCCAGGACCCAGCGTAGGGTTCTGGCTTCCCAGTCGAACAGCAACCATGAATGGCCTATAGCGGTAAGGTACTGGTCATCGATGATGACCTAGATCGCGCTACCGAGCTTGCCAATCTGGCGGCTTCCGCTGGCTTTACCACCTCTGTTGCCGAAACTGTCGATCCCACCGGTTCTTCCTTAGGAGAGGGGAGTGATTGGGACGTCGTTCTGTGCGATGTCCATGCAACTCCCGAGGCATGGGCGCGTGACGGTGTTAGCCTGCGCGAACTCAACGTACAAGTTCCCGTGATGATGTTCAGTAACGAATCTCGGTCCACAAGCATGATGCGGGCTCTTCGTTTGGGCGCTAACGACTTTTTCGCGACACCGGTGGAAGACACGGAAGCGCTGTTCGCGTCTATGGAGCGCTGCGTGAAGCTGCGTTCGATGGGGCGTGAACTGCGGCGCTCTCGCCAGGAGCTAGAGGCGACCAATCGGCAGCTTAAGAAAACGGTTCGTGTACTTGAGCAGGATCAGCAAGCGGGCCGTCAGGTGCAAATGCGCATGTTGCCAAATTCGCCAATGGTGAAGGGCGACTATATGTGCAGCCATACGGTGATTCCATCTCTGTATCTGAGCGGCGACTTTACCGATTACTTCACCGTTGACGATCATTTCATCGTCTTTTTTATGGCTGATGTATCCGGTCACGGCAGTTCGTCGGCGTTTGCCACGGTGCTTTTGAAGAACCTTTTTGCGCGAAAACGCTCCGATTACTTGCGCCGCAATGACGCGACGATACTAAACCCTATACGGATGCTCGATCTTGCCAACCAAGAGCTTCTTGAGCTCGATGTGGGCAAGTACGCCACCATGGTTGTCGGCGTACTGAACTCAGCTACGAACTCACTGGAGTACAGCGTGGCCGGCCATTTGCCCCTTCCGGTTCTGGTGTCGCAGGCCGGAGCACGCTACCTCGCCGGCGATGGCAACGCGGTCGGTATGTTGGAGGATGCTCGCTACACCAGTCAGAAGATGGCGCTGCCCGATGCGTTTATGCTGGCGTTGTTTTCCGATGGGATTTTTGAGGTTTTGCCAAGAAAGAACCTCGTCGATAAGGAAGCCTTCT
Source organism: Pseudomonadota bacterium (assembly GCA_039815155.1). GTDB lineage: Bacteria > Pseudomonadota > Gammaproteobacteria > Pseudomonadales > Halieaceae > Congregibacter. Next base: position 8,086 of record JBCBZV010000097.1, read on the forward strand.
TTCTGGAGGTGTTCGCACAAACTACCGATACACCGGACGACCTGGTAGCGCAGTTGGGCTTGGACGGAGCCGCGACTGCGCCCGACGATATCGCAGCCCTCTTCGTTAGTAAGCGAGCAAGTGATGAGTGAAGGTCGTGTATTAGCAGCCAAGGAAAACGGCGCCTACGTCATCCGTTTAGTCGGAGACGTACGCCTTACGCTCTGCGCGTCTATCGAGGACTACGTTGAAGGCATGCTTGAGGATCCGGACTTCCGGTCCGTCTGGGTAGATCTTTGCGATGCGGAAGGAATCGACAGCACGACACTTGGCCAGCTCGCAAAGCTAGCCTTGGCTGTAGATAAACGCTTCGGTTTCCGGCCCGCTATTTACTCCTGTGATGCGGGAATTAACCGGCTGCTCAGTAGTATGGGCCTGGACAGGCTGTTTGAAATTTTCGAATCCACCTGCTGCGCGACGAAGTGCAGTGAACACATCCCGATGGTGCCAGGTACAGAGAGTGCTATTCGCGAACGAGTGCTAGAGGCACACAATGTGCTCATGGATGTGTCGGACGCTAATCGTTCCCGCTTTAGCGAATTGGTCGACACGCTCTCCCACTTCGATTAACCCGCTGCTCGCGAAGCTCCGGCTAGCGTTCTATTGCGTCACGAACCTTCAATTTGCAGCGAATAAAGTCCTCATGGGATACATAGATCAGGTCGGCGATACGCCTGATGATGTGTTCTTCGTATTTATCTATCGCATTGTCAGCGTAGGCGACTTGCCAAAGTGAGTTCATTAACTCGATCTTATCTTCGCGCTCGTAGTAATCGTTAACTGCACGGGTAAACTCGTACAACGAAGTCGCCTGATCCACTGCTTCGCTAGCCTCGCTCATAAGCTCCGAAACTTGCCTATCGCTTAAGTGAAGCGTGTCGGCTAACAGCGCGGCCATCGATGCTTCCTCTGCGGCATCTTGTTGAAAGTCGGCGCGCGCGACTTCTATCAGCAGGGCGGCCGCAGCCAGCCGTTTAGTCTCTTCGGTGCTGCGCTCTTGCTCTGAGCTTTCTTCACTGAACAGCTTTTTTAGGGCTCCAATCATAGGTCTTTTACGACCTCCTCAAGACGGACCTGATCCGCAATAAAGTTTCTGATGCCCTCTGCTAGCTTTTCTGTAGCCATTGCGTCGTGGTTAGTGGAGAGGCGAAATTCCGCTTCGCTTAGCTCGGCTTTTTGATCGTCGCTGGGGGTCAGCTGCGCAGAAAGTTTTTGCTCAAGTTCACCGGTATCGCCCTCAAGTTGCTCAAGTAGGGCAGGGCTTATGGTGAGTCGATCGCACCCGGCAAGCGCTTCGACTTCACCGGTATTGCGGAAGCTCGCTCCCATAACCACGGTCGAGTAGGCGTGGGTCTTGTAGTAATTGTAGATGCGCCGTACCGAGTGGACACCGGGATCGTCTTCGGCGGTAGCTACTTCCATGCCCTGGGCTTTGTGCCAGTCCAAGATCCGGCCGACAAAGGGCGAGATTAAGAACACACCCGCATCCGCGCAGGCTTGTGCTTGCGCAAAACCGAACAGCAGCGTCAGGTTGCACTGGATTCCTTCCTTTTCGAGATCGGCTGCTGCCTGAATGCCCTCCCAAGTTGACGCCACTTTGATCAGTATGCGATCTCTAGTAACGCCCTGTGCTTCGTAAAGTCCAATTAAGCGACGGGCTTTTGCGCGTGTGGCTGCACCGTCAAAGGAAAGGCGTGCGTCGACTTCTGTGGAAACCCTGCCGGGAATAATCGACAGTATCTCCTTACCCACGGCGACCGCGAAGTAGTCGCAACTCGCGCTCAGTTGTTCCGCATCGCTACCGCCCTCGGTACGGGCACGATCTTTGGCGGCCGCAAGGAGGCTTTGATACTGATCCAGCGACGCGGCCTTGAGCAGCAGAGACGGGTTGGTCGTCGCATCCATTGGAGCAAAGCGGCGAATCGCCTCTATATCGCCCGTGTCAGCGACGACATCGGTCATCGTTTTGAGTTGTTCCAGCTTGTTTGTCATGGGCTCACTAGGTTCCATTCGCGATCATTAATCGTTGGCATTAGTTTGAAGAGTCAAATTTAGTGTGCGGCCAGTTTCAGGCTGCCTGCGACGCGATTTCGCTTACGGCCGCTCGTAGCGTATCCACGGTAGCTTCTGGCCGATGCGCGTTCTCACTCAAGTGCCTACGAAAACGTCGGGCTCCGGGAACGCGTTGGTACAAGCCCAGCATGTGTCGAGTGATGTGATTCAGGCGCGAGCCACTCCTCAGTGCTCCTTCGACATACTCGGCCATGGCTTCAATGACTTGCTCGCGAGATTCGTGCACCGAACCGGTTGAGAAGAAACGGCTATCGACCTCCGATAAAAGCCAAGGATCATGATAGGCACCGCGACCTAACATTACGCCATCGACATGTAGAAGGTGTTGTTCGCAATCAGCCAAGTTCTCGATGCCTCCGTTGAGCACGATCGTCAACTCTTTGAATTCTCGCTTTAGCCGGTACACCCAGTCGTATTTCAACGGCGGCACGTCCCGATTCTCTTTTGGAGACAGTCCGCTCAACCAGGCTTTACGCGCATGTATGATGAACACTCCGCACCCGGATTCGCTGCTGATGGCGACGAAGTCTCTGAACTCATCGTAGCTTTCCATCGAATCCACGCCCAGTCTATGTTTCAGCGTTATCGGAATGGTGCAGGCATCCAGCATCGCCGCCAGACTGTCTCGAACCCGCTCGGGCTGGAGCATCAGGCACGCCCCAAAAGCACCATTTTGAACCCGGTCTGAAGGGCAGCCACAGTTTAAGTTAACCTCGCTATAACCCCGGTCCTGGGCTAAACGGGCGCACTGTGCAAGCTCTGCTGGGTCGGAGCCACCCAATTGTAGCGCCACCGGAAGCTCCCGTTTATCGAAAGCGAGATGGCGCTCCTGATCACCGTAGAGCAGGGCGCCGGTGGTCACCATTTCGCTGTACAAGCGCGCATGCTGACTGAGCTGTCGCCAGAAGAAGCGGCAGTGCCGATCGGACCAATCCATCATGGGTGCGGTGCAAAATCGCCAGGGACTGTGGCGATTAGCTTGCTCATTCAGTCTTGGGCTTGGTTCGCCATTTGCAGCGTTTTGGGTCATGGCGCTATTGTAAATCTACCGAGCGTTCCACGCAGCTTTTAGAACTTGGCTCGTGCGGTTTTCAAGGATTCTCGTTGAGTCCGTTGATTGACTTCGGTCCTATGGGCTTCTGCAGTCGATCGCAGCAATAGGAGAAGTGTGTCTGTGTTTTACATGTTTTCCGTCCACATAACTGATCCCAACTATCGCCCGGAGCAGTACGCGGAGGCCTGGATTCGCGTCAGTGAATATATACAGGCCGCTCCGGGTGCGAGGGGGACACGACTGCACCGAAAAATAGGCGATCCGGCGACGTTGCTTGCCATCGCAAGCTGGGATAGCAAGTCCGATCGTGATGCGATGGAGGCGAACGCGCCGACGGAGATCGCCGAGATCATTGCGACGCAGACACCCCACGTCAGGATTGAGTTTATCGGCGAGTTTGAGGCACCCGAATGGGAGGTGCTGCCCAGTAAAAGCAGGTGAGTTTGCGCTCCGCTGCCTCTATAATCGCGCCCCTTTTGAAACCGCTGCTTACGGCTTCGTGAGTAGGAGCACAAAGAGAGCGACTGCATGAGCGTAAGAACGCGTGTTGCCCCGTCTCCAACTGGAGACCCACATGTAGGTACGGCCTATATTGCCCTGTTTAACTACTGTTTTGCTCGCGCCCACGGCGGGCAATTTGTGTTGCGGATTGAAGACACAGACGCGGCCCGCTCTACCGCTTCGTCGGAACGCTCCATTCTCGATTCCTTAAAGTGGTTAGGTCTTTCGTGGGATGAAGGCCCTGACGTAGCAGGAGGGCACGGCCCCTATCGTCAGAGCGAGCGAGGAGACATTTACCAAAAACATGCGGACCAGCTGCTTGCCGCTGGCAAGGCGTTTCGTTGCTATCGACGTCCGGAGGAGCTGAAAGCTCTGCGCCTCGAGCGCAGAGAGCAGGGCCTTAGCACCGCACTAAAGCCCTCTGATTTAGCCTTACCGCCGGAAGAAGCCGCCGCGCGTGAGGCGGCTGGTGAACCCAGCGTGGTACGGATGTACGTTCCAGAAGAAGAGGGCGTCTGCGCCGTTGAGGACCTTCTGCGAGGCACGATTGAACTCGATTGGGGCATGGTGGATGCGCAGATTCTGCTCAAGTCCGACGGCATGCCCACCTATCATCTTGCAAATGTGGTGGATGATCACCTCATGGGAATCACTCATGTGATTCGTGGAGAGGAGTGGATAAATTCCGCACCCAAACACAAGCTTCTCTATGAATACTTTGCTTGGGACATGCCCGTGCTCTGCCACTTACCGCTGTTGCGTAATCCAGACCAATCAAAGTTAAGCAAACGCAAAAATCCAACCAGCATTTCCTATTACGAACGCATGGGATTTCTACCAGAGGCCTTGCTCAATTACCTCGGACGCATGGGCTGGTCTATGCCCGACGAAAGGGAAAAGTTCAGTCTTGCGGAAATGGTTGAAGCCTTTGATCTGGGCAGGGTCTCGCTCGGCGGGCCGATCTTCGACATCGAAAAGCTGCGCTGGTTGAACGGTGCTTGGATTCGTGAAGACTTCTCCGTGGAAGCCCTCGGCGAACGCTTGAAAAGTTGGGCCTTCAACCAAAGCAAGCTGGAGGCGGTGCTGCCCCATCTCCAGCCCCGAATGGATGTGCTCAGCGATTTCGCGCCGCAGGCGGCATTCCTTGTCTCCGGTGAACTTGCCCTAGAGGGGTCCGCATTCGAATCTCTCAATCACGATCAGGAGACACTGGTGAAGCAGATGCAGTTTGCGCTCTGGTCTCTGGAAGCAATCCGCAGTTGGGAGCGCGAGGCAGTGTGGGATTCGCTCAAGGCCCTGGCGGATGCGATGGAAATGAAGGTTAAAGACCTCTTAGCTCCGTTGTTCATTGCTATTTCCGGAAGCCGTGCTTCTTTTTCTGTTATCGACGCAATGACCCTGTTGGGCCCTGATATGTCTCGTGCCAGGATTCGAACGGCGATCGGAGTTTTAGGTGGGGTTTCGAAAAAAGCCGGTAAACGCTTGGAGAAAGAGTACGCAGCCCTAGCGCTGTAGACGCCGCTAATGGCCCGTTTAAGGCCCCTGGCAGTTCATCGACCGACCCGATTGATCGAGTCTTGAAGCCGTGAAGCTAGGCAACCGGCCCCTGATTCGATCGCAGCAGTAGCGCGGCCGCGGTACCGGTGACGAAGGATTCGAATGCCAGCGCGCCCCAAGTGTAGCTGCTCACTAGGTCTTCCGTTCGCAACGTACTCGCACCACGTAAAACTGCGAGTGCGCCGATCCCTAACAACAGCAAAAGCAGTCCGCTGTCGCGGTGCCGATCACTCAATCCAGCAATGATGCAAAAAACGCCGATGCCGCTTTGCAGGCCGCCGTACATCGCTCCCAGTTCGGCGAAACCATCCCCGTTTTCCGTGGCAAGTCCGGCAAGGCGCGCTGCCAAGCTAGGGTCGATGGCACAGGCAACGCCATAGCCAGCAAAGACCAGTCCGACGAAAATTAAAAACGCTCGTGCCATGAAAGAGAATCCTCTGCGAGAGCCTTTTACGCGCGGTCTAGGGCGTTGTCCGTATCCGACCGAATGCGATCACTGGCGCGTTGGGATATCCAGTAAAACATGGCTCCGGAGATCACCACGATTGCCGTGATCATAGCCTCTATCGGCCGTTGCAAAACGATGTACAGCAACGTCCAACCGGTAATCACCAGAAAAATGATCGGCGGCAGGGGGTAGAGCCAGGTTTTAAAGGGGCGTTCCAGGTGCGGTTGCTGACGACGCAAGAAAAACACGCCGAGCACGGTAAATAATGTATTTAGCGCCATTGTTGCGCCGGAAAAAATAAGAATCCGATCGAAGGATGCAGACCATAAGAAAGCCAGCGCCACGATCGCTTGAACGAGAATTGCCGACGACGGTATGCCGTCATTATTGACCCGTCCGAGTGCCCGGAATAGGGGGAAGTCCTCGCCAATCCGATGGAGCACCCTTGGGCCGGCGAGAATCATCGCGCTTACCGTCGAGATAAGGAGTAGAGACAACAGTACGCCCATTACCGTAGCCCCGATCTCTCCAAATGCGTAGCTGGCCGCCACGTAACCGACTTCTACTTTTCCGACCATGGCATCCATTGGCGCCACGGCTAGAAATACAAAGTTAAGCAATAAATAGGACAGGCATACCAATGAGGTACTCGCAATAAGCACCCAGGGCAATGATCGCTGGGGGTTTTCTAATTCTCCGCTGATATAGGTCGCGGCATTCCAGCCAGAGTAAGCGTAGTTCACATAAATCAGAGACACGGCGAACGCACCAGAAAAGACCAGCGCGCTGTCGCCTGTCTGCGGTGTAAAGCGCACGTCTGGAGCTGAATCGTTAAGCACAAGAGCTAGCACTGCGAAGCCAATGATCAGCAGTATCTTCAGAATCGTGAATAGCGTTTGCGTGCCTCCTGAACTTTCGTGATTTCGACTGTGCGCAAACGCAAGCACCACGATGAGCCCCGTTGCTAGCCACATCGCTGAGAGCTGGGGGAAGACGGCTGACAGATAGCTGCCAAAGGTCATGGCTGCGAGTGCCGTAGGAGCAGCGAACCCGACCGTTGCGGATACCCATCCGGAAATGAAGCCAGCGCTAGGATGATAGATCTCCGTAAGAAAGTTGTACTCACCCCCGGATCGGGGTAGCGCAGCGCCCAGCTCGGCATAAGACAAAGCGCCGCAAAGCGCCGCTAAACCCCCAACGGCCCACAGTGCCAGCAGAACTGGCGCCGACTGGATTTCGACCAGCTGAAATCCCAGGCTGGTGAATACACCGGTGCCAATCATATTGGCAATGACGATCGCGGCGGCAACGGGAGGGCGAAAATGACTCACAAACGCATGGTTTCTTTTTTAAGGCTTGGCTGCAAGAGAAATGTCACTACCACTACACCGTTGCGGCTTGTCTAGCCAAGAACCATCGCATAGAATCGCGCCTCCTTCGATGGGGCCATAGCTCAGCTGGGAGAGCGCAACACTGGCAGTGTTGAGGTCGGCGGTTCGATCCCGCCTGGC
>JBCBZV010000091.1:0-16832 GCA_039815155.1 Pseudomonadota bacterium
CGACTGTTGAAGGAAAAACGTACCTTCACTTCAAAATGCTCCCACTGTTGTGCAGTTGTTGTGCTGTGTTTGTACTGTAAACCGGCTCTACACCCAAATAGCTATAACCGTAGGTCGATTCTGCGCCGCTTTTTCAGCTTATCCGATGCACACGACTTGCCCCTGTGCCGCTCTAAGAGTGCCTACGTGCCGCTAAAACGAAAACGGGCTGACCCAAGGGTCAGCCCGATCACGAAACTTGTACCGGTCGCTCGTGGAAAAGAGTCTCTACTTGAGTTCTACGCGACGATTCCTTGACCAATTGCTCTCACCGCTGCCATAGGCCTCAGGCTGTTCTTCACCAAAGCTAACGGTCTCGATGCGATAGCTAGCAATGCCATTAACGACCATGTAATCGCGGACGGAGTTGGCGCGACGTTCACCCAAGGCGAGGTTGTAATCGCGAGTGCCGCGCTCATCGGTATGTCCTTCAAGCCGAACGTTGCTGTTGTTGGTCTTGAGTAACGCGATATGGGCATCTAAAGCCGCTTGCGCATCTGTCGTCAATGTTGAGCTGTCGAAGTCAAAATAGAAAACTGTGCCGACGGAACGCGCAGCGCTCTCAAGCTGGCGGAGTTCCGCAGCTGTGGCTTCCGCGCGAGCTCGTTCTTCCGCTTCTAGCTGCGCCTGCTTTGCGGCAGCATCAGCGTCTGGATCAGTTCCGCCAGTGGTGGTGTCTGTGCTCGAACAGGCAGCGAGAAATACCGCTGCAAACAACAAAGTAAGGACTTTTCCAACCAGAGATGTTGAAGGAAGTTTCGTCATGATCTATTTCCTTGCCGATCGTTGCAGATCATTTTGGGTCGTTGGTCCCAGCGTAAGCCGTCGGGTCTGGCGCTAGCCAGCGGTCCCAGCCTGTAGCCTTGGGCTTTATTTATTCAGTTTAGGTCTGTTACAGATTCAATTCAGGGTTCGATATAAGGCGACCAGGCTGGTTCGCGTACGTCTCCGCTGCGAGCTGGCAACCGAAACTTAACGCCTCCATCCACGGAAACCGCAGACAATATGCCGCGATCGCCGAATTTCGTGGCGTACAATACCACGGAACCATTTGGTGCGATACTCGGGCTTTCGTCCAAATCAGTGTCGGTCAACACGTACAAGCGCTGGGTCGTGAGGTCGTGAACGGCAATTTGGAACTGGCCATCTCGCTGGTGTACAAGCACCACATTCCGACCGTCTTGGGCAACACGGGCGCGAGCGTTATAGGTACCTTCATAGGTCACCCGCTCGGTCAATCCGCTGCGCAGATCGTAACGATAGATCTGCGGGCGCCCACCGCGGTCCGAAGTAAATAGGAACGAGCGCCCGTCGGGCATCCAACTCGGTTCCGTATCGATCGCATAGTGGCGTGTGACCCGGGTCAAACGCCTGCTCGACATATCCATCAGATAGACATCTGGGCTGCCGTCCTTCGACAGAACCATCGCCAGCGTATTGCCATCGGGAGACCAGGCCGGCGAACTGTTCAAACCTCGAAAATTTGTGAGCTGTTCCCGTTCTCCGGTAGCAAGAACCTGTCGAAAAATCGCCGGGCGACCATTTTCAAAGGAAACGTACGCAACTTGCGCGCCGTCCGGTGCCCAGGTCGGCGACATGATCGGTTCACGGGATTCAAGGAGCACGATGGGTCGTGCACCATCCGAATCGGCAAGCGTGAGTCGATAGTAGTCTTTACCGGTGGGATTGCGGGTGACCGACACGTACAACAAACGGGTGGCGAAGGCGCCGGGGATACTGGTGATTTGTTCGTAGGCAAGATCAGCCACCCGATGCGCCAGCATGCGAGCTTCACTAAGAGAGCCTGTGACTAGCCCTTCTTCAATGCGCTTTTGCGACAGCACATCATAGAGCTCGAAGCGAATACTGAGCTGGTCATCCTCGCTGGAAGCGCGACCGATCATTACGTACTCCGTCGAGAGAGCGCGCCAATCTCGATAGAAGATCTCTTCCTCTCGGGAAGGGAAACCAAACATGTCAGCACGATCTATCGGGGCAAACTGACCGACCCTTGTGAAGTCGCTCTGGATAACGTCGGCGATGTCCTCCGGGGCAGCGCCGGCGCTATCCCAGGCAAAGGGAACAATGGCGATTGGCGTTGGATCTTCTATGCCATCAATCACCTCAATCACTAGTTCCGCTTGGGCGTTGATCGCCAGTAGCGCGGTCAAAAGCAAAATCCATCGAGTCATTAGTAGCGAAGGTCCTCTGGTCTAAAAAGTAATTGAAAGCGTCGAAAGGTGTCCTCGAACTCCCTGTTTGGAAGGTTACGCAGCTCGGGAAAACTCGACGCTCGCTCCACTGCGTTTATCGCTGAGCGATCAAAAGCCGCATTACCACTGGAGCGCAGAACGTTCACAGCAACGACCTCACCGGTCGGAATGAGCTGTATGGACAGCAGTACCTCCATTCCATTGCGGGCGCTAGGTGGTCTGCGCCAATAGCCCGAGACCGTATCGCGAATCAAAGCGGCATAGCTGGCTGCCATCTCCTCGGCGGTAACCGCCACGGTCATGGCTTCCTCCGCCGCCAGCGCATCGGCCATTTCGGACCGGCTGAGGGCGGCGAGCTCCTCAGGGCTGAGTCTTTTTACCTCCGGCTGCTTTTCCACCGGTTTAGGGTCCGCTTTTACCGCTGGCTTGCTGGGTACTAACGGCGTTTTCGCTGCAGCTTTGGGCTTCTCTCTCGCTGGAGTAGTTCGCTTGGGCGCTGGACGTTTTTTGGCAGGCTCTTTTTTTGCTTTCAGCGATGAGGCGTCGATCAATGTCGCGTTAATTGCAGACGGAGGTAAGACGCTCGCCTCAATCGTTCGCGATTGTTGATCACTCTGCCAACGGAAGATGAGCATTGCGAGCACCAAGCCGTGGAAGAGCATCGTAGCCAGCATGGGCAAGAACGCGAGCTGCCCAAAGGTGTACCAGTCCCGTGTCACCGCGGGTCCTCGGTAACGAGACCGACGCTTTTCGCACCGGCTTCTTGCAGCGCAGCCATCAACGTCACCACCTCGCCGTAGGCGACACTCTTATCACCCCACACCAGCACAGGCTTCTCTGGACTATTGCGCATGACAGAACCCACGCGCTGCTTTACGGTGGCTAGAGACAACACCTGATCGTCGCTCTCCCCCAGATTTAGAAACAGCTGACTTTGAGCGTTTATCGAGATGATCAGCGGCTCGCTGTCTTGATTCTCAACCGGCTCCGTCTGCGCCTGAGGCAGCTCGACTTCTACTCCCTGCATCAACATCGGCGCGGTGACCATAAAGATGATCAGCAGCACCAACATTACGTCGATATACGGTACGACGTTGATCTCTGCCATAGGCCGAAAACGCGCTCGTGACCGCATTAGCTACTCCTGGAAATCGGCAAAATCACAGGCGTCTGCCGTTAACGGCTGCGCGAACGCAGCGCATATGCCTGGCGACCAAGGATGCTGGAAAACTCATCCACAAACGTATCGTAGCGCTTTCCGTATACATCGACACGTGCAGCAAAGCGGTTGTAAGCCATGACGGCGGGGATTGCCGCGAACAGGCCCATGGCGGTAGCTACCAAGGCCTCGGAGATACCCGGGGCAACAGTGGCGAGCGTAGCTTGGGACGTATTGGCCAAGCCGCGAAAAGAATTCATGATTCCCCAAACAGTGCCGAACAGGCCAATGTAAGGACTGGTAGACCCTACCGTCGCCAAAAACGGGAGATGTTTTTCTAAACGCTCTTCTTCGCGCAACATCGCCACACGCATCGCTCGGCGTGCCCCTTCTAGCATAGCTTCTGCTTGAATATCCGCTTGGTTGGCCAGCTTCGAAAATTCCTTAAAACCGGCCCGAAATACTCCCTCCATACCGATAATAGGCTGGCCATCTGCCGCCCGACCATTACCCTCTCGGTAGAGCTCGGCCAAATCGATACCGGACCAAAAGTGTTCCTCAAAATCCAACATTTCGGCGCCTGCGCTTCGAAAATAAAGCAAACGCTGCACGATCATAAACCAGGAGGTGATGGACGCTAGCAGCAGCAGTGCCATCACAAGCTGCACTGTCGGCCCTGCGTTTGAGACGAGTTCGATGAGACTCAGTTGGTCGTCCAATTTAGTTTTGCCTCGTTTGCCGGTCGAGCGATACTAATCAGAGTGCTTGGTAAGAAAACTTGGGTCTAGGACGTGATAGATAATAAGCCGCGCAGTGTAACAAGCATTTCCTTGGGCATGCGACGGGGTGCCAGGGTCTCTGGATTTACCGCCGCAATTGTCACTTGGCCATCCGCAAGCAGTTCTCCCCGATCGCTCCTTGGCGTTGCGCCGTGGGGGAAATCCTCCCCATTCGATTCATGGGAGCCGCGATAGACGCGCTGCTCAAGCACCATCGTCGCTCCGCCAACCTTGCGCACTCTTGCGCTAGCGTAAATCCAATCGTCGAGTCGCGCTGGGGCTAAATAGCGCATGCTCAAGTCATGGACGACGAACATCAGTCCCTGATTGAAGATCGAATCCTTGTCCCAACCGTGAGAGCGCATAAATTCGGTGCGGGCTCGCTCAAGGTACTTGAGATAGTTCACGTAATAGACAATTCCACCGGCGTCGGTGTCTTCAATATAGACGCGAATTGGCAGGGAAAATTCCACCGAGTTGTTGTCCACTCAATCGCTCTCGCTTCTAGCCGACCGTCGCTGCCGTCTTGCTTATCAAGGCGAATCTTTTCCATTAAGAGGAAGGTTGCTTTGCGCGGAGCCCTGGGACGACGCGCCCCCAGCCTGCTTGTTAGCGGATTCCGAATTTGCCAGTTGCTCGGCGACGTCCTTGGGCATTAGCTGCCCAAAGTGCTCGTAGGCGAGGCGGGTAACCATTCGCCCCCGCGGCGTGCGCAATACGTAGCCTTGTTGAATCAAAAACGGCTCTAAAACGTCCTCAATGGTGCCGCGTTCTTCCGAAAGAGCCGCAGCGAGACTCTCCACACCCACCGGGCCACCATCAAACTTCTCAATCATGGTGAGAAGGAGCCGACGGTCCAAGTGATCAAAACCTCTGCTATCGACCTTTAGTAGGTCAAGCGCTCGATCCGCGATCGACGCATCTACAGAACCGTCCCCTTTTACCTCTGCAAAGTCGCGCACACGGCGCAACAGACGGTTGGCAATTCGAGGTGTGCCACGGGAGCGACGTGCGATTTCGTGCGCGCCTTCATCGTCCATGGTGATCGAGAAGATCGCCGCGGCACGGGCCACGATGCTTGCGAGTTCCTCTATGTTGTAAAACTCAAGGCGCTGAACGATCCCAAAACGATCACGCAGTGGCGAAGTCAGCAAGCCTGCTCGGGTCGTCGCTCCGACTAGCGTAAAAGGCGGCAAATCCACCTTGATAGAACGCGCGGCGGGCCCTTCTCCGATCATAATATCGAGCTGAAAGTCCTCCATAGCAGGGTAAAGGACCTCTTCCACATAGGGGCTCAGGCGGTGAATTTCATCAATGAACAGTACATCGCCAGGCTCCAAATTGGTCATGAGCGCAGCGATGTCAGCGGCCTTATCCAATACAGGCCCAGAAGTGGTTTTTAGAGAAACGCCCATTTCATTAGCGATGATGCTCGCCAGCGTCGTTTTCCCAAGGCCTGGAGGCCCGAATATGAGCGAATGGTCGAGAGGTTCTCCGCGGCCTTTTGCGGCAGCAAGAAAAATCTCCATCTGCTCTTTAACCGCGCTTTGACCGATGTAGTCAGCCAATCGCTTAGGGCGCACCGCTCGGTCATGCGCATCTTCGCCTCGCCCGCCCGAGGATGGATCAGTAAATCGATCTTCTTCGATCATTGGGTTCCGCTATTTATGCATTGAAGGGGCCAAAGAGTGATGCGCGAAAAGCTCATCGCTAGACTAAGCATCGCGCACAGTAGAGCGCAGTGCTAGACGTATAAGTTCTTCGCTATCTAGGATCGTGTCATCGGCAACGGCTGCAACCAGGCGAGCCGCCTCCGTCGGCTTGTAGCCAAGAGCAATCAACGCGCCCTCTGCATCGGCCAGATGATCCGAACTTTTAGGAACTTCGTTGCGAGGGCTTTCGCCAGAAGCCGAACTACTCCAGTCCTTTAGCCGGTCACGCATTTCAATCACTAGACGCTCAGCGGTTTTCTTTCCGACGCCAGGTAGTGCGACCAGGGAAGACACGTCACCTGCCTGGACCACCTGTGCGAAGCTGTCGCCGTCCATACCGGAAAGAATCGCCAGTCCTAACTTCGGCCCCACACCGCTTACCTTGATCAAATGGCGAAATAGCTCGCGATCTCGCTCCGCTGCAAAGCCATAAAGGAGCTGCGCGTCTTCGCGCACCGCGTGATGGGTCACAAGTACGACCTCGGCCCCTAGCTCGGGCAACTGAAAAAAAGTCGACATGGGTACCTGCAGCTCGTAACCAACGCCCCCAACATCTACGAGAATGTCGGGGGCCTGCTTGTGCAGAAGCCGTCCAGCAATACGTCCGATCATCGCAAACGCCTGCGTCTTATTGCGGTCACGCCGGCAACTCGTACCAATCCCTGGCTCATATGCGAGTGACATAGCGCGGCCGCTAGCGCGTCTGCCGCATCCTCCGCCGGTTCGGCAGGCAGGTTCAAAAGTACTTTCACCATATGCTGCACTTGGGTTTTTACCGCCGCACCCGTACCCACCACCGATTGCTTGATCTGCCTAGCCGAATACTCGCTGACTTCCATACCGCGCACGACACAGGGAACGATAGCGGCGCCTCGCGCCTGTCCAAGTTTGAGCGCCGCATCGGCGCTTTTTGCCAGGAACACCTGCTCCACGGAGAGTTCGGTGGGTCCGTGTTGCTCGACTAAGGACTCGACGCTCTCGGCGATGATCTTTAGTCGCTCGGGCAAAGGACCGCGCGGAAGACGTATCACACCGCTGGTGATGTATTCGTGCTTTCCATTAACGCTATTGATGATCCCAAAGCCCGTTTTTTGAGAGCCGGGATCGATACCTAGAATTATCGCCATGGCTTTTAGCCGCCGGTCCGCTTAAGTCCAATGGTATGTATAAATATACAGGGTTGCTACCCCGTAGGTGTGCTTGTTCGATAGGCGGTTAGCCGCGACCTCTTAGCCAAGCTGCTCCAAGACGCGACCGGGAATGTCGACGTTTGAGTAGACATTTTGCACATCGTCTAACTCTTCCAAGGAATCGATAAGCGCTAGAATTTTTTCAGCCCCGTCTTTATCGACCTCCACCGTAGTGGACGGAATCATCGTCACTTCACCCACATCGGATGGATAGCCAGCATCGTCTAGCGCTACTTTTACGGCGGCGAACTCTTCCCAGGGTGTGATGACTTCGATTGAGCCATCGTCGGCGGACTCGATGTCTTCGGCACCAGCTTCGAGAGCGGCCTCCATCAAGGCGTCTTCGTCAGTACCGGGTGCAAAACTGAGCTGGCCTTTGCGGGTAAATAGGTAGGCGACCGAGCCATCAGTGCCAAGATTTCCACCGCGTTTTGAAAATGCGTGGCGCACTTCTGCCACGGTTCGATTCCGGTTATCGGTCATCACCTCTACCAATATGGCAATGCCACCGGGCGCGTAACCTTCGTAAGTCAGCTCTTCTACATCGTCGGCCGCATCGTTGCCCGCCCCGCGCGCGATAGCGCGATCGATCGTGTCGCGGGTCATATTGGCTCCAAGCGCCTTATCGACCGCCGCGCGCAGCCTCGGGTTGTCTTCAACCGCACCGCCACCCTGCTTAGCAGCGACCACCAGCTCGCGAATGAGCTTAGTGAATACCTTCCCACGCTTTGCATCTTGCGCCGCTTTGCGATGCTTGATGTTCGCCCATTTGCTATGTCCCGCCATTAGGAACCCTCGGCCGGTGTTTCCTGCTTTTTATCGGGGTCTCGCAGGCGTATGTGCAGCTCGCGCAGTTGCGCACTCGATACAGATCCTGGCGCCTCGGTCATGACGCAGGCGGCGGTCTGTGTCTTCGGGAAGGCAATCACGTCTCGAATCGAACTCGCCTCGCTCATCAGCATCACTATGCGGTCTAAGCCGAAAGCGACTCCGCCGTGCGGAGGAGCGCCGTATTTGAGTGCATCAAGAAGAAAGCCAAACTTCTCTTGCGCCTCGTCGGACTCGATACCCAGAATATCGAACACGGCCTCTTGCGTTTCTCGGTTGTGAATACGAATACTGCCACCGCCGAG
This sequence comes from Pseudomonadota bacterium, assembly GCA_039815155.1. GTDB lineage: Bacteria > Pseudomonadota > Gammaproteobacteria > Pseudomonadales > Halieaceae > Congregibacter. The sequence goes on from JBCBZV010000091.1 coordinate 8,226, forward strand.
TTCCGTGCCGTTTAGTACCATATCGTAGGCACGCGACAAAGCCTCGCCCGGATGCTGACGAAGGCTAGCAACATCGCAAGAAGGTGCTGTAAAGGGATGATGGAGAGGCGTCCAGCTACCGTCGTCGTCCTCAAACATGGGGAAATCCACCACCCAGAGCGGCGCCCAGCCTTCGGCCACCTGCTCGAGATCATGGCCTACTTTGACCCGCAGCGCGCCAAGCGCCTCATTCACTACTTTTGCGCGGTCAGCGCCAAAGAAGATGATGTCCCCGTTCTCAGCTTGCAATCGCTGCATCAATTCAGCGACGACTCCTTCGGACATAAACTTGAGTATCGGCGACTGTAAGCCTTCGACTCCAGCATCGATGTCGTTGACCTTGATCCACGCGAGACCTCGTGCTCCATAGTTGCTCACGAAGCGCGTGTAGTCGTCGATCTCTTTCCGTGAAATGCTAGCGCCGCCCGGTATTCGCAGCGCGGCCACGCGCCCGTCGGGGTCGTCGGCGGGGCCACGGAATACCTTAAACTCGACCTGTTGCATTAGATCGTCAATGGACACAAGCTCGTAGGGGATTCTTAGATCAGGCTTGTCGGACCCAAAGCGCTCCATTGCTTCTGAGTACGGCATGTGGGGAAAATCGGGCAGTTCCACATCGAGCACCGTTTTAAATAGCTCGCGAACCATACGCTCGGTGATACCCATAATCGCCTCTTCATCTAAAAAGGACGTTTCGATATCGATCTGGGTAAATTCTGGTTGTCGGTCGGCTCTTAAATCCTCATCTCGGAAACACTTCGCGATCTGGTAGTAGCGATCGAAACCGGAAACCATCAGCAGTTGTTTGAACAGCTGCGGTGACTGCGGAAGTGCAAAAAACTGCCCTTCATGGGTGCGACTGGGAACAAGGTAGTCACGAGCCCCCTCCGGTGTAGCGCGCGTCAGGATCGGCGTTTCAATGTCGAGAAATCCTTCCCGATGCATGAATTGGCGCACTGCCGAAGTCACCTCTGAACGCAGGCGCAGACGCTCTTGCATCTGCGGGCGACGCAAGTCCATGTAACGGTATTTAAGGCGAACGTCCTCACCCACCGCCGTGTACTCATCGAGCTGGAAGGGCGGCGTTTCGGCGGTATTAAGCACCTCTATTTCCTTTCCCAGCACTTCCACTTCGCCGGTCGCCATCGCCGGGTTGATCGTTGCTTCACTTCGCGCTCTGACCCGACCAGTAACCTTCAATACGTATTCGCTACGAACCCGATCCGCCGTGCGGAAATGCTCGTCCGTATCTGGATCGAACACCACCTGGACGATCCCCTCGCGATCACGAAGATCCAGAAAGATCACGCCGCCGTGGTCCCTCCGGCGATCAACCCAACCACATAGCGTGATGGTGTCGTCAATATGGCTGCTGTTAATCAGGCCACAGTAGTGGGTGCGCATAGAAATACCTGTCTAATATCAGCCATCTTTGGCTGAGGAACTGCTTGTTGTGCTCGACCCAGAGCTTTTGCTGCTAGCCGAGTCGGATTTGGGCGCAGAATCACTCGCTTTTGTAGCGGAGTCTTTTTTGGCGCCATCAGCACCGTCTTTGGTGTCACCGCTGGAGTCACCGCCGCCAGCCAGATTCTTTTTATTTCCGCTCTTGAAGTCAGTTTCATACCAGCCGCCACCCTTCAGGCGAAATGCCGCAGCTGACACCTTTTTAGTCAATTTCCCACCCTCACAAGAGGGACATTCGACAAGTGGATCATCACTCATCTTCTGTAAAACCTCGATCTGCTCATCACAGCCCGAGCATTTGTATTCGTAAATTGGCATGAATTACCTCGAAGAGCGGCTCTTTGAAGTTTTTGCCGCTACCTAGCTACAAGCCCTTTAAAAAGCGGCGCGGATTCTACCTCAGGTAGCCATTGGTACCAACGGATGACCTTCCCAGATCAAAAGAGCCTGCCTCGGCTGCCGGCCCAGGCTTTTTGGACTCATTTGGACAATGGCAGAGCGGGTACTGACGCATGAGCTCCCTGGGTCAAAGTCCGAGACATCAATACGAGACACAAGTAACAGGGGCGAAGCAAACAGAAACGACTTTACGAAAGCTGGCCGGTTATCGCTGGCCGACGCTGAATGTAACCGTCAGCTGAGGGTACTTACTTAAGCACTTGTAAATAAAAAACGGGTCGCGTTTCTGACTCCGCGACCCGCCGGCTTTGCTAGCCCTTGTTGGGCGAGTGTTCGCTCCTAGGACTGAGCAAATTCCTTCATTTTCTTCAGCGGGCGAACCTTAACGGCTACGCTTGCAGGCTTTGCCTTGAACATCGTTTCTTCACCGGTGAAGGGATTGATGCCCTTGCGAGCTTTCACAGCCGGCTTTTTAACCGTCGTGATTTTCATCAGGCCAGGCAGAGTGAACTCCCCAACGGCACGCTTCTTGACGCTGCGCTCGATGAGAGTTTCCAGCTCTTCCAAAACGTCGCCGACCTGCTTTTTGCTGAGACCGGTGCTGTCGGAAATGCTGGCCAAGATTTGCGTCTTGGTCATCTTATCCTTGAGCGCTGTAGTTTTCTTAGCAGGGGCTGCAGCTTTGGCTGGAGCTTTTTTAGCAGGCGCTTTGCGTGCAGCAGTTTTTTTCTTAGCAGGTGCTTTTTTCGCTTTGCTTGTTGCCATATTAGGATCCTTCCTTGTGTTCCACTCGTTGCAAGATTCACGTTAAGTCGAGCTTCCGGACGCGACTCCTTCAAAACGCTTGTTCTCAACGCTTGGCCAAAAATAGCGTTAGCCTGAAAACAGCGCGCTGCCGAAAAACGACGATACTCCTGTTGGTGTTCCGGGCACAGCTGGGCGTTTGAAAACCCCTTAAAACGCAGTGTCTAAGCGCTTATTCGGGCTCCCGCACGCTCCACGCACTGTATAAAACTTTGGGCACCGCAATACAAGGGTTTTGCAACTTCGGAAGCAAAAAAACCCCTATTTTTATGGGCTCAGCGCGATTTCTTACGGTACCAGACCCGTTCCACCAAAGGATTGCCCGCTGTACCGCTCTTTCATAGGCGCTTACACTCGCGCCGCAGCGACCCGAGAAAAGAACCAACAAGGACCAAACAGCCCATGCGTAGCAGCGAATTTCTGATTACCACGCACCGGGAAACACCGGCCGATGCGGAAATCATCAGCCATCAGCTCATGCTCCGATCCGGCTTGATACGAAAACTGTCCGCTGGGCTCTACACCTGGATGCCTGTCGGACTGCGGGTGCTGCGGAAAGTAGAACAAGTGGTGCGCGAGGAAATGGAAGCCGCTGGAGCGCTGGAACTCGCGATGCCAATGGTCCAACCCGCAGAATTATGGCAAGAGTCCGGTCGCTGGGAGAAGTACGGACCCGAATTACTGCGCATCCAGGACCGGCATCAGCGAGATTTTTGTCTGGGACCCACGCATGAAGAAGTCATCACGGAGATTGTTCGAGGAGAAATTAACAGCTACAAACAGCTGCCGCTGAGCCTTTACCAGATTCAGAACAAAGTTCGCGACGAGATACGACCCCGCTTTGGAATAATGCGTGCCCGCGAATTCCTAATGAAGGACGCTTACAGCTTTCACGTCAGCCGTAAGTCCTTGGAGACGACTTACCAACGCATGCACGAGGCCTACAGCAAGATTTTCGCGCGCTTGGGTCTCGAGTTTCGACCAGTGCTCGCCGATACAGGAAGCATCGGTGGCAGCACATCTCATGAGTTCCACGTACTTGCGGACTCCGGCGAAGACGCAATTGCCTTTAGCGATGGTAGCGACTACGCCGCAAACGTAGAGCTGGCAGAAGCGACCGCAGACCTCTCCACGCGTCCTGCGCCGAGCGAAACCATGAGCACGATCGCCACACCTGGAGTCAAAACCATTGGCGATCTCTGCGCAGCGCTCAGTATAGCGGAGGAAAAAACCGCGAAAACGCTGTTCGTTGAGGCCGCGGGCGGCGGACTCATTGCCCTAGTAATCAGAGGAGATCACGAACTCAACGCGATAAAAGCAGAGAAGCACTCCTTGATCGCATCCCCTCTGCGCATGGCTGCAGAGGAGGAAGTTACAGCTCTTACCGGCGCCGCATTTGGTTCCCTGGGACCGGTGAATTTGCAAGTGCCTGTGATCGTCGACTATTCGGCAGCGCTATGCGCCGATTTCGTCTGTGGGGCGAATGTCGATAACCAGCACCTGCAAGGGGTTAACTGGGATAGGGACGTCACAAGCTACGAGACTGCCGATCTACGCAGTGTGGTTGCGGGCGATCCTAGCCCCGACGGACAAGGCCGGCTGCAGATTCGTCGGGGAATCGAGGTCGGTCACATCTTTCAACTCGGTTCCCAATACAGCGAGGCGATGAACGCCACCGTACTCGATGAGCATGGGAAGAGCGTCGCATTGGAGATGGGATGCTATGGCATCGGCGTCAGCCGAATCGTCGCGGCGGCGATTGAACAAAACCACGATGATCGCGGTATCTGCTGGCCCAGTACGATGGCTCCCTTCCAGCTGGCAATCGTGCCTCTCAACATGCACAAGAGCGAAGCGGTCGCCACCGCTGCTGAATCACTTTATAAGTCGTGCATAGAGCTGGGTATCGAGGTGCTTCTTGATGATCGTACCGAAAGGCCGGGGGTCAAATTCTCAGATATCGAGCTGTTAGGTATCCCCCACCGCATAGTCATCGGTGATCGGTCGCTGGCGACCGGTTCGTTGGAGTACCAGGGGAGACGAGACGCGGAATCCCAGTCGCTAGCACAGTCGGCTGCACTCGAATTCCTAAAGGAGCGTCTTGGCTAAGCGCTTGCCATACAGAATCGAAAAGACGCTTGCGATCGCGAGCTTTGCGTTGCTGCTGGTGGCGTCCTGTACGCTGGCGAATTCTGAGGAGACGGCGTTATCCGATGAGGCCGAGGATGCGGAACAACGGTCTCTGGGCGCGCCCGCGCAGTTACGAGACAAGGAACTTCGTGCTTTTTTAGAGCGAACAATAGCGCAAAGCGATAGCTTCGAAGACCGCTACGCTGCGGAGGTCTGGCTAGTAGACATGAGCGCCCGGCTTGAGCCACTGGTGCCTGATGGGGACAAACGGCTGGAGCTGCTACGTCAAATCCACGCGGCTGCGATTGTGAGTGAGCTTCCCCCTGAACTGGTTCTGGCGGTGATAGAAACTGAAAGCCACTTCGACCGTTTCGCAGTGTCACGCGTTGGCGCGCAGGGAATGATGCAGGTAATGCCCTTTTGGCGCGAAGAAATTGGCCGGCCAGGGGACAATCTGACCGATAACACAACCAACTTGACCTACGGTTGCCGAATTTTGCAGTTTTACCTAACGCGAGAAAACGGAGCCCTCCATCGCGCACTCGCCGCGTATAACGGCAGTAGCGGCAGTCGTCGTTATAGCAACAAGGTTAAGAGGGCCTGGGAGCGGCGATGGAAAACAGCACCTCTTGATTGGAGCGAGTAGCCCGCAGCCTACAGTTAGTCTCCAAGGGGTTTGACAGCGCCTTGGTAGGTTCTCACACTGCTGCTACCTCTGCGAAGGACAGCTGAGCAGCAAGCGGATAATGGACACTCTTAAAGTTCTGAGCGAATGGAATCGGTCCCTGGCAAGCGTTATAGCCGCGATCGGTACCGATGACTTCTTCCCAAGGCTTATAGCGGCGGTGCAAGAGCGAGTTCGTATCGCTTACCCGCAGGTTTGGCTATACCACCGAGAGTTACCGCCGAGGGTTCTGTATCACGAAATACCGCCAGAGGCGGTAAAAGCGCAAGTGGACTCCTACCTTGATGGTCCCTATCAGGAAGATCCCTTCTATCAGACCTCGGTCAATCGGCCACGAAACCGTATCTACAGGCTCTCTCGAGTGACCTCCGGTCGCTTGGAACAGTCCGACTACTACCGCGATTATTATTCCGACACGGGGACCGTGGACGAGGCTATCTTCCTGTCTCAGCTCAAAGGTGGAAACGTCATCAATCTCTCGATGATGCGCCTACCCAAGCAAGGTCAGTTTAGTGACGACGAGTATCAGATGCTCTACTCGCTCGCGGATCCGATCGCTGAGCTTTTTCGGGCTCACAGCGAGTACGAAGGATTTGCGGTCAAGAATCTAATCCAACCGGGCATTAATCATCAGATCGATCTTGCTTTTCGAACCTTTGGCGCCTCCCTGCTGTCTCCGCGAGAAAAAGACGTGCTTGAGCTGATGCTACGAGGTTATGGAACAGACACTTCAGCCTCCCGCCTGTCGATTGCCCGAGAAACCGTGAGACGCCATCGGAAGAGCATTTATCGCAAGCTCGACGTCAATTCTCAGACCGATCTTTTCTCTCTTTTTATCAACTCGATGTCCTGTCTCGGCGAAGCTGGGGGCGAGGATCCACTCAAAATCTACATGGGCCTAGGATAGCTACAGCACCATTGACCAAGGAGGGGCATTGAGGGCGAAGGGCTTCCTGCCGATATTAGTGTGAGGGGGCTTTTTGGTCGTAGAGATAGCAAAGCATGGCGCTGGAAGTAGATTGGTTTCTGCGTGCGAACCCCGAAGTATCGATGATTGAGGCGTTGCTGCCCGACAGCAATGGCGTTTTGCGCGGCAAGTGGTTGCCGAGAAGCAAACTCGCAAAGGTCTATAAAGGCGAACTTAAGTTCCCAAAGACTGCCCTCGCCCTCGATATTTGGGGTCGTGACGTAGAAGAACTCGTGTTTGCCACGGGGGATGAAGACGGAGTGTGTCGCCCCGTTGAGGGCACGCTGCTGCCAACGCCTTGGTCCCCTCGAGGGCGTCATGGTCAGCTCATGCTGACTATGTTTTCGGGAAATGGGGCACCGTACCTCGGAGACCCGAGGCAGGTCCTAAAACAAGTCGTGTCGCGGTACCACCGGTTTGGCTGGCGCCCGGTCGTTGCCGCCGAACTGGAGTTCAGCCTCGTCCGCTGGGACGGCAAACGTCCGAATCACTCGAACGAAGATCCCTATCGCGGTGAGCCGATTGGCGGCAATCTCTACGGTCTGGACGTGTTGCATCAGCACCACGCGATGCTCGAGCAGATCCACCAAGCCTGTCAGCTCCAAGGCTTGCCCTTTGACGGTGTTGTTAAGGAGTCTGCTCCCTCCCAGTATGAGATCAATATGCGGCATGTGGATAGCCCAGTGCTCGCCGCAAGGCAGATCTTAATGATGAAGCGCGTCATCAAAGAAATTGCGCAACGCCATAATCTGGTGGCGAGCTTTATGCCTAAGCCGTTTGAGGGCGAGGCGGGGAACGGGCTACACATTCATTGCAGCGTCATCGACGATGCGGGCAACAATATTTTCGATGACGGAACGGAAACGGGTACCTTCGAACTGAAGAGCGCGATAGGTGGTTGTTTGCAGCACATGGCTGACTCCTTCGCTGTCTTTGCACCGAGCTTCAATGCCTATCGCCGATTCCAGAAAGGCAGTCACGCACCGGTGACGCCCAACTGGGGTTATGAGAATCGCACCGTAGCCGTGCGAGTGCCTGCGGGGAGCCCAAAGGCTCGTCGTATAGAACATCGGGTAGCTGGTGCAGATGCCAATCCGTACCTGGTATTTGCGGTGATTCTTGCGGCTGCGCTGGATGGCATCGAGCGTGGTATCGCTCCGGGAGATCCAGTCAGCGGTGATGGCTACAGCCAACCAGGGCCGCTGCTGCCGATATATATGCACGACTCGTTGCGTATGTTTCAGGTCTCTCCGTTCATACGGGAAGCGTTGGGCGCGGAAATCCAGCACACCTTTTCGCTCACAAAAACGCAAGAGTTGGAGGAGTTTTCCAAACACATCACTAGCCTTGAGTACCACGCCTACGTAGAGCGTCTGTAGATCGCTTATCGGTTGCGTATACGTCATGCGCGTTCTAGCGGGGCTCTTCCTTCGCTAGAAACGTTCCGCCCGCTGAGCTGCCATACTTGCGCTATGGCAAGCTCTTCGAGCGTCAAATTCGATTTTTTGTCCCTACGTAGGGGTCTAGTATGCGTTGGCCTAGTCTCTTCGTTAACGAGTGAGCCCGTACTGGCTGAGCCTAGGACTTATACGGATCTAGAATCCTGTGTTGACGCACTCACCGTATCCAGCGCGGTTAAGCCCGCTACTGGTCTCGAAGGCATCACCATCGTTAGCTGGAATGCGATGAAGTTTTCGAGGGACGGTGCGGACAAGTACTTACAGGAGCTGACACAAGCCGCTGACTTTGTTTTTCTGCAGGAATCGCGAAAGGACGTAACACAAACCGCGACAGCTGCGGCAAGCGCTATCGCTGGCACTAGGCTTGAGCGCTACTTCGCTGCGGGTTACACCTCCAAGGAATGGATTAGCGGCGTCGAGGTACGTAGCTCCCACCCGGTGGATGTGCTGTGCAAACTTAGCTACCTCGAGCCGCTGCTGCGAACTCCAAAAGCAGTGCTCGTAGCACGGATCCCTTTCGAAGATATGACTCTCTTGCTTATCAATGTACATGCGATCAATTTCACGATCACCACGAGCGCCTACCGTTCGCAGTTAGCCTCGCTCACAAGACTTCTCAACGCTCACTCGGGTGCAGCGATAGTGGGTGGAGACCTAAA
>JBCBZV010000012.1:0-53372 GCA_039815155.1 Pseudomonadota bacterium
ATTTCGTCACAGCTTCTCGTCACAATTGTGACCAGCGAGCACTGCTGAAACCGTAAGTATCTGAGGTTATTGAGGAACTTTGTGATTTGGTGCCCAGGAGAGGACTTGAACCTCCACGCCCTTGCGAGCACTAGCACCTGAAGCTAGCGTGTCTACCAATTTCACCACCTGGGCAGGTGTCGGCAAAAGCCGTTGTTCTTCGAGCATTGCTCGCTGCATTCAGAAAAGCTACTCCAGCGAGGCCGCGCAGATTAAGACTGCACCTTGCTGCTGTCAACGTTGCCGTATAATTCGCGCATGATTGACAGCTGTATCCCTCATGGCCAAAAAAACTAAAGCTCCCGGTTCCGCGAGAGAATCGTTTGTCGATCCCCATGCGGAACGGGAGTCGCGCCGCTATGAAAATCCAATCGCGTCGAGGGAGGCGATTCTGGATTTACTTCGCGGAGCTGACTCACCCATTCCCATCGAGAAAATCTCCAAGGCTTTTTCCCTTAGTTCCGATCAAGATCTAGAAGCTTTGCGCCGTCGCCTTCGCGCGATGCAGCGCGATGGGCAAGTACATGTGGATCGCCGAGGGGGGTTTGGGGCGGCTGATGCGCTTCATCTGCTGCGTTGCCGCGTGCAGGGACATCGAGACGGCTACGGTTTCGCGATTCCTGATGGGGAAGCCGACGATGTATTTTTGAGTGCAAGGCAAATGCGCAGCCTGTTCGACGGCGACACCGTGTTGGTTGCGATCACCGGTTCAGACCGTCGCGGCCGGCCGGAAGGCAAAGTTGTCGAAGTTCTAGAAAGAGGCCTTAGCCAGGTGGTAGGCCGCTACCAAGAGGAGAGCGGTATCGGCTTTGTGCTCCCCGACAATGCGCGCATCACGCAAGAAATTCTGATTCCACCAAAGGAAAAGCACGGCGCAAAGAGTGGGCAAATCGTGACTGCCGAAATCACCCACTACCCGGATCAGCGCCTCGGCGCCAAGGGACGGATTACCGAGGTTTTGGGGGAACATCTTGATCCGGGCCTCGAAATCGACATAGCGATTCGCTCGCACGGCATCCCCTGGGAATGGCCGGAAAGCGTCCAGCAAGAAGCGGGCGGATTGCGCGATGAGCCTAGCGAGGACGACAAGCACCATAGGGTCGATCTTCGCGAAAAACCCTTTGTCACCATTGATGGCGAAGATGCGCGTGATTTCGACGACGCGGTCTTTTGCGAACGCCGGCGCAATGGCTCCTGGCGACTTTGGGTCGCGATTGCAGATGTCTCCCACTACGTGCAGCCGGGTAGTGCTCTCGATCAGCAGGCGCGTGAGCGTGGCAACTCCGTTTACTTCCCCGAGCGAGTAGTACCGATGTTTCCGGAGGTGCTTTCGAACGGCTTGTGCTCATTGCGTCCTTTGGTGGATCGGTTGGCGCTTGCAGTTGAGATGGAGATCGATGCTGACGGAGCTTTGCAAGAGTTTCGCTTCTGCGAAGCAGTGATCCATTCGCACGCGCGTTTGACCTATATGCAAGTCGGTGAATTGATCGAGGAGGGGCGTTCCGCCGACGTACCGAAAGCTCTGTACCGACCTCTCAAAGACCTCTACGCGCTCTATCGAGTTTTGCGAGAGGCGCGAAATGAGCGCGGGGCGATTGATTTTGAAACCGTCGAGACAAGAATCCTGTTCAACGAAGCACGCAAGATTGACTCGATTGAGCCGGTAAAGCGAAACGACGCGCACCGCCTAATTGAGGAATGCATGCTGTGCGCTAACGTGGCCGCAGCGCGATTCTTCGACGCGCACCAGCTTTCTACGCTATACCGTGTGCATACGGGGCCAAGTGGAGAAAAGCTGGAGAACTTGCGTGCCTTTTTATCTGAACTCGCGCTTGGACTGGGCGGCGGTGAGTCCCCAACGCCAATCGACTATCAGCGCTTATTAGCCGATATAGCTGAGCGCGACGATAAAACGATCATTCAGACCATGTTGCTGCGCTCACTGAGCCAGGCAATCTATACGCCAGAAAACAAGGGTCATTTTGGTCTCAACTACCCTGCTTATGCGCACTTTACTTCTCCAATTCGACGTTATCCGGACCTTCTAGTACATCGGGCGATCCGCGCGGTAATTCGCTCAAGAGTGCGCTCGAAATTGGTTAAGCGGCTTCGGGGAACGGTTAAGCAGCCGCTGGAGACTGGCTACAGCTACAGCGTCGCTGAAGTTGCCGCGTTCGGTGAGCATTGCTCGATGACCGAACGGCGGGCGGACGATGCTACGCGAGAAGTCCAAGCCTGGCTTAAGTGCGAGTATCTCCGAGACCATGTCGGCGAGACCTTCGATGGCGTAGTGAGTGCGGTTACCAACTTCGGTCTCTTTGTGGAGCTGTCTGACCTTTATATAGAAGGGTTAGTGCACATTACGTCGCTGCCCGGAGACTACTACCGTTTTGATCATGCGCAACAGCGATTGGTCGGAGAGAGAACGGGGCGCAGTTACCGCCTGGGGGCCGGCCTGCAAGTTCTGGTCGCAGCGGTGAATCTCGATGAGAAGAAGATCGATCTAGAGCCAGTCCCCTCGGCAAAACACTCCGCTCGAGAGGACCGTAGGAAAGGACGGCGAGAATCTTCGGACAAGGGTGGGAACAAGGCTAAGAGCCAACGGCAAGGCTCCGGAAAAACGACAAAGCAAAATAATGATCAGCCTAGCAAGGGCAGCAAAACTGCAAATGGGAAAACCCGCAAGACGCGCGGTGCCGCCGGAGCGAAAACGCGTAGTGTCAGAGCGCGTAAAGGCAAGCGTCGGTGAGGGATCATGCTTTCGGGATACACGCGGTTGCGGAGATTCTCAAGCAAAACCCCGCCGCGGTACAGCGATTGTTTCTGCAGGCTGGACGCTTGGACCAGCGCGTTGAGTCAATTCTAAAGCGGGCGGAGACGGCGGGTATCACGGTGCAACGAATGGCTCGCGCAGAGCTTGATCGACTCGTTGATGGACGGCATCAGGGTGTAATAGCCACTCTCAATGGCACCGGAAAACAGGGTCTGGACTTACGTTGGAGCGAGGAGCAGTTGCTGCACGCCGTGCAGTGCGATGATCAAGCCCTGCTTCTCGTACTAGACGGTGTCACAGACCCGCACAATTTGGGCGCCTGTCTACGCAGTGCGGACGCCGCCGGTGTCACCGCAGTTGTCATTCCAAAAGATAAGTCGGCAGACATCACTCCAGTTGTTCGCAAAGTCGCCAGTGGCGCATGTGCGACTATCCCTTTGGTTAGAGTAACGAATCTGGCCCGATCACTGGCTGCGCTGAAAGAATCGGGGGTCTGGATCTATGGTGCAGCGGGTGAGGCTGATACAAGTCTTTTCGAGGCCCACGCTAGCGGGCCGATCGCGTTGGTCATGGGGTCGGAAGGCAGCGGTATGCGACGTTTAACCAGGGAGCGCTGTGACTTCCTGCTATCGATTCCGATGGCTGGAGCCGTAGAAAGTCTCAATGTATCCGTTGCCACTGGTATTTGTTTGTTCGAACTGCAGCGGCAGCGCGCCGAACGCTAGTTCGGACCAGGCCTGAACGTCGATTGGTGTTTACGAGCGCCAATGCTATGCGGTCATACGCGTAATATTGTCGCCTTTTTGTGTCTTGCGATGCCTCTACACGGCTTGTAAACTCCGCGCCTCAAAATTCGAGCGGTCAGTTTTTGACCGCATCTCCTTGTCGCACGGACCATAATGCTCACGCTAGTGGAGCCGGCGACTAAAACCCGTAAGGAGCTCGCAGATGCGACACTATGAGATCGTGTTCATGGTGCATCCGGACCAGTCTGAACAGGTTCCGGGCATGATTGAACGCTACAGCAATACCATCACTAAAGACGGCGGCATGGTTCACAGGCTCGAAGACTGGGGCCGACGTCAGCTGGCTTACCCTATCGCCAAAGTCCATAAAGCCCACTACATCCTGATGAATGTAGAGGCTTCGAATGATGCTCTGGACGAACTGACCACCACATTCCGCTATAACGATGCGGTGATTCGCAACATGGTTATCCGGCGTGATGGTGCTGATGTTTCTGAATCGCCCATTATGAAAGCGGAGAAAGAGAGCCGCGAGCGCAAGTCTCGCTATGAAGAGCGACAGGCAAGCGAGCAGCCGGCAGCGAGTACAGAGTCCACCGATGCGCAGGCTTCTACTGACAGCGAAGCTGCAAGCGACACGACTGAGTAAAGCGATTCAGATTTAGGAGAGTATTGTTATGGCACGTTTTTTTCGTCGCCGAAAGTTCTGCCGCTTTACCGCGGAGGGCGTCAAAGAGATCGACTATAAGGACCTGGATACCCTAAAGGCCTATATCTCAGAGACCGGCAAAATCGTTCCAAGCCGAATCACTGGAACGAAAGCTAAATACCAGCGTCAGCTAGCGACCGCGGTAAAGCGCGCTAGATTTTTGGCGCTTCTGCCCTATACAGACGGGCATCGCTAATACGGTAGTGAGCTGACGATTGAGTTCCGAGTCGAGGCGCGGCGGCGACAATCTCCGTGTCCAGCTAAGGAGTTAATGCGTTAGCAGGAGGCCAGGTGCTGTTATGCACGGTTTAGCCCGCATCGCCATGAATGGGCGCTTTCGCGCCTTGCTACTGGCCGTAGCGTGCTTCGGAACGATGCTTTTCGCTTGGATCGGAGCTGCCATCGTTGCTCTGGTCACCTTGCGTAAGGGCGTCCAAGAGGGCGTCTGGTTGCTGCTTTGGACTGGGCTTCCCGTGTTGCTCTTGGCCAAAGTCAGTGGTGATGGAAGCGTCTTGGCGCTTCTTTTGGGGACGTCTTTTCTGGCGATCGTGCTTCGCAGTACGGTTAATTTGGCCTACGCGGGCCTTGCCAGTATCGCGGTCGCAATAGTCACTGGCTTGGGTTTGTTGTGGTTTGGGCAAAATCTACTTGCTGAGCTTGCCCAGATGTTCGAGCAGTTTTTTGCGTCGTTGGAGCAGCAAACGTCAACGTCTGGTGCTCAGGCGGTACGTTTGCAGCCTCCGACCCAGCTCCAGCTTGCGGGCATGATGGGAACGGCTAACGGAGCCATGAGCTTTTTGTGCTTGGCATTAGCGCGCTATTGGCAGGCAAGTTTGTACAACCCTGGAGGCTTCGGTTCGGAGTTTCGGGCGCTGCGGTTTCCGACCGCAATTGTGTTCACTTTGTTGCTGGTAGGGCTAGCGGGCGCCAGCTTCGGTATTAGCTACCGCAGCTGGGCAGCAGCGGCGTTGCTGCCGCTGACGATTGCGGGCTTTTCGCTGCTGCATGCCGGAGCGCGCTTGCGAGGTCGAGGAAGCTTTGGGCTTTCTTTGATCTATGTGACCTGGATAGTGTTCGACGCGGTGAAACTTCTGTTGGTAGGTTTCGCGGTCGCCGACACGTTACTGGATTTCAGGGGTCGATGGAGTGCGGGCTCAGGTGGTAACGCTGGTGGAAGTTCTAGCACCCCAGCTGGAGAATCGGCCGTCGAGGGGCAGAGGGAGTCAGAAAGTGACCGATTCAGCGACGGTGGAGACGATGGAAGGGAGCAACCGACAGACCTTGGCGACTTGCCGAGTAAAGACCGCAATGTGCGGCTTCAAGATGGTCAAGGTTCAAAAGCTGCGAACGATTCAGACGACGATTCGCAGACAAGTTGAAGAGGAAAACGGCTGATAGCAGTGCCGGGTTGGCAACTCCGGCAAATGGAGTGTAAGCCGCAGCGGAGTCGCTTGCTTTTGCAAACATTGGCTGAAGAAATCGGCTCTTAAATAGACAGCTTCAGTAAACGCAGTATTAGCTTTAACAGATAGTCAAGGACGGGTTAAGGCCCGAACGATAGGAAGGAAAAGATCATGGAAGTAATCTTGCTCGAGAACATTGGCAACTTGGGTGGCCTGGGTGAAAAGGTCAACGTGAAAGCGGGCTATGGTCGGAACTTTCTCATACCGCAGGGTAAGGCTGTCCCAGCGACGGAAGACAACGTAGCTGCCTTCGAGGCACGTCGAGCGGAGCTTGAGCGCGCTGCAGCGGAAACTCTCACCGCGGCTCAGACACGAGCGGAGTCGATCAGCGCCCTGGACACAATCACGATTGAAGCCAACGCGGGTGAAGAAGGAAAGTTGTTCGGATCAATTGGAACACGTGACATTGCCGAAGCCATAACAGCAGCCGGCTCTGAAGTCGACAAAGCAGAAGTTCGATTGCCGGAGGGTGCACTTCGTGAGCTGGGTGAGTACAGCATTGCGATTCAGCTTCACCCGGAAGTAATGACCGACGTCGCGCTAGCGATTGTTGCTGAGTAAACGGCTTTATCGTTGGCGCAGCTGCAACAAGCAGGCTGTGCCTACCTACCCCCGCTAATCTGCCGCGCTCGAACGTTTCTGTGCGGCAAACGTGTATCGACCATCTGAATTGGGCTACCCTGTGCGGCCCGGATTTCGACGGGCCGCAAATTGGCTGACGCACTCTCACCAGACGATCTTCCCAGCGCTCCTATAGGACTGAGTGCGACGCCCTCATCGTATGATGCGGGCGCAAGCCCCTATGACTCCGACGTTGCTCGGATAAAATTACAGCCCCAGTCACTAGAAGCGGAGCAATCCGTACTCGGTGGTCTGATGATTTCGCAGGATGCTTGGGACGGTGTGGCCGAGTTAGTCACTGCGACTGATTTTTACCGGCCCAGCCATCGCATGATCTTCCGCCAGATCTACAATCTAGCCGAGGCTTCCAACCCGGTCGACGTAGTGACAATTGCGGACGCGCTGCAAAATAGCGGTGAGCTAGAGACCGCTGGCGGCCACGCCTATCTGGCTGAGCTTGCGCAAATCACGCCGAGTGCCTCAAATATCCGAGCTTACGCTAAGGTGGTGCGAGAAAGAGCGGTACTTCGCCGACTGATCGAAGCGGCTCAAGGCATCGCGGATTCAAGCTTTAACCCGCAGGGTAGAAACTCCGCCGAGCTGATCGACGAGGCGGAACGGCTGATCATGCAGATTGGCGAATCCGGTCCCAAATCCGGCGGACCCCAAGGTGTCGAGATTCTCCTTCGCGAAACCATTGATCGAATCGAAGAGCTGAATCAAGCGGGCGGTGCGATCACCGGCCTAAGTACCGGTTATGTCGACTTGGATAAAAAGACTTCTGGTTTACAGAAGTCCGATCTGGTGATCGTCGCCGGTCGACCGTCAATGGGAAAGACAGCCTTCGCGATGAACCTAGTGGAGAACGCGATCCTCAACCAATCCGCGCCGGTGTTAGTGTTTTCTATGGAAATGCCTGCGGAACAGCTGATGATGCGGATGCTGTCATCGATTGGAAAGATCAACCAAACCGCGGTCCGAACCGGCCAGCTAGATCAAGGCGGCTGGGACAGTTTAGGGCAAGCGGTCGCAAAAATTCGAAGCACGCAGCTACTCATCGATGACACACCAGCTCTCACCCCGACAGAAGTGCGTAGTCGGGCTCGTAGGGTAAAACGGGAGCATGGTGAGATCGCGATGATCATGGTCGACTATATGCAGCTGATGCAGGTCGCGGGGGCATCAGAGGGGCGCACCGCGGAGATTTCCGAAATATCCCGTAATCTCAAAGCGATCGCGAAGGAATTCCGCTGTCCTGTAGTGGCGCTATCTCAGCTAAACCGGGCCTTAGAGCAGAGGCCAAATAAACGACCGGTCAACTCGGACCTTCGCGAGTCCGGGGCCATCGAGCAAGACGCCGATGTCATCATGTTTATCTATCGAGATGAGGTTTATAACCCGGATTCACCGGATAAGGGCGTTGCGGAGATTATCATCGGAAAGCAACGCAACGGACCGATTGGCACGGTACGCCTCGCCTTCTTTGGCGAGTACACCCGCTTCGAAAATCTCGCCCGTTCGAACGAGGGCTATAGCTAGGGCCATACTCGGGCCAGCGAGCCTGAGTTGAGACGGAGGGCCCGTCGGTTTCCGGTCTATACAGCGCCATCGAATAGCTAAGCGATAATAGCTAAGCGATGTCGTACTAAGTGCAACCTGCCCTTAGCAATCCTTTAAACTATCCAGGATTCGAGTAATTTCAATTTGCGCTTGATCGCGATTCAACGGCTTTGCGGTGACTCGGTTTTCAGCGTTTTTCGGTACGTCAGGAAGCGGATCACCGCTTAGATGTTGCTTACATCGATTGAGATAGTGAGCGGTAAAGGATCGGTGGCTTTCCGACTGGGTACCGCTGGCTAGCAGCATCCACCCCGTATCCCGCGCTGCCCAATAAACGGTTTCGTGGCTCCAGCAGCTGTTTTCTCTTTCCTGTGCACCATTACAGGCTTCAAGGTATGCGTTCTCTGGGGCGGGGAACCCAAGGGCCGGTAGGGCGTCCGCGCAGCAGCTGCGCATAGCTTTTAGCGTAGGTAGATACTCGTTATTTTCGATCGCTTGTTTGGCACCTTGCAAAATCTGTGCGGGGGGAAACTCCCCCAGCGACTCAAGCCAGAGTTTCTTTATTTGATTAAGCTGCTCAGCCTCGCTGAAGGCAGCGTAAAATTGATTGTGGTAATTGATCCGGAACAGCGCGAAGACTTGATTGATCGCATCAATGAGTTCCGTATTGGTTCGCTCGCTCGCGTCTGCTGAATTAGTCGGCCCAGGAGCGGTCGGTGAGGTCTTGTTTGAGGCTTCGATCTCTTGTTTTACCCGCTGAACCAAATCCGCGCTCTCCTCCATCGGTTGCGACCCTCGTTGTTACCTGCTGATTAGGCTCTTGCTGGTGCTTTGCCCAGCGAAACTGTACGTGTTGCTTAAATTTGTTTTGCCAAGCATAGCCAGCGCTACCTCTCTCCCGCCAATAGAGTGTGAAATCCTCTACTTGCTGAAGGGCAAAGCTACGGGGAATGCCGTGAAACTGCTCAAGGATCTCTAGCATGTCTTCGCTAGGCAAAAAATCCATTGGCAGCGGTTGACCTTGACCACTCTTAGGAAAAGGTGCCGTACCGCTTCGATCACGTACCGTCGCGGTCGCGGGAGCTTGCGGTTCGTTTAGTGTTGTTTCTGACGGCGGAGCTTTTTGCGCCGCCGATCCCGGTAGAGACGGTGGCTTCCCGGCGGGGAGAACAGAACTTGCCCCCGGTGAGTCGTTGATGGCGAGTAACAGGCAGTCTTTAGCAGCACCAGCACGATCTAGGGAGATGAGTCCGATTGATTCCAACGATTGGCAGAGCCGATCAAGGTCGTCGACGCGCCAAAAGGGCATGAGCTGCAATAAATAGGCTTTGCTAACATGAATCCAGTCGCGTTCGTCTCTGCGAGTTGCCGGTTGATGCAGATATAGCCCTTTGATCTGCTGCAGTAGGACTGCTTCCTCTAAGCCCACGGCAGTGGCTAGCTCCGCGGAGAACACGAGCTGTGGGTCGGGGATGAGTTTGCCGGCGGCCATGGGCGTTCGATCAATCAAAAGGGCCGAGTAGAATACCCACCTTCCCGCATTAGTTGTAGCATCGCGGACCTAAAGTTCTAAAAAATCTGACTGGTGACTCTATGCCAGAGCATGGGGGCCACCAAAGGAGCTGGGCAAGCGTTGCACCACGCTCAAAGACAGACCTAAAGGCAATCGAAACAGCTATGGGCAAGGCAAAAACCGCTTTTGTATGCAGCGAGTGTGGTTCTGACTACAGAAAGTGGCAGGGGCAATGCAGCGACTGCGGCGCCTGGAATACCATAACCGAATTGCGCCTTGGGCCAGCGCAAAAAGCTGCGAACGCTGGCCGAGTGCGCGGTGGTTATGCGGGCGAGCTTGCTCAAGCGCAAGTGCTTGGCGCCATCGATACCGCTGAGCTTAAGCGCATTCCCACGGGCCTCTCCGAGTTTGACAGAGTGTTGGGAGGTGGTCTGGTTCCGGGCTCGGCGATATTGCTCGGCGGAAATCCAGGCGCTGGAAAGAGCACACTGCTACTGCAAGCCAGCTGCCACTTGGCGACGACCATGCCTGCGTTGTATGTGACCGGCGAAGAGAGCCCGCAGCAGGTGGCGATGCGCGCATCGCGCCTAAGCTTACCGGCGGATCGTCTGGAGCTGATGGCAGAAACGAACGTCGAGGCAATTCTCGCAGCCCTCGCTAATAAAAAACCCGGTCTCTTAGTCGTCGACTCGATTCAGGTGGTATTCAGCGATGAATTGAGTTCCGCGCCGGGCAGTGTTTCTCAGGTACGAGACTGTGCGGCCATGCTGACGCGGGCCGCAAAGCAGTCCGGTACGGTACTGGTCTTGGTGGGTCACGTTACCAAGGAGGGCAGCCTCGCTGGCCCTAAAGTGCTGGAACACATGATTGACTGCTCCGTGCTTCTTGAGAGTTCCGACGATCAACGTTTCCGGACCTTGCGTGGCCAGAAAAACCGTTTTGGCGCGGTCAATGAGCTGGGCATTTTTGCGATGACTGAGGGAGGATTGCGAGAAGTAAAGAACCCCTCGGCGATATTTTTGGAGCGCGGTGAAGCGCATTCCGCCGGCAGCGCCGTGATGGTGACTTGGGAGGGAAGTCGCCCACTTCTCGTAGAGGTACAGGCTTTGGTCGACGATTCGCCGCTAGGCAACCCGCGGCGGCTCGCCGTGGGTCTTGAGCAAAACCGCTTGGCCATGCTTCTTGCCGTGCTCCACCGGCACGGTGGTTTACAGGTGGGTGATCAGGATGTGTTTGCGAACATCGTTGGAGGTATGCGGGTTATAGAAACCAGCGTAGATCTGGCACTACTGCTGGCGATTGTTTCCAGCTTCAGAGACCGTCCGCTACCTCGGGATCTGGTGGTGTTTGGTGAAGTTGGTCTAGCGGGAGAAATTCGCCCTGTTCCCTCGGGCCAGGAGCGTCTTGCGGAGGCGGTGAAACACGGCTTCACTCGGGCTATTGTCCCGCGTGGCAATGCGCCTAAAACATCGCCCAAAGGCGTCTCCGTTTATCCGGTAGCGACCCTGGCTGAGGCGTTGGCCTTAGACCTTTAGGGTGTTTCGCTCTCGCGAATCAGCGAGTAGCGATCCATAAGCGCCGAGTAGCGTTGATCCCTTGCTTGTTGGCGCGCATCTTCAAGGTAATCCCTGAGCACCTCATCGTAAACGGAGCCAAGGTCTGGGATCTCGCTCGGGGTCCTGCGCTCGAGCAATACAAGGTGCATTCCGAAAGCGGAAGGAATCGGTCCGCCCCACGCATCGAGTACCAAGGTATCAAGCCCCTCTACAAAAGCTCGTCCAAACAGATCCGTAAGTTTGGCTTCAGAGGTCAAACGAATGTGCTTTGGGAGCGACGCCGTATCGCCGCCAGTAGCGATTTCTCCGTTCTCGATTTGTCTCAGTAGCGTAAGCGCGTCTGCGGCCGCATCAGCGCGCCGATCGGAGCTGAAGAAAATCTGCTGCAGGCTGAAGCGTTGTGGTTCCCGGTAGTCTTCGCCATGCGCTTGAAACCACGCGCCGAGTTGCTCGTCTGTTGGACTGAGTTCAACGCTCAGTTGGTCCACATAAGCTTCAAATTTCTGCCGCATCCTACGTCGCACAATCGGGTCGTTCCGATCCAGGCGAAGCCTTATCGCTTCTCTGCTGGCAACCTCTTCGCGCACCCAGTCATCCACGAGTCGGTCTGTCTCCGCGGAATTCGGTCTCCGCTGCCACACTCGTTCAAAGGCCGCCTTTAGTTGTGCCTCTTGCGCACCGCTCAAATAAATCTGTTCGTCGAAGGTGTCGGGCTCGGCAAACAGTTTAAAAGCAAAAAATACTACGCCGCCGAGCAGCAAGAAGTAGACAGTAGGATCTTTAAGTCGCATGAGTTTGAGGGTTGTACAGGACTATTCCTGCGATTGGGTGATTCGATCAATCTCACTGTCAAGAACCAGCGGATCTTCCACGTGCTCTTCAAGTAGGGAGCGCAAGGGGGCGATGTTCCTTTGATCTACGTGTTGAACAGCGAATCCAAGACGACCCGCCTCTACATGTTGCAAATACGCGTGAAGCTCGAGCAAACCATGCTTGCCCGCATCAATAAGCAAGGTGAAGGGCTCATTGTACTGTGCATCCCAAACATCCGGTTGATCTGTTGCAACTCCCGCTAAGGAAATATCGATCAGGCGTTGATGCCAGACGCTGCCGCCTTGGTGTACCTCGACGGGGAGATCGATTACGGCGCGGATAAAGTTTCGCCGATCATTCACAGGCAGGTTCACCTCTTTTATCCGTTTTTGCGCCTGCTCATTGAAGCACAAGCGGTCCTTCGATTGCACTCACCGTATGTAACTCTGCGGGCCTGTAGCCTGTCTTCAGGTTCATAGAATCCTTGCTTTATTTGAGCTTACGGTAGGGCACTCGCTGCGGTTGATCGGCGTTGGCGCCGACCCGCTTACGCCGGTCTTCCTCGTAATCACTGAAGTTTCCCTCGTGAAACACCACCGCACCGTCATCCTCATAGGCCAGAATGTGCGTGGCGATCCGATCCAAAAACCACCGATCGTGGGAGATAACGAGTGCTGCACCTGGAAACGCTAACAAGGCCTCCTCCAGCGCGCGCAGGGTTTCCACATCCAGATCGTTGGTGGGCTCGTCTAGCAGCAGCACGTTCGCTCCCTGCTTCAGCAGCTTAGCCAGGTGGAGACGATTACGTTCCCCGCCGGAAAGATCTTTGACAAACTTTTGCTGGTCCGATCCTTTAAAGTTAAATCGGCCGACATAAGAGCGAGAATTCACTTCGTAGCTACCGATGGTGATGATGTCCTGACCGTCGGAAATTTCTTCCCAAACGGTTTTCTCCCCCGCTAAATCATCGCGAGACTGGTCTACATAGGCAAGCTCCACAGTCTCACCCAACTCTACCGAGCCACCGTCCGGTTGTTCGGCTCCGGTTAGAATGCGAAACAAGGTCGATTTTCCCATGCCATTGGCGCCGATAATGCCAACGATGCTGCCCTTTGGAACTGAGAAACTAACGTCTTCAAACAGCAGGCGATCACCAAAGCCCTTTTGTAGCTTCTCGACCTCTATCACCTTATCGCCGAGTCGTGGCCCCGGCGGTATGTAGATCTCGTTGGTTTCGTTCCGTTGCTGGAATTCTTGCGATTGAAGCTCTTCAAAGCGCGCCAAGCGCGCCTTGCTCTTGGCCTGACGCCCCTTCGGATTGCTGCGCACCCATTCCAGTTCCGCCTTGATCGCTTTTTGGTGCGACGCTTCCTGCCGCTGCTCCTGCTCTATGCGCTGTTCTTTTGCAGACAGCCAATCTGAATAATTGCCCTCATAGGGAATGCCGCGACCACGGTCCAGTTCCAGGATCCAACCGGCGGCATTGTCGAGGAAGTAGCGGTCGTGCGTGATAGCGACCACGGTGCCAGCAAAGTCGTCCAAAAAACGCTCTAGCCAGGCCACGCTTTCCGCATCTAGATGGTTAGTGGGTTCATCCAAAAGCAGCATGTCAGGTCCGGAAAGAAGCAGTCGGCACAGCGCAACTCGGCGTCGCTCACCGCCGGACAGGGTGTCGACGTCGGCGTCCCACGGCGGCAGGCGTAGTGCGTCGGCCGCGACTTCAAGTTTGTGCTCAATATTATGCGCATCGGTCGCTTGAATGATGTCTTCTAAGCGGGCTTGCTCCTTCGCCAATGCGTCAAAATCAGCGTCTGGTTCTGCATAGTCTGCGTAGACCTTTTCGAGTCCGGCTAGCGCATCAAGTGCTTCCTTTAAACCTTCTTCTACATTGCCACGAACATTCTTGTCGGCATTGAGCTGCGGTTCCTGCGGCAGGTAGCCAATGTTGATGCCCGGCTGAGGGCGCGCCTCACCCAAGATATCGCTGTCTAAACCGGCCATTATCTTCAACAGCGTGGACTTCCCGGCGCCGTTTAGGCCCAACACGCCAATTTTGGCGCCCGGAAAAAACGATAGGGATATGTTTTCTAAGATGGTCTTCTTTGGTGGGACAATCTTACCCACGCGATTCATGGTGTAGACGTATTGAGCCATGGCGAATAAAAGTTCGAGCTAGTGGAGGCCGCGGAGTTTAGCAAAGCCTTCATGGATGGGCCTATCGACAGTCGCTTCGCAATGGCGAATCAGCGACGAAGCCAGAACGAATTTCGGTTACACTTCGCGCCTTTCCCAGAGTTACATTTCCATACAGGGTTGGCCCGTAGGGGCAGTCCACGGCAGGAGGCTTATTCATGTTTGATGTGTCTACAACCATCGAAGGATTCGACGATGAACTGTTTGCAGCAATGGGCGAGGAGGAGCGGCGCCAGGAAGAGCATATCGAACTGATCGCATCGGAAAATTACGCAAGCCCGAGAGTGCTGCAAGCGCAGGGATCGGTCCTTACCAATAAGTATGCCGAAGGCTATCCGCGCAAGCGTTACTACGGTGGCTGCGAGTATGTGGACACGGCGGAAGAACTGGCGATAGCGCGGGCGAAAGAACTGTTTGGCGCCGACTACGCGAATGTTCAGCCCCACTCCGGGTCTCAAGCCAATTCCGCGGTTTTCCAGGCTTTGATTTCCCCCGGTGACACTATTTTGGGGATGAGTCTTGCCGATGGTGGGCACCTCACGCACGGTGCCAAACCGAATTTTTCCGGCAAGCACTACAACGCAGTTCAATATGGCCTGAATAACGACACGGGCGAAATTGACTATGAGCAGGTCGAGTCACTGGCACGGGAACACCGCCCAAAGCTAATCATTGGAGGCTTTTCCGCCTACAGTCGCGTCGTGGATTGGGCGCGCTTCCGGCGGATCGCTGACGAGGTAGAGGCTTACTTTCTGGTCGACATGGCTCACGTAGCGGGGCTGGTAGCCGCCGGCGTCTATCCAAACCCCGTGCCTCATGCGGACGTTGTGACATCCACCACGCATAAGACCTTGCGTGGACCCCGGGGCGGAATCATCTTGGCAAGGGCCAATGAAGCCCTGGAAAAGAAGTTCAATTCAGCGGTGTTTCCCGGTGGTCAAGGGGGTCCGTTAATGCATGTGATCGCGGCTAAAGCTGTGAGTTTTCTGGAAGCACTACAGCCGGATTTTGTGGACTACCAAAAACAGGTGGTTGCCAATGCTCGTGCAATGGCCGGGACTTTTATGGAGCGCGGGATCAACGTGGTTTCTGGGGGAACGGACAACCATCTGATGCTGGTGGATCTCATCGGAAAGCCCTACACAGGCAAGGACGCGGATGAGGCGCTGGGTGCGGCTCACATTACGGTCAATAAGAATGCGGTTCCGAACGATCCTCGATCGCCTTTTATCACCTCTGGCTTGCGGGTTGGGACTCCAGCGATCACCACTCGGGGCTTTGGTGAGGCAGAAACCCGGGAGCTAACCGGCTGGATATGTGATGTGTTAGATGCGCTAGAAAACGGTGACGCGGAAGCGACGATTACCAACGTACGCACCAAGGTGCTCGCAATTTGTAACCGTTTTCCCGTTTACGGGGAAAGGCCTGCGGCGGGTGCCGCGGTCGCAGCGGCCTGAGGCGCTGAGCGCCTACGTGCTCTCGGATTTTTTCAGCGATCCGTGAGTTTTTCGTAGGCTAGCCACGCGGTAAGAATAAGCGATGCATTGTCCTTTTTGTTCAGCCCAAGATACCAAGGTTATCGACTCTCGACTGGTATCGGATGGTACGCAGGTGCGTCGTCGCCGGGAGTGTTTGGCGTGTAAAGAGCGTTATACGACCTACGAAGCCGCCGAACTACTGATGCCAAAGGTCATCAAGCAAAACGGGAGTCGCGAGCCTTTTGATGAGGAAAAGCTCAGGGCCGGGTTCTTGCGGGCTCTCGAGAAGCGGCCCGTCTCCGTTGAAACAATAGAAGCGGAGATCAGCCACATTAAGCAAAACATGCGAGCCACCGGCGAACGGGAGGTGAATTCACGAGAACTGGGTGAACTCGTTATGAGCAGCCTAAAATCTCTTGATAAGGTTGCTTACGTTCGCTTTGCGTCTGTTTATCGGAGCTTCGAGGACATAGCGGAATTCCAAGTCGCCATCGACAGTCTTCAAGATGAGCCGGATTCCCCCCAAACCGATTCTGCTGCGGAATCGCCTGGCGACAAGTGAGTCGCGGCGCTCTGCCTTAGCCCTACCGGCGATGTTTTCCGCCCTCGATCACGAAATGATGGCCCGCGCGCTCGCACTAGCGGCAAAAGCTCGCTGCTGGGCGCGACCTAATCCTCATGTGGGGTGTGTGCTCCTCAAAGAGGGCGTCGTCGTTGGCGAGGGCTACACGCAACCGGCGGGAGCAGACCACGCGGAGGTCGTTGCTCTACAAGCGGCTGGGGCTGCGGCAAAGGACGCCACGGCCTACGTCACACTCGAACCTTGCGCTCATCAAGGAAAAACTCCGCCCTGTTCGCAAGCGCTAGTGAGCGCCGGTGTTACTCGGGTGGTAGTTGCGGTGACCGACCCCAATCCAAAAGTCGATGGGCAGGGCCTCGCGCAATTGAGAGAAGCGGGAGTAACCGTTCAACACGGCCTGTTAGCTTCTTCGGTAGAAGAGCAACTCGCCGGGTTTCTTGCGAGGCAGAGACGGGGGCGAGGGCGTCTGCGGGCGAAGCTGGCGATGTCTCTCGATGGCAGAACGGCGATGGCCTCTGGTGAGAGCCAGTGGATCACTGGACCTGAAGCTCGCCGTGACGTTCAGAATTTACGAGCAGAGAGCTGCGCGATTGTTACCGGCGTGGGTACGGTCTTGGCCGATGACTGTGCACTGACCATTCGCGAAGTACCTTTCGGCGAGGCGCATCTCGCCCCGGAGTCAAGGCGAGCCTTGCGCGTGGTTGCGGATAGCCAATTGCACACCCCTGCTGACGCAGCGGTACTGGCGGGTGATCAACCGTCGCTTCTTGTGCATGCATCAGACGCGCTAGTACCCGAGGCGCTGGCTACTGCCCCCTTACATGCGATCGGGTTACACGACGGTACTTTGAACTTAGAAGAATTGCTGGCAGAACTCGCGCGCCGAGAGTGCAACGAGATTTTGCTAGAATCCGGCCCCCGGCTTGCGGGTTCGATGCTGAGTGCTGGCGTTCTGGATGAGCTGATTGTGTTCATTGCACCGAAGTTAATGGGCAGCAGTGCGCGGCCGCTGTTTGACCTGCCCCTTGAAAAGATGATCGACGCCCGGCGGCTGGAGCTGCTGGAACAAAATCGGGTAGGCCAGGATCTGCGTTTGAGATTGGCGGTCGTCGCGTGAGCACCCCTGGGTAGCGGCCATTGCTCCTCGCTGCGCCAATCTGCTCGCAGCTGCGTCAATCGCCGCTAGCGACTATTTTACGGAGAAAAACACATGTTCACGGGCATCATACAGGCCGTCGGCACTGTAGCTGAGTTGCAAACCAACACCGGTGACGCGCGCCTTCGCATCCATGCGGGGAAGCTGCCCATGGAGGACGTCGCCCTTGGCGACAGTATTGCCACTAACGGTGTTTGCCTAACCGTTGTAGAGATGCCAGGCGATGGTTTCTGGGCCGACGTATCCAATGAAACGCTGGACCTGACTACCCTTGGCAACTTAGTGCCAGGATCGCGGGTGAATCTAGAAAAGTCTCTTACCCCCGAAAGCCGACTCGGCGGCCACATTGTGAGCGGCCACGTCGATGGGCTCGGTGAGATTGTCAGTCTGGCTCAGGATGCGCGTTCTTGGCGTATTGTGGTGCGAGCGCCAAACGAACTGGCCCGCTACATTGCTCACAAGGGCAGCATTTGTATCGACGGTACCAGTCTCACGGTGAACTCAGTCAACGGAGCGGAGTTCGATCTCAATATCATTCCGCAAACGATGGCGGAGACTGTGTTTGCGGATTACAAGCCGGGCTCCCCGGTAAACTTGGAGGTGGATGTGATTGCCCGCTATCTCGAGCGATTACTCCAGGGCGACAAGGCAGCCGAGTCTGGTTCTAAAATCGACAAAGAGTTCCTCGCCTCGAATGGCTACCAAACGGATTAAGCAAGACCCATGACGGATGTAGCGGTTAGCGAAGTAGCCGAGCTTCTAGACGAGCTTAGGCAAGGGCGTATGGTGGTGTTGATCGACGATCAGCACGAGCTGCGCAGCCAGGGAGTTGTGCTTGTGGCTGCGGAGCATTGCCGAGATGAACACATAACGCTGATGGCGCGGCGAGCCCGCGGCCTGGTTTGCCTAGCGCTGACTCGTGAACGCTGTGAAGAGCTCGATCTTCCACCAATGGTCGACCGGGGGGACGACGACAGCGCCCGTTTCACCTTGTCGATTGAGGCGGCCCAGGGCATCGATACGGGCATTTCTGCGGCGGACAGAGCGCATACGGTCCGCGTGGCAGTGGCGGCTGATGCAAAGCCTGCAGACATTGTGCAGCCTGGTCACATATTTCCGCTTGCGGCCGAGCCTGGAGGCGTTCTTACGCGTGCGGGCCATACGGAGGCGGCAGTAGACTATATGCGTCTAGCGGGCCTCACCCCAGCGGCGGTGGTAGCAGACGTGTTGGACGAAAGCGGCGAGCTTGCCGATGCCTCCGGTCTCGAACGCTTTGCTGCAGCGAATCAGCTGAAGCTGGGAGCCATCGCTGATTTGATTCACTACCGCCTAATGAACGAGCAAACCGTCGAGCGTGTTCGAGAAGGCGAGCTGGCGACCGCTCACGGCAGCTTTAAACTAACCGCCTATCGGGACCAAACCTTTGGTGGAGTGCATTTGGCACTCAGCATTGGCGAGATTCGCGAACAGGATCCGATTCCCGTTCGCGTTCACTTTGCGTCAACCTTTCGAGATTTATTGGAAACAGAGGCACCAGGCATCAGCGGTTGGAGCGTACAGCGTTGCCTTGAGCTCATAGCGCAAGAAGGTGTGGGAGTGTTGGTGCTACTGAGACGCCACGAAAGCGAAGAGAACCTACTAGAGGCTGTTGACTTCGCGCTCGGCAGAGTAGAACCCCGCGAACCGAATAGCGGTGATAGTTACAACACGGTTGGAATTGGCTCGCAAATCCTGCGCGACTTGGGTGTCGGAAAGCTGCGCTTAATGGGTGCTCCGATCAAGTACAATGCAATTTCTGGATTCGGCTTGGAAGTGACCGATTACTTGCGGCCCTAAGCAGCGGTTCCAGTTTGCTAAACAGTATATGAGTGATAAAAGTATCCGAGCATGAGTGAAATTAAACAAATCGAGGGTAATTTTGCCCCTCCTTCCGGTCGTTTCGCCTTGGTGGTTGGGCGATGGAATAGCTTTGTTGTCGAGCACTTGTTGGAAGGCGCAGTCGACACGCTGCGGCGTCACGGTGTGAGTGACGAACAGATGACGATTGTGCGAACCCCTGGCGCATTCGAAATTCCATTGGTGTGCCAAAAGGTCGCGAAAAGCGGTGAATACTCAGCGATTATCGCCTTGGGTGCCGTCATTCGCGGAGGCACACCGCACTTCGAACACGTTGCCGGCGAATGCACCAAGGGCATCGCGCAGGTAAGCCTAGATCATGGCCTTCCCGTTACCTTTGGCGTATTGACTGTCGACAGTATTGAGCAGGCAATTGAGCGTTCTGGTACTAAAGCCGGTAACAAAGGGGCAGAAGCCGCAGCGTCAGCACTGGAAATGGTCAACTTACTGGGCCAGCTCGGTTGAGGTGTCTACTCAGGCTCAACATAAGCAGGCACAACAACAGTTGGTTGCGCGGCGAAGAAAAGCGCGACACTACGCACTTCAAGCGATCTACCAGTGGCATATGGCTGGCGCGACGCCCAGCGACATAGAAGCGGAGTTTCGAAGCGACTACGATTTTGCCGTTGTAGATTTGGAATACTTTCAGACTCTCCTAGGCGGGGTCGTCGCAGGCGCCGAAGCGCTTGATCAAGCGTTTGAGCCTCTTTTGGACCGGCCCATAAACGAGCTCGATCCGATCGAGCGCTCACTCCTTCGCATGGGTAGCCTCGAACTGCGTGAGCGAATTGATGTGCCTTATCGGGTAGTTATAAACGAGTCTGTTGCCTTAGCGAAAAAGTTTGGCGCCACGGACAGCTATAAATACATCAACGGTGTTCTGGATAAGCTTGCTCATGTTTTCCGGGAGCCCGAGGTTGCTGCAAGATCCTAGGCCCTGCTCGCTGTAATGACTGACTCGGAACATGGCAGCCGTTCACAAGGTGAGTTCGATCTAATAAAACGGTATTTTCTAGGTTTAGATAGGCCTGCGTCTGAGCAGCCAATGCATGGGTCGGAAAAGCTCGGCGATCATGTAAAAGACGTTGCTACGTCGCGAAGCTTCAACGGCATAGAAAGTGCAAAACGCACGGAAGGCATCAAGAGCTTCCAAGCGACCGCTGACGGATTCGGCTCTGTTGCTCTGGGCAATGGCGATGATGCAGCTCTTCTCAAGTTGCAACCCCATGAATCCCTATGTGTATCGATAGACTCGATGGTCGCCGGGGTACATTTTCCCGAAGGCAGTGCTGCGAACCTCATCGCCTACCGTTCAGTCGCTGCTGCTACCAGCGATTTAGCCGCTATGGGTGCACGACCCATTGGCTGTTTGTTGGCCCTTACTATTCCATCCGTCGAAAGCGCTTGGCTCGCAGCTTTCCGAAAGGGACTTGAACAGGCGATTCAAGCTTTTAATATTCCCCTTGTGGGCGGTGATACCACCTGCGGTCCGCTGACGGTGACCGTTCAAGTGCTGGGAGCTGTAGAGGAGGGCGAGGCTTTGCGCCGTGATGGCGCCAAAGAGGGCGATGCGCTTTGTGTAAGCGGTACGCTGGGTGATGCGGCCGCAGGACTCGCGATTTTGAACGACCAACTCGAGGCGTCGGCTGCAGACAGCGGTTTCCTTGTCGATCGTTTTTGGAAGCCCCGGCCTGCTTTAGCGCTGGCGCGCCAACTGCGAGGCGCGGCCACTGCGGCAATTGACATTTCGGACGGTCTGCTCGCGGATGCAGGTCATATCGCTAGCGCCAGTGCGTTGGGGCTGCGCATCGAGAGCGCTCGACTACCGATGTCGCAGGCTCTTGGCCGCTCTGTCACAAAGGGACAAGCGATTAGCTGGGCCCTCAGCGGAGGAGAAGATTTTGAACTTTGCTTCAGTCTGCCTTCACAGCTCGCGCTGCCTGAAGGCTGCACTCGCATCGGTACTTTTTTGCCTGGTTCCGGAGTGGAGTGTGATTTCGAGGTGGACCAACGGGGCTTCCAGCATTTTTAGCCCTGCTAAAGCTCTCCGGCTGAAAATGCAATGATGGCTGATTCTGGCGCTGCTCGTCCGAACCTTCGAGACCCGATCCAATTCTTGGCCTTCGGTTTTGGATCTGGGCTGTCGCCGCGCGCTCCCGGAACCGCGGGAACGCTATTAGCCTTGGCGCTATATTGGCTGGCGCCGCCGCTTTCTCCCACAGTGCACGCTCTCTTACTGCTACCGCTTACGCTCTTCGGGGTTTGGCTTTGTGGTGCAGCCAGCCGCGCCCTTGGTGTGCACGATCATGGAGGTATTGTCTGGGACGAGTTCGTTGGCCTTTGGATAACCGTATGGGCGATACCGAAAACAGCCGGGTTTCTGTGCGCTGCGTTCTTGTTGTTTCGCCTGTTTGATATCGTCAAACCTTGGCCAATTGGTTGGCTTGATGCCAAT
Source organism: Pseudomonadota bacterium (assembly GCA_039815155.1). Classification (GTDB taxonomy): domain Bacteria; phylum Pseudomonadota; class Gammaproteobacteria; order Pseudomonadales; family Halieaceae; genus Congregibacter. The sequence goes on from JBCBZV010000012.1 coordinate 21,552, forward strand.
ACGCGCGGCGGCTTTGGCATCATGATCGATGACATCGTCGCGGGTATGATGGCGAATGCATTGCTTTTGCTTTGTCTATACACAGACGTGCTCGCCGTTCTCCGGTGATCACGACCTCTGACTAAACAGCGTGCAACAGAGGTTCAAAATGCCCGAACAGAACAGCCCGTACTCCCGCAAGACACGATACGCTACCGCTTTAAGAATGCGGGTGCTGGGGCGCGCCTACGTGCTTTGTCTAGGCTTTACTTTGCTGAGCTATGCGCAGGAATCGCTCGCGGTCGATTTGGTTGTTGAGGCGCTTCTTCCTGGTACAGCGGTACTGCGCATAGATGGCCGTCGCACAACACTAAAGGTAGGCAAGAGCTCGGGGGGTGTTCGTTTGATCTCCGCAGATGCGAAAAGCGCTGTAGTCGAGATCAACGGGCAGCGACAGCAATTGGGTGTTTCGCAAAGGATAAGCGGACAGTTCAGCGCGCCGGAGAAGCGAGCGGTACGCATCCCGCTCGATCAAGCTCGTCAATATCGAACCAATGCAGAGATTAACGGTGTTCGCATTTCAGTCATCGTCGATACGGGAGCCAACATCATTGCAATGAGTGAGCGTCATGCGCAGCTATTGGGAATTGATCCGACGGTGGGAACGCAGGTACGCGTCACCACTGCGGGCTCGCAGGTGCCCGGTAGAAGTCTACTTTTGGATTCCGTTGATGTAGGGGGCATTCGAGTTCATTCGGTTGAGGCCACGGTTATCAAAGGCGACTTTCCGGTAGACGTACTGCTCGGCATGAGTTTTTTGGAACACGTGCAGATGGTCGATGAGAATGGCGTTTTAACGTTGGAAGCGCGCTTCTAAAGTGGTTGTAAATTCCATCCCAAGATCAAGTTCGTAGCGGCGAAAGTCTCTGGTAGACTTGCGCCCCCTTTTGCACCGGACTTTTTTGTGTCACTACAGTTTGTTGCGTCTTCGCGGCTTCCCACCGACTGGGGCGTGTTTGAGATGCATGGGTTTGAAGACGCCGATGCCAATAAAGAGCATGTGGTTCTCACGCTGGGGGATCTCAGTAGCGATGAACCACTTTTGGCACGTGTGCATTCGGAATGCCTAACCGGCGATGCCTTGTTTAGCCTTCGCTGCGACTGCGGAAATCAGTTGCAAGCGGCGCTGCGCATGATCGCTCATGAAGGGCGCGGCGCGGTTTTTTATCTTCGGCAAGAGGGCCGTGGAATCGGCTTGCTCAACAAGATCAAGGCTTACAATCTGCAGGATCAGGGCGCCGATACGGTGGAGGCAAACGAGCAGTTGGGTTTCGGCGCAGATATGCGAGATTACGGCATACTCAGGCCTATGTTCGAGCATCTGGGCGTCAAGAAAGTTCGACTACTTACCAATAATCCGCGAAAGATACAGGCGCTCGAGGAGCAGGGGATTGAGGTGGTGGAGCGTTTGCCTCTGCACGTGGGCAGTAATCCACATAATGAAAAGTATCTGGCGACCAAAGGAAGCAAGCTTGGCCATTTACTGAACGAATCAAACGAATCAGGCGAGTGGAACTAAAGGCTGTAACCCGTCCGTCAAGACGTTCTATTGACCAGCTTAACAAGCAGCCCTCTGAGCTGTGAAACCTCGTCGTCCCAGCTGGCGAGCAAACCAAGAGCCTCATCCAAGAGCGTTGCAGCTTGTTTCTCTGCGGCTTCTAGGCCCATGAGAGAGACATACGTGGTCTTGCCCGCTGAGGCGTCTTTCCCCGGGGTTTTGCCCAGAGCGACTTCACTACCCTGTACATCGATTACATCATCTACAATTTGAAAAGCTAAACCGATCTTACTGCCCACGGCGCGCAAGACTTGCTTCTGCTCTAGTGTACCTCCGGCCACTATTGCGCCCATTTCCAGGGCTGCAACAATAAGTGCCCCTGTCTTCAGTGAATGCATCTTCTTAAGATCATTCAGTTCCATCGCGGCTTCGGACGACGCTATATCAATCGCTTGTCCCGCCACCATACCTGCAAAACCGGCCGCATTGGCCAAGCACGATATGAGATCGATGCGTTGCCGGGCAGACAGATTTTCGTCACCGGCTAACACTTCGAAGGCTCGTGTTTGCAGTCCATCCCCGACTAGGATAGCGGTGGCCTCGTCGAATGCCACGTGCAAAGTCGCTTGGCCCCGGCGCATATCATCATCATCCATCGCTGGGAGGTCATCGTGTACAAGCGAGTAGGTGTGGATCAGCTCAATGGCCTCCGATGCGGCCTCGGTTGGGCCGCCACCACAGGCCTTGGACGCTGCTTCGACTAACTGGGGTCGTAATCGTTTACCAGGACTTTTCTTGAGATGGGTAAGCGCGGCTTCGAGTAATTCTGACTCCATTTACTGTGCTGCTACCAAGGCTTTTCCCATTCGTTCAGTAGGTGCCTCGCTTTTTAGGTGGGCATACAGCGTTTTAAACATCGCTCGTCTCTGGTCCATCCTGCGAGGTCTTCTCAATGATTCGCACACGCTGTTCCGCTTTCTCAAGCAGTTCCTGTGCTTTACGAGTCAGCTTCATACCTTCTTCATAGGCTGCAATGGATTCTTCGAGAGGGACATCGTCGCTTTCCAGTTTCTGCGAAATTTCTTCGACACGTTTTACAATTTCTGCGAACTTTTCGGTCATTCGCTCTTCCTAGGCTCTGCATGGGCGCCGAAATACTGACACAGTATTCCGGCTCAGCAAACCGCGGATTAGGTTCTTTGCCGTTTCCTGGCGAGGTAGTAGCTACCCGTACCCGGACCGAGGCCGAATCTGTGCGCCTCGGTTTTCGTGAAAATATCTTCCGCGCGCTTTTCTTCGACCAGAAATTCAAGGGACTCCAAGCGGGCACTGAAATCCTCGCCGTATTGGCGCACATGATCTCTTTGTCCAAAGTAGTGGATTCGATCTTCCTCGGATGTGATGCTCGTATCCTCGAAAGTGTGCTCGCCTTTAATGGGTACGGAGAGAATAGCGGTGCCCGTACCTTTGAGAACGCGTTTACACTCACGGAGCGCGCCTCTGTCGTCGGCGATGTGCTCCAGCACGTGGTTGCAGATAATCGTGTCGAAGGTCTCATCGGGGAAGGGCAGGTGGCTAAGGTCCGCGTTGAGATCCACGTCGTCGCGAAGAAGGTCGACTTGGATGCAGTGGTTGGCAGCGCCTAGTACCAAGTTCTCCAAGCATTCCTCCGGGGCAACATGCAGTACTTTGGGAGATTGTTTTTCAGGCCCAGATAGAAATTGATCGGCTTCCAAGGCAAAAAATCTGTGCCTTTCCAAGCTGCCGCAGCTCCAACACTGAGCATCTGTACGGGGCGGCGAACCGGCGCTTCTGAAAACCCGGAACGTTTTGCTGCAAATCGGACACTGCCTGTTTGAACCTTGAAAAAAAAGGCTACGCGTCCCCCTAACCAGATTCCTCGCTGCTCGTTGTAGATGATGTATCGGGCTGGGTTTCATTAAGCAGTACGCGACGACATGTTTTGCGTGAGTTTAAACGGGAAGCTTCTTACCTCCTACCTAATACCATGAATCAATAGGAACAACGGCCAAGAAAGGGTCGGTGCTATCGACGAAGACGCCGGAGTAAATAGAATCGCTTCACTTCCTTATAATGCCGGTGATTACCCGCTCGTCGTATTTCGCGTATCGGAGAACAGTATGCGTTCAGATTATTTAGTGTACGGAGAACCGGTCATCGGGGATGACGAAATCGCTGCCGTTGAAAAGGTTATGCGCAGTGGTTGGCTGGGCACGGGTCCGAAAGTGTTCGAGTTCGAAAAGGCTTTCGCTGAGTACAAACAGTCCGAGCATGCAGTCGCGGTAAACAGCTGCACGGCCGCCCTTCACTTGAGCATGCTTGCAAGTGGTGTGGGCACCGGCGATGAGGTAATCACGACCGCGATGACTTTTTGTGCGTCTGTCAACGCAATCATCCACGCTGGCGCGACGCCCGTGTTGGTAGATGTGGATCCAAGCACGCAAAATATTGATGCCGCTTCAATAAAACAGGCCATTACACCGAAAACGAAAGCCATACTTTTGGTTCACTATGCCGGACGACCTTGCGACTTGGAGTCGCTCGTGGGTTTGGCTGAGCAACACGATCTCAAGCTGATCGAAGACTGTGCTCACGCGGTCGAAGCGACCTATAAAGGTCGACCCGTTGGAACCTTCGGTGACTTTGGCTGTTTCAGTTTCTACGTGACTAAGAATCTCACCACCGTTGAAGGCGGCATGGTGATTTCGAAGCATGAAAAAGATGCTGCTAGGATCAAGATCCTAGCGCTCCACGGCATGTCTCGGGACGCCTGGCGGCGCTATTCGGATGAGGGCTATCGCCATTACAAAGTTTGTGAAGTTGGTTTCAAATACAATATGACCGACCTTGTGGCGGCGATAGGAATCCAACAACTTCGGGCGATCGAAACAAACTGGCACAAACGAAGCCAGTTATGGACGAGCTACCGCGAACAGTTGAGTTCATCTCCTCTTGGGCTCCCGCCCCTTCCTGAGCCAGATACTCGTCACGCGTTCCATCTGTTCACCGTGCGAGTCGACGCAAAACAGTGTGGAATCAGCAGAGATACGCTGATGAATGCTTTGAACACTAAGAACATTGGCGTAGGAGTGCATTACCTGAGTATCCCGGAGCACCCAGCGTATCAGGAACTCTTTCACTGGAAACCAGAGGAGTATCCTCATGCACACCGGTACGGACAAGAGACTCTTTCTCTTCCGCTCTCGCCAAGCTTGACCGAACGAGATGTCGAGGACGTTGTATCGGCGATAGCGTCTTCCCTAAGCGGCTAGCTCTGACTGCGAATCTGGTCGATGGACGTCGTATTTCTCTGCGGTGATCGCTCGGACTATGGTCTTTGCCATGCGGCCGCGATTGCTAACTCTTCCTTGAACCTCCGCGCGGTCGTGGTACCCGGGCAGAAACGTTGGGAAACCTTTGAGTCGGCGCTGCACAGAGGGGGAGAGCGGATCCCGCCGTTCCGTGGTCAGAACCAGCTACGAAGCTTAGTTGCCGGCCTTTTACCTCAGCCACTATTGGAACTCGTAGGTAAATCGGTACCGCGGATACCCAGCCTCCGTCAGCTAGCTAGGCACCACAATTTTGAAATCCACACCGTTGAAAGTGTGAACGATCCAGATTTCATCGAAGGTCTAGCCCGCTTCAATGCAGAGGTTCTTCTTACCGCGGCTTACCCGCAGTTGTTCGGTCGCGAACTTCTTCAAGCAGTGCCGAGAGGTTGCATAAACTTTCACCCCTCCTTGCTCCCGGCCTATCGAGGCGCCTATCCACACTTTTGGGTGCTCGCTAAAGGCGAGGAAAAAACCGGTGTCACTGCGCATTTTATGACCGAAGGCATTGATGACGGCCCGCTGATCGCACAGCGAGAGATCGCTCTTTCCGGACTGGATTTTCGCTCCCTGCACGCCTGTCTCCGCGCCGAAACCGAAGTTCTTGTGACAGAGGTCGCTGATTTTCTGTGCGATGGCGGGCGACGCCCGCGCCCGCAGGACGAAGACCGCGCAACAGTGTATAAGCAGCCGGTGCTAAGCGACGTTGAGCTGCGTTTTGATCGTATGGTGTCCGCAGATTTAATCAATCTGGTGCGCACGGGCCTCGCGGGCTTTGTCTCGTCGCAAGGCTGGGTGGCAGTACGACGTATGAGTGTTCACTCCTTGCCAAGCGCGGGCGAACGTAGACTCCATCAACCGGGAGAAATCTTGGCGACCTCAAAGGAGGGGCTGCTGCTGGCGTCGATTGACGGATTCTTGTTACTTGAGGAGCTATGGTTGTTGCGCAGGAAAACGTCAGGAAGGAACCTCCTTAAAAAACTGAATTTGAAACCGGGTATGCAAATTCTCCCGATTCGCTAGAAAACGATAGGACCCAGCTGCGGAGTAACTCACCTTGGCAAAAGAGCTGAAAAACCTGCTGGTCAATTGGCTTCATGATCGAGCACTGAAGCAGGCGATAAGGAGCCACGCGACTGGTGATCTGTTGGATGTCGGTTGTGGAAGAAAGCCCTACGCAGAGATGATCGCGCCGTTTGTTGCCAGCCACGTGGGCATTGACTATCCCGGATCACCACACGAGCAGTCCGCGATCAATGTCTACGGTAGAGCTGAGCGACTTCCGTTTCGTGAAGAAAGCTTCGATACGGTGCTATGTACGGCGGTGCTAGAACACTTGGCAGAGGGTCGCGCAGCGGTGGATGAGGCATTTCGCGTGCTGAAGCCCGGTGGCACTGCTATCTACTCAGTTCCTTTTATCTGGCACCTGCACGAAGAACCGCACGACTATTATCGATACAGTAAGTACGGCTTGGATTATGTGTTCAAGACCGCCGGCTTTTCCGTTGAATCAATCGAGCCGCTATCTGGATTCTGGGTGACTTTCGGCCAGTTGTTCGTCTATAACATCTATCGCTTCAACGTGGGCCCGCTGCGTTTCTTTCCGATTATCCCGCTGGTCGGTTTGCTGGTTCAGCTCTTTGCATTGCTGCTCGACCAGATTGATCGTTCACCACAATGGACCTGGATGTATCTGATAATCGCTCGAAAAAGAGACCAAAACGAGTTCGAAGGTGATTCGGTACTTTCCGAAATTGAATAAAAGCTCGCTGCGCCAAGTCTCGCGCTCTTTGTTCTTCACTGGACCAAGAAGTTGCTGCTAGAACGCAAGCACCACAAAAACATCATTACGCACGTTTTCGGCGTAAGCTTAAATTTCAGTGCAGAGAGCCAGGTGTTGCGCAAAAGGATGTTCGCTTCAAGCTCGAGTCATAAGAGCTGGGTCTGATGCAAGATGTAGGTCGAAAGGCAATCACAGGCGGCGTTTGGATGACCGGGGCCATGCTCGTTGTCTCCACAGCGCACTTCATTCGGCTGGCGGTTCTGGCCCGCTACCTAACGCCTGATGACTTTGGATTAATGGCCATGGTTCTGGTCGTGACGGGACTTGCGCAGGCTATTGCTGACGGAGGGCTCAGCAACGCAATCGTCGCTCATAGCAAACTCACCAGCGATCAACTTTCGAGCATATACTGGTTCAGCTTACTGCTTAACCTTGTTATTGCATCTGCAGTAGTCTTGGCCTCACCGGGTTTAGCGCTTCTTTTCGCGCGCAGTGAGGTGGGCGCTTTGCTGTCCATCGCGGCGGTGCTCTTTCCACTAAAAGCGCTAGGGCTTCAATTTCGGCTTCTGTTGCAAAAGGAGCTTCGTTTTAGACCCGTTGCTATCGTGTTGGCTGCTTCCGAACTGATCGCCTTAGCAATTGCAATCTCGCTAGCCCTCTCCGGCTTTGGGGTGAGAGCCTTGCTCTACTCAATGATAAGCGCATCCGCCATATCTTCTCTCGGATTCCTGCTGGTTTCTGCGACCCTTCTCCAGGCGCCTGTAAGGATGCGCTTAAAAGCTTCTGATCTTCGGCAGCTGTACAGTTTTGGCGCTTTTCAACTGGGAGAGCGAGCGGTTAACTATCTGTCCGCCAATCTAGACAAGCTACTCCTAGGCAAGTTTGCAGGCGCGAGTGCCCTGGGCTTCTATGATTTAGCGTGGCAGCTAATTTCCTTCCCCCACAGTCGCATAAATCCCATTGTGAACAGCGTTCTGCTACCAGCTTACGCAAAACTAGACAGCGCGGAAGAAAGGGCGAGCTACTACTCGAATAGCATCACGGCACTCGGCTTGCTCATGATCCCCTTTTTTGTGTTCCTGGTTTTCTACGCGGAGGGGGTTATCGTTCTCGTTTTTGGTAGTGGTTGGGAAAAAAGTGCGCTTGTACTCCAGCTGCTATCCGTCGTTGGGTTTTCAAAGGTAATCGCGAATCCCAGTGGCTCGCTGCTTTTGGCTCTTGGTCGAGTGGAAGTAGGGTTCTACTGGAACCTCGCCTGGTGTGTCGCCACCGCTATCGCTATTTTCCTGGCATTGTTGGTGCGACATTCGGAAGTTGCTGTCGCCGCTGCGATGCTTGGGTTGGCGCTGTCCCTGGGCTTGTACTGGCACAAGATCGTGGCCGACATTTCTGGTGCAAAGTACGAATCGATTGTCAGGACGCTGGCTGTTAGTGCTTGTGTCTGTACTTTTTTGATCGCTTTATCCCGATGGTTCCTTGAAGGCGTGCTAGCGCTGGAGTCTGGAAGCTTGCTATTCCTGGCGGCGGTTTTTGTTGTCGTCAGCTACGGCGTATATCTTTTCCTGTTCGAGAAACGTTTCTTCCTGTCTGCTAAGGGATTTTTTAAGTGAGCGCCATTCTGGGGATGTGCCCCTCAAAGACCGCGGGAGACGCAGTCGATTTACGGGTAATCGAAAGTCTTACAAGCTGGCAAAGCCAAAGCTTACGTTTACGAGTTTCGTCCGAATCCCGGAAGCGAATCGAAATAGGCCGTTTTGGTGGAGACAATGAAGCTCCTATTGCTCGAATCTCGCTGGTCGGCGCTTGCTATGACCTAGCGGATGTTGCCGCCGCTTTCCTATCGCAGACCGATGTGCGCAGCGGTATAGATTTTGAGACCGCGAGTGTTAGCGCGTACTCAACGGGCGAATTGCCATCGTTTCTAGAACGGCTTGATGGATCTTTTGCCGCCGTTCTGTACGACGAGTCCAGTAGCCAGCTATTGATGTTCTCAGATCGCTTGGGTTCGAAGCCGCTCTACTGGTTTCACCATGATGGAGTTTTCGCTTGGGCGAGTTCGCTTCGCTCTCTTATTGTTATTCCCGAAGTTAGCAAAGAGCTTGATACAGAAGCCCTAGCTTGCTTTCTCGATTTGGGTTTTCTGCTTGAAGACAGTACATGGTTTGAGAACGTAAGGCTTTTGAACCCAGCGTCCCTGTTCAGTTACCAGTGCGATTCGTCACAGCGGCGCTACGCCAAATATTGGGACTGGAATAAAGTGGTCCCAAGACCCGTGTCTTTCGAGGACAGCGTTTCAAGTCTGTACTCAGTGTTTATGGATTCGGTAGAAGAGCGCTTTGATCCCCAATACCGCTTTGGTCTCAGTCTGAGTGGCGGCTTGGATTCTCGAGCTTTACTCGCTGCCGTCACCCGTCTCAATCCCAGTTACGAGGGTTACGCCTTCGTTTTTGGGTCAGCCGGTTCGAATGATGTTTTGCTTGCTCAACAAGTCTGCCAGCTCTGCAACTGGGAACTGGAGCATTTTCCGCTGTCTTCCGAATCCAACTGGATTTCAGACCGCCGCAAATTGGTTCTATTCAGGCGTAATGCAAACTCCACAGAATATGCAGACTACGATCGCTGGATTATTGACCCGAGCACATTGCTTGAACTCGGCAAAATTCTGCAAAGGCCGCTCGATCTTCAGAAGGTACAGGACAGTGGCGATGCTATTCTGCGCGCAGCAACCGCGATCATGTTCTTAACTGAAGTGGATCGGCTTTGTGATGGAGACACTAGCTTTGTGCAGGCTTGCTTAGGAGCGATTCATGAGTCTGTCTAGCAAGCCGATAAGTGGACGAGATTTCCTGTGCTCTAGCTCGTACAGATTGCGGACCCCGCAAGGGCAGCTAAATTGCGAATAGTCCATAGTTGTCTTGAGTGGGTGCCGATCACGCAAGGCTGGCTCCGTGATCAGATAGTTACTCAATTTCAACTTGGCACAGACCTCTGGGTCGCCGCGAAACGCCGTTGCGGAGCTGAGCCGGATATTCCCGATGCGCGGGTTAGCTGCTTATCCGATTTTCCTGGAGCCATTGCGCTTTTGGAACGAGCCAGAGTTGCCGTGTTTGATCGGCACAGCTTTCGAAATGTCTCCGATTTGCTGACCAAGGTCGATCCTCAAATACTGCATTCTCATTTTGCCAATGTGGCGTGGCAGGACTCGGTCGCCGCCCAAAAAGCGGGCTGCGTTCATGTTTGCAGCGTGTACGGCTACGACATTGTCCAGTTGCCCAACCAATCTAGGCGATGGCGGAAACGGTACGACATCCTTGCAAAGAACTTGCATGGGGTGTTCTGCGAAGGGCCGCATGTAAGAGACGTGATGGTTGCCCAAGGCTTCGATCCGGACCGTTTATTCATAAACTACCTTGGTGTGGACCTTGCGTCCTTGCCATTTCACTCCCCGATCTGGGACAAAGCAGCGCCTTTACGGGTGCTCATGGCTGCCTCGTTTAGAGAGAAGAAGGGACTTCCCTACGGTATCGAGGCCATCGGCCGATTCGCGCGGGATCACCCTGTTGAGTTGACGATCATTGGCGACGCGGGGCCAGCGCCAGAACAACAGCAAGAGAAGCGCAAGATTGTGGCTGCTTTAGAAAAGACTGGCCAAATGTCTTCCGTTCGCATGCTCGGCTACCAGCCCCACAGTAGGCTTGTGGAAGAGGCGAGGTCTCATCACCTTTTCATGCAACCAAGTGTCACCGCAGCTAACGGCGACACAGAAGGTGGTGCTCCCGTATCACTGATCGAGATGCAAGCTTTAGGTCTTCCCGTGGTGGCGACCCGGCACTGTGATATTCCGAGCATTGTGGCGCCGGAATATCGAGAAAACTTGGCTATCGAACGGGATGTCGAGTCGCTCTATCAAGCGCTTACAAGGCTTATTTCGCGGTCTCGGGATTGGGGCTCAATCACCCACCACGCGCGTGAGTACGTTGAAGAAAACTTCGATCTGGCAAGGCAAACAGAAAACCAAATTAGCCTCTACCAGAGGCTGGCAGAAAGATCTTAGCGTGCTCGACGCATGAGAATCAGGATCGCTTGTGCCATCGCAGTGGGGCCCGTGCCTGCGGCGATGCGCAACATTCTAAACGTGTCCCTAAAACCTCCTGTGCGAAGTGCGAGGGCGCTCGCGTTGAGCGCCACCGCTGCAAGCGCAGAAGGATTTGCGCGATAGCCGGCTTCGTTTTTTGCACATATTTGATTAAGTGCGTGCAGGTAGCTTTGAGTCCCAGCCGTAATTCGATCTGAGCCGGTGTAGGCCCTCACCAGTACTTCAGCGAGATAATAAAAGTCGTAGTGTGCCGAAAGCCGTATACACAAGTCCCAGTCTTGAAGGCGGCCAAGACTTTCATCGAATGTTTCGTTCGCAAAGCAGTTTCGATGGAGTAGTAAGGTTTGGTTGCTGATGTAGCTCCCGTAGAGCAGTGTTCTCGCGTGGTTGGTTTGTCCTGGACGTACGCGGTAGCTGCTCTTCGGAACAAAGAGGCCTTTCGCTAGCTCGTCTCTTGAGAGTCTGCAGAAACAGGCAAAGGAGCCGCTTATGCGGCAGGCTTCTACTTGCCTCTTAAGCTTGTGGGTAAACCACTCATCGTCACTATCATGGAAGGCCACAAAAACGCCTCTAGCCTCTCGTACGCCGAGATTGCGTGCCGCGTTAGCGCCTTTGTTTTTCTCAAAACGGAATGCACGCAACCGTGGGTCTTGCAGGCTATCGATCACTGCAGACGTATCGTCGCTCGAACCGTCATCGACGATTAGTAGCTCAATGTTGGTATAGCTCTGGGTAAGCACGCTCAGTGCGGCGCGCCGCAGCGTGTGTCCCCGGTTGTAGGTTGGAAGCACGACGGAAACTAGTGGCTGCATAGGGTTAGAACTTTAGTGTCTTGCAACAATGCGTCGGGCGCACGGGCTAGCTGTTTCCTGTCTGTAAGTGGGTTAGCTGGCGTATTTCTTCGACTATTTTGTCTCTTAATAGCCTCTCTTGTTCTCGCAGATGTTCCTGCGGCCCGTGTCCCACGAAATCATCCCCCAGCCCAAGGTTCACTACTCTGTTCTTTTTTGGCAACCTCGCGAGGGCTTCGCATACCGAAGATCCAGCACCACCAGCTTTTGCACTTTCTTCTAGGGTTACGATCAGTTCATGCTCTGCACTGACTTTTTTGAGCATTCCCACATCCAATGGTTTTACCCACCTCATGTCCACCACGGTGGCATTTACCTCTTCGCCGGCGCTGATCGCCTCAGCAAGAAGGGCGCCGAAACTCAAAATTGCCACCCCACACCCTTCTCGAACAAGTTCTGCTTTGCCTATCGAGTGGACCTGTTTAACACCGGGAAGCGTCATCGGATCTTGCGCTCGCCCTCTGGGATACCGGACTACCGCAGGCCCCGGGTGCAGATACGCCAGCGTTAACATTTCTCGGCAGCTGTTCTCGCAGGAGGGTGCGCCGATAAGGAGTCCCGGTACACACCGAAGATACGTTAGATCGAACGCTCCATGATGCGTTGGGCCGTCTTCCCCGACCAGTCCTGCCCTGTCTACAGCGAAGGTCACATCCAGGCCTTGCAGCGCCACATCGTGAATGAGCTGATCATAGGCTCGTTGCAAGAAAGTTGAATAAATTGCGACCACAGGCTTCATGCCCTCGCACGCGAAGCCTGCCGCGAGTGTAACGGCGTGTTGTTCAGCGATGCCTACGTCGAAAAAGCGGCTCGGATATTTTTGCGCAAACTCAACCATGCCCGATCCTTCGGCCATGGCAGGGGTTATCGCAATAAGTCGCTTGTCCCTATCTCCCTGTTCACAAAGCCAGCGGCCAAATATTTCTTGGAATTTTGCTTGCCTGTTTCCGGAAGCCACTGCCGGGCTCTTTTCGTGAGTATTTTGCGCATCAATTTTATCGATCGCGTGAAATCGGATCGGGTCGGACTCAGCAGGACCAAAGCCCTTGCCCTTGACCGTTCTTACGTGGAGTACGTTTAAGCCAGGCTTAGCAAGCGCGTTTTTGAGACCCTCAACCAGTTGTGGCATGTCGTGTCCATCTACCGGTCCGTAGTATGACCATCCAAGCGGTTCAAAAATTGAGTGGAATTCAGCGGATGAATCCGATTGCTCAGCGTACCTCCATTCCGTTGGAGCTTTGGCCAATGATGCGAGATGGCTCGAAAGACCCCCATTGCTGTTTCCGATCGACATACGGTTGTCATTCAGAACGAGTAGCAAGTTGGAGGCTTGCCCGCCCGCATGCGACAAGGCCTCGAACGTCATACCACCGCCCAGGGCGCTATCACCAACTACCGCTACTACTTTTCTCGATTCCTGCTTGTGCTCCGACGCCATCGTCATGCCTAAAGCCGCAGACAAAGCCGTCGATGCATGGCCTACGCCAAAGATGTCAAATTCACTTTCATCTCTTTTCGGAAAACCGGATATTCCGTCTCCCTGGCGTAAGTGCGCCATGGCTTTCTTGCGTCCGCTCAGAATCTTATGGGGGTAGGTTTGATGTCCTACATCCCATACGAGGCGATCGTGAGGCAGGTGCAAGAGGTGGTGTAGGGCGACGGTGAGTTCAACCACGCCTAGCCCAGCCCCAAAGTGTCCCCCAGTCTTGCCGACGCTGTAGAGAAGAAAGCTGCGCACTTCATGGCTGAGAAGTGAGAGTTGCTCCAGCTTGAGGCTTGAAACCGCGAGTTTGCGCTGATCGATCGCATCCAGTAAAGGTGTGTCGGGTAACTCGGTGGGGATAGTGTTGAACATGCGATTCCGCGGATTTAGATGCTGATACTGCGCGGTATAATTGAATCTTGTCGCGCTTTCAGTGCTGCAAATAGTAGCAAGCATTAGTGCCGTCGCGCTGCACCCAAATCAGTTAGGTCGAGGACAATGACCAACCCGGCTATCGGACGCATTGAAAACCTTGTTGTAGTGGGTGACTACAGCGACCACGATTTCTATCAGCGGAATCGAGTGCTCGTGGGCTTATTCGGTGAAACGAGTACTCGAACCGCGTTTGTAGGGAGCCGCAAGCGACGAGCCTCTCACACGCTTTCAGTCTGGAGCTCCTGGTCGGAACGCTTGGCCAGCGTTTTTCTGGTCGGACTCGCCATCCTCCAAAACCGCAAAAAAATATCCTCAGCCGATCTGGTGTTTGTTCCTTACCCTTCTTATTTCCCACTTTTTTGGCTTCGCCTGTTTGGTGGTGTTGGCAGCGCAAGGCTTATCGCCGATGCTTTTTTAGAACTACAAAGTACGGTCGTAGAAGATCGAAAGTTGATTTCCAAAGGCTCACTCGCGGAAAAGCTTGTCCTCGCTTTTCAACGCTTCACGCTTACCTCTGCGGACGGCCTGCTCATCGATACGGAACCGCAGCGAAATGTTCTCAAAGCTGCTTTGGGAGAGGGATGTCCACCGGTTATAGCCCTGCCGGTTGGCATTGATGAAGACTTGTGGACAGCTTTGCCTGACGCCCCGCTCGGAGCGCGCGCGACCGTACTTTTCTGGGGCACGCTTATACCTCTCCACGGCGTTGAGGTGATTGTGGATGCAGCTGAGCTCTTGGAAAGGAGCGGTGCTCCTATCGACATAGAATTGGTGGGAGACGGTCAGGCAGCGGAAAGGCTTGCGGAAAAGCTCAGCCAGAAACAGCTCAAAACACTGAGTTGGGATAGAAGGTTGCTGGACACCGAAGAACTGCGCAAAAAAGTGTCCAAGGCTCACATTTGTTTAGGTATCTTTGGTGGATCGCAAAAAGCCGCATCAGTCGTGCCTTACAAAGTGCATCAAGCGCTTGCGGCAAATCGGGCAACAATCACTCGGGCATCGACTGCTCTGACTGATAGTTTTGATGAAGAAAGCGGGCTGATCCCCTGTAACGCGGAAGATCCACGAGCACTAGCAAACACGATTTCAGAGCTTACTGATCGATTGCGCAAGGGCTGGAGACCACAAACTCGCTCGATTTATGACGCTCAGTTTTCCCAGCGGGTGCTCAGAGACCGGCTTCGAGAGGTTTTGCAAGCGTGATTTGCTTCGCCGCATTGGTGTGTACCTATCAGGGCGAAAGGTTTCTGCATGAACAACTGGAGTCTTTGGCTAGCCAATCGAGGCCGCTGGCGGAGGTACACATTCACGATTGGGGGAGCACGGACGGAACTCGCACCATCGCCCGCACATGGGCGGCAACGGAGGGCCACCGCTGTGCCATTCAAGTACATACGCACGATGAACCGCTGGGGCCAGAGCGCAGCTTTCTTAGCGCGCTTGAGAATTTGCTGACGCACAGCGATGCGTCCCATATTTTCTTTTGTGACCAAGACGATGTCTGGTTTAAGGATCGGGTACAGCGCTATGAGGCGCTTTTAAGCTCCAGCGCGAACGCTCCATCTCTTATTTTCAGCGATGTTTCCTTAATCGACGAAGCAGGAAACCAGCTGGCGGAATCATTCTATGGACAAACTCTGTCGCCCTATAAAAAGCGTGTCAGTGGCAAAAGCCCAGATCTGTCTTTGGTCAATCCGGCAATTGGAATGTCGATGTGCATTTCCCGAGAACTTGCGGAGATCCTTGTAACTCATAGGGGCGCCCCCTGGCCTATGCACGACTGGGCCGCTTTGATGTTGGCAGTTCTGCTGGATTTGCCGACCGCCTTTCTTGCCGATCCGACAGCCGCGTATCGGCAGCATAGCGACAACCTGCGCGGTTCACCGGGAATTAAAAAGTTAAAGCCGAGATTGCAGCGCCTAGCCAGTCGCAAGAGTCAGCAGCGAGCGCTTCGAGCATGGGCAAACGGATGTCCCGAGCCGTTGTCGACAAGGGCCGGGAGTTTCTTTCCCGTATCCCGCGCGGCCTGTGCCGCTAGGGTATTAAGGTCCACGAATCTGCGTCTTTGGTATCGACTGATGTACGCTTTGATTTTGTTTTTTTCGCCTGAATTGGAAGCGGCTGAGCGGCCGCCCAAGACTTAGCGATACCTATCAGTCAAAGTCTTGGAGACGCTGAAGCTGTCTTCTCTCTCGTTTATCGGGCCGCCGCGCTGGACGCTCGGTCATGCCGCCGGCGAGCTTTCTCGCCTGCGCTGACTGCTGACGGCGCGCAATACTGGCCTCGCTCTCGCGATACATTGCTTGTGCCTCGCTTGCCCCCCGTCGTTGATCGGAAAGTCTGAGAATTTCGACTTCTCGTTCGTCCCAACCTTGGCTAATTCGCAGCGCGTCCCCTACGCAGACTTCTCTCGATACTTTTACCCGTTGACCCGCGACGCGAACCTTACCGCCTTCGATGGCTGTTTTTGCTAGCGATCGGGTTTTGAAAAACCGCGCGGCCCACAACCATTTATCGACACGCAGCTTGTCCACTAGTGCGGTGTCCTAGCCGGCATGATTTCGTCGAAGTGGTGTATCGCAGGAAACTGTGTCGCTACTCTCTTGTCCGCCGAGCTGTCGGGCTGCAGCATAGTAAGCAAGTGGCCGATTCCGAACGTCTGCGCCGAGTGAAGCACGGATTCCGTGTCATCGATGAGTAAGGTGCGGCTAGGGTCGAAAGGAAAGCTCCGCTGAAACCCTTGCCAAAAGAGTTGGCTCTCTTTGGGAGCGCCAAAATCATGCGATACCACAATCTCGTCAAACCAGCTGCTGATATCGACTTCGTTCATTTTAATTCGTAGCGTTTCGCGGTGCGCGTTTGTCACCAAAAGAACGCGGTGAGGGCCCTCCTGGAGGCGCTTGAGAAAATCCAGCGTATACGGGCGTGCTCGAATCATATGCTTCAGTTCGAGCTTTAGGGCGGGTATATCCATTCCTAGCTGTTGCGACCAGTGATCTAAACAGTACCAGGGTAAGGTGCCGCGCACCGCGTCGAATTCGGCCAATAGATAGGCTTTGGCCTCGTTCACCTCGCCCCCATGTCGGCGAGCGTAGGCCCGAGGTAAATATTCCATCCAGAAATGATTGTCGAACTGCAGATCCAACAACGTGCCGTCCATATCGAGGAGTACGGTGTCGATGGCAGACCAGTCAATCATCAGCGCAATGCTATAGTAGGGAGCATGGGTTTACGAGGTGTCGGCCACCTAAACGAGCTACAGATTGAACAGTGTCTTGATCTTTGCGCTGAAGCGTCAAAGGAGATTCTCCGCCACTACGCTAGCTCCGAGATGCGCACGGAGGTGAAACAAAAAGAAGATCGAACCCCCCTGACAAAAGCAGATCTCGCATCCCATCAGATATTATTTAACGGTCTTGCCCAGGTCACACCGGACATTCCGGTGCTATCAGAAGAGAGTGACCAACACGCCTTCCAAGAGCGTCATAAGTGGCCCATTTTGTGGATGATCGACCCCCTCGATGGAACGCGAGAGTTCCTTGATGGGACGTCCGAATTCACGATTAATTTGGCGCTTATCGACGAGTACAGGTCTGTCTTCGGGATCGTATATTGTCCCGTCAGCGAGCTGGCCTACCTCGGTGCACCTGGTGTTGGAGCTTGCCGTGCAACCCGCCAGCACCAACGCTGGGCCTATGAGCCCATACAAACGCGCTCTCTAGATGGGCAAAGGGCGACGCTTCTAGCGAGTAAGCGCCACAAAAACGAGAAGCTGTTGGCGAGTATTGAATGGGTTCAAGCGCGACGATCGATTGATCGGGAGAATTTTGGAAGCGCCCTCAAATTCTGTGAGCTTGCCGAGGGGCGCGGCGACTGGTACCCACGGTTCTCACCGTGCAGTGAATGGGACGTAGCCGCAGGAGACGCGCTAGTGACCGCGGCTGGGGGTGCTGTGCTGGCGATGGACGGTAAACCATTGAGTTACAACTTCCGAGACACGGTCTCAAGTCCGCATTTTCTTGCGCTGGGTGATGCTCGAGATGATCTATGGGTGGAGTATCTGGCCTGGTCCGGGTAGGAAGCCACCCCTTGTGCCCCGCGCACAGCGGGGCTATCTTTGTTGACCCACCGCTCGATATAAGCATTCCCTACGACATGAACTGGCCACCCGGCAAGGAGCCAAACCCAGAGGCGGAAGCCGCTAACGAGGTACTTACGCCAGCAATGCGCCTCATGCAGTTGCAGTCGAGGCACCGGGCCCTGGATACGCGCATAATCGAGATGCAGAACTATCCCTATCAGAATCAGATACTGCTCCAACGCTTAAAGAAGGAAAAGCTTCGTCTTAAGGACTCGATCGCGCGTCTAAAAGACGAAATGATTCCAGATCTAGACGCCTAGCCTTCAGCGAGCGAACTCACTAGTGGATTTAATTGCCTACGCGATACCCGTCTTCGTTCTAGCCATGGCCTTCGAACTGTATTGGGGTGTTCGCACTGGTCGAAACACCTATCGAATCAATGACGCGGTCAGCAGCCTGTTTTTGGGCGTGCTGAGTCAGACGCGTAAGTTCGTGACCTTGGGCGCAGGGGCCTACATTTACCACTGGATCAGCGAGTATGCTTCCGCGCCGCAGATGGACGCAGCGAGTCCCTGGACCTGGGCCATTGCTTTTATCATGTATGACTTTTGCTACTACTGGTTGCATCGCTTAGGTCATGAGCGGACGATCCTCTGGGCAGCGCACGTCGCTCACCATCAGAGCGAGGACTACAACCTGAGTACTGCACTTCGCCAAACCAGTACCGGGTTTCTTCTCGGTTGGGTGTTCTACATTCCTATGTTCGTGCTGGGCATCCCGGCGGAGATTGTGCTGACCGTAGGCTCTGCCAATTTGATTTATCAATTTTGGGTGCATACGGAACACGTTGAAAAAATGGGCTGGTACGAGTGGTTCTTTGTTACCCCGTCTAACCATCGCGTGCACCATGCGCAAAATGACTGCTATTTAGACAAAAATTACGGTGGCGTTTTCATCCTTTGGGATCGGCTGTTCGGAACTTTTCAGGAAGAGCGAGAAGAAGAGCCACCGGTTTTTGGGATACGTGGACCGCTGCGCAGCTTTAATCCAGTGCGAGCCTTAACTCACATTTACTGGGAAATGCTTACGGATTTTGTTCGAGCCAAACGATGGTCCGATAAATGGCGGGTTCTCGTCGCGCGAACCGGTTGGCGCCCCGAGGATCTCGAAGAAGCCGATCCGCGCGCTAAGAACGATTTGCGGACCTTTGAACGATACGATCCTTCCGCGCCTCGGATTGTCGAGCAGTATGCGCTCTTTCAACTGATTGCCGTCGTTACCGCGTTGGTTTATTTACAACAGGGCGTGGCTGAGACCTATCAAAGCGGTCTTGGAATTGCGGTTTGTCTTCTGGGCGCCACGGTCAGTACCGCTCGTTGGATGGATCAAAGAGCTGTCATCGCGACCTTCTTCTTGGATTTTATTCGAGTACTAAGCACCACATTATTACTGACCGTATTCTGGAATACGCTAACCTTTGGTCTCTTTAACCTTGTGATAGGCGCCTATCTAGCAGCGAACGTAATTTTCCTTACGCGACTAGGTCGTGGTTTGAATGAACAGGTGGCGAACCGGAGTCACAAAATCGTTGCCAGCGATAACTCTGCCAGTGCGGAGGTTGCTGGAATAAACCCCATGCCCATGCACCTAAAACGCTCCTAAACTAACAAGCTTATCCTCTTTGGGGTCTTAGGCCTTCACTAGCGTGCGCGGCAAATCCCTCACCAGCCTGCGCGTATAAATTGAACGCGGAGATGCCCAGCTCCTTGAGCTCTGCAGCTTCCTCTTCGAAGCGAACGACCGCTGCGAGCTCGCCTCGATAACCCACACGCTTCAAAAGCTTCCCAACCAATATGTTCTCCTGATGGTTGGTAAGGGCGAGCATAACCAGTTTCAGCTCATCCAACGCCACGCGGTGCCAAAAGTCCGGATCGCTCGCATCGGCAGCAGCCACGCGCCGATGCATGGCTCGATGTCTCGCCAGCTTGTTGTCATTATCGTCGATGCCAAGCACCTGCTCTCCGTACTCTTGCGCTATCGCTTCATAGGCCCCTGTGCCGATATTTCCCATACCCAAAACCATCACCTTTACGTTGCGCGTATCCGGTAGCGCGGCGCGAACTCTAGGAGATTCGAAGGGAAGAAAACGCGGTCGAAATCGCTGGTAGAGGCGATGCGATACCCGGTTTAAGGGCGAAGCGACGACAAAACTTGTCGCAATAGCTATCGACATGGCAGCAGTCCACTCAGCTCCAATCCAATCGTTTGCCACCGCCAGCGCGACTACGATCAAACCGAATTCGCTATGACTGGCGAGACTTGCCGATGCAAGGAGTGAGGTACGCGGTGCGACGTGAAACTTGGTCAGTAGAAAAAAGTACAACCAGGGTTTTAGGAGGCTAAGCGCGCCTAGCGTGATAGCTAAGAGAAAAACATCGCCGGTTGGCCATCCCGCCAAGCCAATTGAAAGGAAGAAACCTACCAAGAATAAGTCTTTGAAGTAGAGAAGACTCTTGGCGAGTTCTTTTGCCTTTTGCTCGCCGGCTAAGAGCGCACC
This sequence comes from Pseudomonadota bacterium, assembly GCA_039815155.1. GTDB lineage: Bacteria > Pseudomonadota > Gammaproteobacteria > Pseudomonadales > Halieaceae > Congregibacter. The sequence continues at coordinate 41,725 of JBCBZV010000012.1, forward strand.
GATCAGCAATGCGCCCAAATCGCCTTTTACACCGACCATGTCAAACAGTTCGGCACCAAGGAAAGCTAGTGCAAAGCCCGCGAGCGTAAACAACTCCCCGTGGCCCGTCAGTTTTAGGAGTCGAATAATGGGCTGTTTCAACGGGATTAGTAGGAGCAGTCCCAAGGCGCTCCAGTGAGGTGCTTTGCCCGTGCTTACAGCCAAGAAGAGCACCGCCGCCAGATCTTGGATGATCAGCACGCCAACGGCAAGTCTTGCGTGTCTGGACGCCATTTCTCCTCGCTCTTGCATGATTTGAATCACAAAAACTGTGCTGGAGAACGTTAGCGCAAAGGCCAACAGCAGCACCGCGTTGAAGGCCAAAGCCAAGGACGGTATCAGCCATGCAGCGCCCAGCAACAACAGCAGGATGACTCCATGGGTAAGCAGCATGTGCGCCAGTGTTGTGCCCCAGACTTCTACGCGAAGCAAATCCTTTACTTGCAGCTTTAGGCCAATGGTAAACAGCAGTAGCGTAATACCGACCTCTGCCAGGGTAGCGAGCAGTTCGCCTTCACTAAAGGAGAGTTCATGGAGTACGAAGCCTGCGGCTAGATATCCGATCAGCGCGGGCAGTTTAAGCGCTCTACTGATGAGCCCGCAGATCAGCGCAACGAGGATAAGAAGTGGGTCAAGCATCCCTGTTGTCAGATTTAATACTTCGCGCACCGGGTTCGATTGATTCAAAGTCCGGGCTCAAGGACGCCCAGAACACAGGTAAGCAAAGCAAGGCGATAGAAATATCGGCCGCTGATCTTAGCCATTCCCAAGTCGCTATCTCTAATGGAAACAAGCCAAGCCAGCTTCGAACTGGCGGCGCAATGATGGCAAGCATCAACGAAAAGCGTGATATGCCGAATAGCCCCAGACCCAGAACGATATAGACCGCTCCTGTAAATGCGGTCAGTAACAGAACGGGAGTAGTGGGCAGCAACCAAAGAGAGGCGCATTGGAGTAAGCCCGACAAGGTGGCGATAATCGCCGCCATATTGCGAAGCTTCTCATGGTCTAGGGAGTATCCAGCCGACATAGAATCCTTCACCGCTAGCAAGTCAGGCTGCAAATGCAGAAGCAGCTGTCGTGACTGATCTGCTCTGGAGGTTTTTGGACTTTTCGCTTTCTATCACGATCTTCTTTCAAGATCGTGACCCTAGCACATTACGCGGACGAGCCCTTGGCTCTGAATGCCTGCGCGACTAGCGCGTGATTTGGTTTGTGCAACGCCGTGCAACAGCGTTGCCCCGCTGCTATTAGTTGGTCCAGGTCTAGGCCTGTTTCAATGCCCATACCGTGCAGCATATACACCACGTCTTCCGTGGCAACATTTCCGGAGGCGCCTACCGCATAGGGGCAGCCGCCGAGACCCGCTACGGAGCTGTCAATGGTGCCGATACCAAATTCCAATCCGGTCAAAATATTGGCGAGAGCCTGGCCATAGGTATTGTGACAATGCAGAGCCAGTAACGTCGGATCGATCTCTTGCACAAGACTCTCTAAAAGAGCACCCATAGACCCGGGTGTTCCTGCTCCCGTGGTATCACCCAAAGCAATCTCATAGCACCCCATTTCCAGTAGTCGCCCGCTGACTGTAGCGACATTCTCTATTGCAATCGGACCTTCGTAGGGACAATCGACAACGCATGACACGTAACCGCGAACCTTAAGGCCGGCTTTGTGCGCGTTCTTGACCACCGGTTTGAACCGCTCAAAGCTCTCTGCTATCGAGCACTCGATATTGCGTTGGGAGAAAGTCTCCGACGCGGCCGTGAAGACAGCGACTTCCGTAGCGCCTGCAGCCAAGGCCCGATCTAAACCTCTCTGGTTTGGCACTAAAGCGGAATAAGTTACTCCCGGCGCGCGATTGATCGCGGAGAAAAGTTCGTCGCTATCCGCCATCGGTGGGACTCGTTGCGGATTCACGAAGCTTCCCGTTTCGATGTGTTTCAGGCCCGCCAGCGACAGCGCCTCTACCAGGCGAATTTTTTCTTCCAGAGCGAGCGTTGTCGATTCGTTCTGGAGCCCATCCCGAGGGCTCACTTCAATAATCGAAACAGAGTCTGGAAAAGTGGTGTTTTTTTGTTTGCCTCGCTGGCTGCGAGCGCTGTGACTCTTGGAGTCGCTCGACGAATCGCCAGTTCCGGGGGTGAGCGGTGAGTCGCCTATGCTCATAGCTCACTGCCATCAGCAGATGCTTTGAAGTCCACTAGCCGCGTTCCCCGATCCACAAGATCGCCTGGTGTAGCTAAGTAGTCGAGCACTCTCCCGGCTGTCGGTGCGCGTAGAGTCTGCTCCATTTTCATAGCTTCAATAACAATAACCCCATCACCGGCCTCGACCTCATCTCCGGGGTTCACCAGCTGCGCGACCACCGTGCCGTGCATGGGTGCGGCAAAGTCTTCGTCACCGGCGGCGGCTGTGCTGGCAGAAAATTCCGCTAAGACTTCGCTGAATTCAAAAGATCGCTCTCGCCAGCACACCTTATGCGGAACATCTCGCCCAAGTAGTACTGTGCCAACGCGCACTTTGCCGCCAACATCGATTTTAAAGCGTCCCTGGTCGGCGTTAGCATAGAGACCATTGACGAGCAGCTCCTTATCCTCGTGTTCCACTAGGAGTCCGTGGGCCGTGTGCGTGAGGACTATTGTCTTCTCCTGCTCATCGATTTCGAGCTGGATTTCCTCTCGTGAATTTAGATTCGACCGCCAGCTATCGTTGGCATCCCAGGGACTTGAGCCTCTGCCGCGTCCTCGCTCTGAAACTACGATGTTCGCGGCGACGGCCAGGTCTGCTAGTTCCTCAACCGGATCGGCTGGAGAGGTCGGCAGTAGCTCGCTCTTGTGCTTTTCGATAAAAGACGTATCCAGTTCAGCGCTGATGAACGCTTCTGAAGAAGCGATCCGGCGGAGAAACTCCGTGTTATTGGCCGGGCCCGTCATCAAAAAATCTGCTAGCGCGGAAGACAATCTTCGGCAGGCGTCCTCACGGTCGGTGCCATGCACGATGAGTTTTGCGATCATCGGATCGTAGTAGGGAGATATCTCCGAACCAGACTCAACGCCCGTATCAATACGGAGACTCGCCGACTCTGCTGGCGGGCAGAACTGCTCGAGCAGACCGGTCGCCGGTATAAATTCCGCTGTGGTGTCTTCAGCATAAATGCGGGCTTCGATCGCGTGTCCGGTCAACGTGATTTCGTTCTGACTGACAGCCAACGGCTCTCCGGCTGCGGCGCGAAGTTGCCACTCGACTAGGTCCGTTCCAGTGATCATTTCCGTAACTGGGTGCTCTACCTGCAGCCGCGTGTTCATCTCCATGAAGTAAAAATCTTGCGATTCATCAAGTAAAAACTCGACGGTGCCCGCACCCTCGTAGCCAATTGCCGAGGCCGCACTGAGCGCTGCTTCTCCCATGGCGCGGCGTAGCTCGACGGTTAAACCTGGGGCAGGCGCTTCTTCGATCACCTTTTGATGGCGGCGCTGAATCGAGCAATCTCTCTCTGCGAGGTACACACCATTGCCGTGCGCGTCAAAAAACACTTGCACTTCCACGTGGCGCGGACGAAGTAGACGTTTCTCGACCAACATGCGATCGTCGCCAAAGCTCGCACGGGATTCGCGACAGGCTGCTTCGAGAGCTTCCTCGAACTCCGCTTCCGAGCGCACTTCGCGCATTCCCTTCCCACCACCACCTGCTGCCGCTTTGAGTAGAACAGGAAAGCCCATGCTGACCGCTGCTTGGCGCAGAACATCGCTGCTTTGGTCGTCGCCGTGATAGCCAGGTATGAGTGGCACGCCCGCTTGCTCCATAATCGTCTTCGCGCGTGCCTTTGAGCCCATCTCTTCTATGGCCTTGGCGGGTGGGCCGATGAAGCAAATTCCCCGCTCTTTGCACTCCTGCGCGAACTCAGCGTTCTCCGATAAAAATCCGTAACCCGGGTGAATCGCATCGGCGCCGGCCTCAGCGGCCACCGCCAGGATTTTTTCGCCGTTGAGATAAGACTCGCGAGCCGGTGCAGGTCCAAGAAGGTAAGCTTGATCAGCCGCCTTGACATGCAGCGCTTGCCGGTCTGCTTCTGAGTAGACCGCAATTGTTTCAACCCCCAAACGATGAGCCGTCCGAGCGACGCGGCAGGCGATCTCCCCTCTATTGGCTATTAAAATTCGCTTAAACATTCGCGAATGCTCGTGGACTCAAAATCTGGTTCATAGCGGCGTCTGTTCTAGGGCCGGGCTGAGGACCCAACCTGGTTTGCGCTTTTCCAAGAACGCGCTTAAGCCTTCTTGCCCTTCCTCGTTCGTGCGTTGTTCGGCGATTCGGCGGCTGGTCTCGCGTCTTACTTGGTCGTCGATCGGCCGGCCCGCGAAGTCCTTGATCAGCGCCTTAGCCGCTCTTGTCGCTCGCGGACCGTTTTTCAAAAGCACATCGATTTGTTCTTCTAGGCAGTGGTCTAGTTCGTGACTTGCGCATTGCTCGTGGACCAAACCGATATTTAGGGCCCTGTCCGCGTCGAAAATCTCGCCGCTCAGAAAAAGTCGGCGTGACCAGCGCTGACCGATGGCTTCCAAAACATACGGTCCAATCGTGGCTGGTATCAGCCCTATCTTTACCTCAGTCAGGCCAAAACGAGCATCTTCCGACGCTAGCGCAATGTCGCAGCAGCTAATTAGTCCTACGGCGCCACCAAAGGCACTGCCTTGAACTCGCGCAATTGTGGGCATGGGAAGTTCGTTCAAGGCCCGTAACATTTCCGCTAATGCCAGGGCGTCTCGCTCATTTTCTGCAAAGTCGTAGCCGGCCATTCGACGCATCCAGGCGAGATCGGCGCCCGCGCAGAAGCTTTTACCGGCCGAGCCGACAACGGTCGCTCGGACATCTGGGGTCGCAGCAAGCTGGCAGAAGCATTGGCTCAGCTGATCAATCATCTGGTCGTCGAATGCATTGTGCTTTTCTGGTCTATTCAGCGTGACCCAGGCCACGCCTCGTTCATCTATACGAAGCGTCACGCGCTCGTCGAGTTCTTTCGCGCTGCTTGTTGCTCCGTTGTTGTTTACAGTCTCCATAAATTCACCGTTTGCTCACATTCGGAAAACGCCGAAGCGCGACTCGCCGACTGGCGCATTGAGAGAAGCGGTTAGGGCCAAGGAGAGGACTCGCCTAGTATCGGCCGGGTCGATCACGCCGTCGTCCCAAAGCCGAGCCGAGGCGTGGTAAGGGTGTCCTTGGGATTCGTAACGTTCGATTATTGGCCGCTTGAACGCAGCTTCCTCATCATCAGACATCAGGGCCGAGCCGGCCTTCTCAAGCTGTTCCTGTTTGACTGTCGCCAATACACTGGCCGCTTGCTCACCACCCATAACGGAGATTCGAGCATTCGGCCACATGAACATGAATCTTGGGTCGTAGGAGCGACCGCACATCGCGTAATTGCCAGCACCGAAAGAGCCTCCGATCACTAAGGTGAGCTTCGGCACGTCCGCACAGGCCACAGCGTGGACCATCTTTGCGCCGTGGCGGGCAATACCTTCCGCTTCGTATTCTCGTCCGACCATGAAACCGGTGATGTTTTGCAGAAAGAGCAGAGGTATCCGTCTTTGGGCGCAGAGTTCAACGAAGTGCGCGCCTTTGACCGCGGATTCGGAAAACAGGATTCCGTTATTGGCAACGATACCCACCGGAAAACCTGCGAGATGCGCAAAACCGCACACCAACGTGTCACCAAAAAGGGCTTTGAATTCGTCAAAGTCTGAATCGTCCACGACGCGCGCAATAACCTCACGCACATCGAAGGGCTGGCGACGATCCTCAGGAACAATGCTGTATAGCTCACTCGCGGCATAGCGAGGCTCGACAGGATCCTTGCGTGGCTGCGCCGGCTTAGTCGGTCTATTTAGGTTCGCGACAGATCGTCGGAGGAGTTGAAGGGCGTGCTCGTCGTTGTCCGCATAGTGATCGGTCACCCCCGATTGACGACAGTGCACGTCCGCACCGCCAAGATCCTCGGCGCTCACGTTTTCGCCGGTGGCGGCTTTCACCAATGGGGGACCACCGAGAAAGATCGTGCCCTGTTGCTTGACGATGATCGATTCGTCGGCCATCGCAGGCAGATAAGCACCACCGGCTGTGCAGCTACCCAATACGGCTGCCAGCTGCGGAATACCTTTAGCGGACATTCGGGCCTGATTGTAGAAGGCTCTTCCAAAATGCTCACGATCGGGAAACACCTCGTCTTGCAGAGGTAGGAAAGCACCGCCGGAGTCCACTAGGTAGAGGCACGGAAGTAGGTTCTGCTCCGCTATCGTTTGCGCTCTAGCCTGCTTCTTTACCGTTAAAGGGTAGTAGGTGCCGCCCTTAACTGTCGCGTCGTTGACGAAAATGACGCATTCGGTACCGCTAACGCGCCCAATCCCGGTTATGAGCCCCGCGCTCGGCACGTAGTCGTCGTATACCTCATGGGCCGCGAGTTGGGAAAACTCCAAAAATGGACTCCCCGGATCGAGCAGCTTCTCTAGCCGCTCCCGTGGTAGAAGCTTGCCGCGAGCCAAGTGACGCTTGCGCGCCTTGTCGCCGCCCCCGAGGCTGATCTGGGCGACGAGCTCGCGCAGCTCCTTCACCTGTGCCGCCATGGCTGCCGCATTCGACAGGCTGTCATCGGAGTGAGGATCGTGCCGGGATACTAAAACACTCATCGCAACCTTCAGCTCTTTACTTTCCGTCGGAGCGATTCACTCGCTCTTCATCCATTAGACTCACGCGCTAGCCTTAAACAATTCGCGGCCGATCAGCATTCTGCGGATTTCCGAAGTACCAGCCCCAATTTCATACAATTTTGCGTCGCGCAGCAGCCTGCCCGCCGCCGCTTCATTGGTATAACCGTAGCCGCCCAAAGCTTGGATTGTTTGAAGGGCGACCTGGGTAGCTTTTTCTGCGGTGTAGAGAATTACCGCGGCACAGTCCTGGCGAGTCTCCTCACCCCGATCGCAAGCCGCATTAACCGCATAGAGGTAAGCGCGGCTGGCATTAAGGTCCGCATACATGTCGGCGAGTTTTCCCTGCATCAGCTGAAATTCGCCGATAGCTTTGCCGAATTGCTGTCGCGTGTGGAGGTAGGGTAGGACCTCATCCACGCAGGCTTGCATGATGCCGACGGGCCCTCCGGAGAGAACGGAGCGCTCATAGTCGAGGCCAGACATAAGAATCTCGACGCCTTTCCCTTCTGCGCGCAATATATTTTCAGCCGGAATCTCACAGTCTTCGAACACCAGTTCACAGGTGTTTGAGCCGCGCATTCCTAACTTATCGAGCTTAGGTGAGCGGGAGAATCCGCTGAAGTCTCGCTCAACGATGAAGGCGCTAATGCCTCTCGACGCCGCTTCCGGGTCGGTTTTTGCGTAAATCACATAGACGTCCGCGTCCGGACCATTGGTGATCCACATCTTGGTGCCATTGAGCAGGTAGCGGTCACCGTCGCGTCGTGCGGAAAGCTTCATGCTTACGACATCTGAGCCTGCGTTTGCCTCAGACATGGCGAGCGCACCCACGTGCTCCCCGCGACATAGCGCCGGTAAGTATTTTTGCTTCTGTGCTTCTGTGCCATGCCTATTAATCTGATTCATACAGAGGTTTGACATGGCACCGTAGGAAAGACCAACGGAAGCAGAAGCCCGACTTATCTCTTCCATGACCACCGCGTGAGCAAGGTAGCCCAATCCGCTGCCCCCATAGGCTTCGTCGACGGTGATCCCGAGCAGCCCCATGTCACCGAGCTTCACCCACAGATCTGCTGGGAACTCGTTGTCTTTGTCGATTTGCTCCGCGCGTGGACGTATTTCGCGATTGCACATTTCGTGCACGGAGTCGCGAAGCATGTCGATCTCTTCACCCAAGCCAAATCGCATGTTCGGATAGGCTGTGTTCATTACTGGTTCTCCCGATTTAGGGTCTGGTATGTAGCGCTGGCTATGAAGATCGCGCTTGTCGGCAAAGTGCTTCTACCTCATCTAGTGCTTTGAGCATCGCAACGAGATCTTTTTGTTGTTGCTTGAGGGCTAAACGTCGTTCGTCGATTCGGATCAGCAATGCATCTAACTGAGCGGTGTCGCCGCCCGATGACTGATACATCTCAATGATTTCCATGCTCTCTGCCAGGGACAGACCGATCCGCTTGCCTCTCAGGAGCAAACGGATTCGGGCTCGATCGCTGGGAGCGTAGATCCGCTGCTGGCCTTGTCTTTGCGGCGATAGAAACCCTTTCTCTTCGTAGAAACGAATCGTGCGCGTCGAAACATCGAATTCGCGGGCCAGTTCAGAGATCGTATAGCTGCCATCAGTCATGAGATTACTGTAGATTACGTTTACGTAAACGTAAAGTGCTTTTTAAAAAAGGGCTGACATCGCAAGAGCGCCGCTGCGGTATAGTTTTGCTTTCTTACCCAAGCGGAATTGAACACTCGGTGGACAGCAAACATCTTCTTCGGCTTCTTGCGGACGGACAGCATCACTCCGGTGAAGAAATAGCGGCTTCTATTGGTGTTAGTCGAACTGCCATATGGAAGCATCTTAACGGCCTAGCTGAGCTTGGCTTGGAGGTCGAAACGCTAAGGGGTAAGGGCTATCGAATTCCCGGTGGTATCGAATTGCTTGATCGTGAGGAGATCCAGTCGCAATTGTCCCAGGAAGCCAGCGCCGGTTTAGGCACGCTCGAAATCGCCTTGTCCACCGATTCAACGAATGCGCTTGCGGCTCGCGCGGAGCCCATTCCAGGAAGCGCAGCGGTCTACCTCGCCGAGCATCAAACTGCGGGTCGAGGAAGGCGGGGGCGTAGCTGGATTAGTCCACTTGCCTCAAATATCTACTTATCAATAGCCTGGCGCTTCGGCGGTGGCGCGGAAGTTTTGGAAGGGCTTTCCTTGGCGGTCGGAGTGGCGGTGTGTGAAGCGCTGGCAGATCTAGGGGTAGAAAATCTGGGCTTGAAGTGGCCAAACGATGTGCTGCGCCAGCGCAACAAACTAGCGGGTGTTTTGATTGAAATGACTGGTGATGTGTCAGGCCCAAGCACAGCGATTGTTGGAGTGGGCGTCAACGTATCCGTACCCGCTTCAGCGGCCAGGAGAATCGGACAGGCTTGGGCGGATCTGCGATTGCCTGACGGTCGGTCACCGTCGCGAAATCAAGTAGCAAGTTCGTTACTGAACAAGCTGATACCTGCTTTGACCCATTATCAAAAGGTTGGTTTTGAAGGTTGGCGAGAGCGCTGGTTGCGATGGGACGCCTACGCGGGAGAGCGAGTTTATGTTTCATCCTCCTTTGCCGATAAAAAGATGGGAGTCGCACGAGGTGTGGATTCGAAGGGTGCCCTTGTTCTAGAAACAAAGACAGGAAATGAGCTCATTCACGGCGGTGAAGTCTCTATGCGTCCCGTTTAATGAAACAGCCTTCTCTACTGTTGATTGACGCGGGTAATAGTTCCGTTAAGTGGGCTACTGTTTCGCAAGATCGTCCCACACGAATCGGTAGCCAGCCTTTTGGTGAATTACTTGCTCGCCTTAGTGAGCTAGACGAATTCGACTTAATGCTCTGCTCCAGCGTTTTGTCTGAAGACGCCAATGCATCATTGGAATTTCACGCCCGGCGGCTTGGGGCTAACTGCTGGTTTGCCCAAACGGATAAGCAGCTCGGAGGCTTATCGAATTCCTATGCCGATTCCTCCGCCATGGGTGTAGATCGTTGGCTGGCGATGCTTGGTGCATGGCATCGATTCCGTAGTTCCCTGTGCGTCATCGACGCGGGCACTGCATTGACGATCGACTTTGTAGATGAGCAGGGGTGCCACCAAGGTGGCTACATTGTCCCCGGCGCTTATCTTATGCGCCAAAGCTTATTTGCAAATACCGATCGTGTGCGCAGCGCTGTTGAACAGGTAACTTCACTGGATCCGGGAACATCCACCGCCGACGCGGTGGGTCGGGGCGTGCTGCTGGCCCAAGTGGGCGCCATTCGATGTGCCCTTGAGCAGACAGAACTGGCTAATGTGCGTGTGTGCACCACGGGTGGCAACTCGGAACAGCTTGCTGGCTTCGCTCATTTGGATCAGTGCCACATCGAAAATCTAGTTTTGGAAGGCTTGATCGTAGCTGCAGCGCATCACGAACTCATTGATGATGGCGCAGCTGCGCTAGACAAAGTGCAAAAGTCAGAGTTTTAAGTTGTACCATTGAAAGCCGCCCACGCATTGTCTATCCTCGCGCTCCTTTTCGGAGATCGTCTCGGCGTTCTCGGTGTAAAGCTGGCGTAGCTCAGTAGGTAGAGCAGCTGATTTGTAATCAGCCGGTCGGGGGTTCGATTCCTCTCGCCAGCTCCATTTTCTAAGATTTTCTTTGCAGTTCGTGGCCCCGAATCCCGGCCTTTGCATGTTTGCTCGCATGCTTGGTGGATGAGCGGCCGGAGGCGTCGCTGCGCACACGATTGTCAGGCCCCGATTTATTGTTGACATCACTCATGGCCATCAGCAGAATGTGCCGCCTTTCGGAGGGGTTCCCGAGTGGCCAAAGGGATCAGACTGTAAATCTGACGCGCGAGCTTCGGTGGTTCGAATCCACCCCCCTCCACCATAAGTGAATGAAAATAAAAGGTTTTTCTAGCCATCAATAGTGGCAGTGGAACACGCGATCCTGCTGACTCTTTTAAGCGAAAGACGATGCAGCTGGTCGCTTTTGCTCGTGAGAAAAGCATCGATTTGCCCGATGCAAGCACTAAGGGACGCAGTAAAGAGAAAGAAAAGCATCAATACGACGTCATAGCGACGAGATAGCGGCGACGTCTACGGTGTGAATATTACGGCTTCATCCACTCGGACCACTTAAATAGGGGTTCCAGTGATAAAGCCAAGTTTGAAAAGCGTGTTCGATGAGTTTATTTCGGCACGTCTTGAATGGAAGACAGACGAAAGCAACAAGATTGACGCGAATTTCGAACAGCGGTTTGGAACAGCGGGTGGCAAGAACGTAAGGATCGCGCGGGTATAGTTCAAAGGTAGAACCTCAGCCTTCCAAGCTGATGATGCGGGTTCGAGTCCCGCTACCCGCTCCATACGATCTGCTCGCAAGGCTAAGCAAGGCATTGAAAACGCGCCAAATCCTAGCCAAGGGTAGGAAGGCAGCCATTGGTAATAAGACAGCCAAGGGTTAAGAAGGTAGCCAGGGGTTAAAAAGGTAGCCAAGCGTTAGGAAGCTAGAAAGTATAGAGATTTCGTGTTGCAGGCCTCTGGCTCATATAGCTCAGTCGGTAGAGCACTTCCTTGGTAAGGAAGAGGTCACCGGTTCAAGTCCGGTTATGAGCTCCACTGCAACACAAACTGCGAGCCGGTGATGAACGCTAAACGAGGCGGCGTCGCAGAAACGAAGTTGGTATTTGTTAGCACCGTCTGACCTGTCGCATGTTGACGGTCAGGTAGTAAAGGAGAAAAGCTGGGATGGCAAAGGAAACATTTGAGCGCGATAAGCCTCACGTAAACGTGGGCACGATAGGACACGTAGACCACGGTAAGACGACGCTGACGGCGGCGCTGACGCGGGTGTGTTCGGAAGTGTTTGGTGGTGAAGCGGTGGCGTTCG
>JBCBZV010000215.1:0-4489 GCA_039815155.1 Pseudomonadota bacterium
CCTCCCCGCCGCGTCCTCCGCCGCCCCCGACAAGCTCTCCAAGAGCGTCTGCGACGCCTGCGCTCTCTCGGCCGACGTCCTCAGCGGCCTGATTGCCCAGCTGACGAAGCAGCGTCTGTTCCACGTCCCCGAGGAGGACCAGACCCAGCCCTCCCTCGCCCAGCGTCTCCTCAGCTCCACCGTCCAGCGATCACTCGACCTCACCTCCTGATTTCCCTTCCCTGCATCGCATCTTTTCTCTGTCTTGTAGCTGACTCAGCCTTCGGGTCCCGCTTTCTTTTCTCCAGCTTACTGACTTGTCTTATTGAAACCGGTTGGCGCGCTCCGAATCGCATTCAACTCCTAGAGCAATTCCATGGCATAGGAACAAGACAAATCACAAGCACACTCAGTTGAAGCAATTTTCTTAGATGAGCGATGCGTACCGATCAAAATAGCTCGTTCAAACAGAGCGAATCATAGAAACCAGGGGGTAAAAAAGCGTGGAATAGTCAAATGTCCTTGAGAAGATGGTTGGGCTGGGCGGAAGAGGGAGAGGCGGAGGGATGGGAGGAAGAGACGGAGAGGGCTGTCTGGCAGGAAGAGTCAGGATGGCTCTGGTCCAGTGAGGAGAGAAGCGGCAGAGAGCCGGAGAGGCCCTTGAGGAAGCTGTCTCCCTGCGGGAAGGGCCGTCCGGGCCGTCCGGGGCTTAGCAGCGTAAGAGCGGCAAAAAATGCGAACGCTAGCGGGCTGCACCGTTGCGACTCCTTCGAAAACCTAGGCATCAGCATTTGAGGATGCTCAACGGCACTTGCCGTCGATGAATCGGTCGCGACGCTTCTCATCGGCCGCGATCGCAAAGAACTCGCCGACGTACTTGCCGCTTCGCTTTGCGCTCTTTTCCGATACGCGACTGCTATCAACCATAATCTGCGTGATCTGCTCCTCGTGATCGAGAACCTGCGAAACGGCTCGATCCAATATCGCATCATCGACGCAATAGCCTCGATAAATACGTTGGGTAACCGCGCGCTGGTTAATCCCCGCGCTTGGCTCCGCATAAGACGCACCCACAAAACCCGTCGAGTCAAAATCATAGGGAACGGGGAATAGCACGCCATTAGAGGCTTCGAGCAGCTTCACATTGTGACAACAGTTCTCACCGGGAGGCGCGGCGATGAGCGAATAATCCGTATTGGAAACAAGATACATGTACACGCTCGCCAAGGTGCTTTGATAGGGGTCCAAGCGAGCGCGCTGAGCTTTGGGGGCCTTGAAGTTCTTAAGGTCATGACGTTTAGCGAGGCTCTTTTGATGCTCAATAAAGAAGCCGAGGTGTTCCCTGGTCTTACCTTCTTCAGCGTCGATGTAGCTCACATTGAGCCAGCGCGTCTTAAAGCTTAGATCTGTTAGCTGCTCGTAGGCTTTATAGGCTTGGTATTCGCGGGCGAGGTATTCTTCGTATTTGCCCGATTTGCGACACTGCACCACAAGCTTGAGCTTGTTTTGATCGGCGAAGACCGTATTTTTCACCTGACTCTTCTTAAAGTTCACCCATAGCTGGGAATAGGAGCAGACCTTCTTTTGCAGGCGGAAGTTACCGCGCACGGACAGTTTCACATCGAACCGGTAGGTCTCTCCATCAGCGTCGTAGCTGAGCGTCGCCGGGTATTCGGCTTCTTTATCTCGCTCGCGGTCAATTTGTGTGAAAGGACCTTTGAGCGTGATTTGCAGCGGATCATCCGAAGAAAACAGCGGTGCCTCTGCCGCTGCCAATAGAGGCACACACGAAGCCACCAAAAGAAAAGAACGCGCAACGGTTAGAAAATCAGATCGACCCTTTCGCATACAGCCCCCTAAAAACTCTCTCTTATTCTCACGCACCAGTCTATTGAGCCAGTTCAGAGCACGCAAACCTCTTTAGCACCCACATTTACTTCATCAGGGACGACCGCTAGCATCTGCGTGTGAAGGCGAGTACGTGAAAAAATGAAGTCGCCTCAAACAAGCAGGGTGAAAATAGCGTGGAGAAATATCTAGCAATCCTAGATCGGCGAACGCTGGCGTTGATCGTAGTCTCCCTTGTAGTCACGCATCTGTGCTTTCGCTTTGGGTTTGCCTACGACCTCAACATCACGCTGTTCAGCATCGCGGTGGTCTTTCCGCTTGTGTTTACCATACGGGAAGCCTTCAAACGTCGAGACAGCGCACTGAAGTTTTTGAGTTTGTTTAAAGCTTCGATGATGTCGGTTCACTATTGCTTCGAACAATGTAAGAAGCTGAGCCCGGAACAGCTGGATGAAGTAGCCCAGCAGCTAGCGCTGGTCTCTACGCTGTTCAAACGCGCCCTCAATTCAGAGCGCCATGACAATCGAGTTGCGGAGGAGGCCCTAAATGAGGTTTTTTACTTCATCCGCAAAAACAACGATGCGATTTCCAGCGGCTTGGCGCTGAAGATGATCCGCTTTCTTCAGGATGTGAACGAAAGTATGGAAAACACCATCAGCCTCAAAATGCACGGCACGCCCATTTCGATGCGCGCGTACTGCTTGGTGTTTGTGTACGTCTTCCCCTGCGTGTTTGCACCAACGGTGATTTACCACCTGCCCGATGCCCCGGTAGCGATCACTTATGGTTTGAGTGTTTTACACGGATTTGTGCTGATCTCTCTCTACAACGTGCAAACGGCGATGGAAAACCCCTTTGATCAGGTAGGGCTGGATGACATTCAAATAGACGAGTACAGCTTCCGGAGAGTGAAGCCGCGCGATCCAAGCGATGCTCCGCCGGCAAAGAAGGTGACCGAAGTGGCCGAGGAAACACAAGCGGCTATTTCCCAGACGCCCACCCAAGCACCAGAAAACAAGGGTTCTACCCAGTGACCGATCAGCTTGAGACGCTCACCTCGCACCAGTGCACTACCGCACCCGCCAAGTACAACGACCTTAGCGCATTGATGCTCAATTGCACCCTCACTAGGTCGCCTAATTTGTCCCATACGGAGGGTTTGCTGCGCGTTGCAGAACGAATTTTCCAGGCCAACGAGGTCAGCACGGAAATCATTCGGCCAGTGGATTACGAGATACCCGCTGGGTTAGAACACGACTACGCAGGGCGAGACGGATACGAAAAAGACGATTGGCCCGACCTTCAACGCAAAATCGACGCCTGCGATATCCTGATAATAGGCACCTCGGTGTGGCTGGGCGAGAAAAGCTCGGTCTGTAATCGTGTGCTGGAGCGTATGTATGGCTACACGCATGACTTCAATGCCAAGGGCCAATATCGAGACTACGGCAAAGTGGGTGCGACCCTCATTACCGGCAACGAAGACGGCGTAAAGCACTGCGCTATGAACATTCTCTTTTCTCTCTCCCATATCGGTTACACGGTCCCGCCGCAGGCCGACGCGGGCTGGATGGGAGAAGCCGGACCTGGCCCCTCCTATATGGACCCGGGTTCGGGAGGGCCTGAAAACGACTTTACCAATCGGAATACCACTTTCCTTGTTTGGAACTGCTTACATCTCGCCCGAATGCTAAAAGATCAGGGCGGAATCCCTGCGCACGGAAACCTACCCGAGGCCTGGGACGCCGGGTGCAAGACCGATTTTCATAGCCCTGAACACAAACGCTAGTAAGTTGCCGAGCACCCCTTGACCCAAGACAACCGTTGGGAGCTGCATGAAAAACTGACGGCTGATTGTCATCGTGTAGCCGATTCATCGGTCGGACCGGTATTGCTGCACCGCAACGCGGCTGTGCATTGGTTTCTTATTGTGCCCAGAACGACCTGCCTGGATCTTCTCGATCTCCCTCCCGATGAGCTCCAGAATCTTTTACAAGTGGGTCGGCAACTTAACAGGCTCTTAAAGGAAGAATTTGCCTATCCCAGAGTCAACATCGGCGCCTTGGGTTTGCTCGTACCCCAGTTGCATCTGCATGTGGTGGGACGTCGACAAGACGATGACTGCTGGCCGGCGCCCGTATGGGGTAACCTTGCCGGCGACGCCGTGTACGCGGAGGGAGAGCTAAACAGGGTCAGCACGCTGCTCTCCCGAGTAGGCTTCGACACGGACTCGCGCTAGGCCGCAAGCTATAGAGTCAATCCTGAGCGATAGCGGTGTCACCGCTCGGCCAAAGACTTGGGTTATCTCGACACTGACTCTCAATCGTTGCTCTGAACTTGTCGCGCTCAGCGACAAGATCGTAGAAGTCGTCAAGGTATGCGCGAGCTCGTCGATTGGAGTATTTCATTTTCCCCTCAAGGGGAAACAGGGCGTAGATCGCTTGCCGTTGCTCTTCAAAAATCCTTAGCGCGTCTTGCAGGCGCGTGTCTCCGGTGCAAAGCCCCCGAAAAACTCGCTGCCGCACCGATCCGATACCCAGGCCCCTCGCTGGTAGAGCGTAATCGGCATTCACAAGCCCGGCCTGATCGAAGTCGTAGGGGACGATTTGATGATAGCCCTGGCCATCGGCCAAAAGTACGCCGTTATGAAAGCATGTGCCGC
>JBCBZV010000070.1:0-22197 GCA_039815155.1 Pseudomonadota bacterium
CGAGCAGCAGCGCGGTGCCCGTCACGTTGGCGGCGACGTACTCCTCCGGCGCCGCCACGCTGGGGCCCGCGCCGGAGCGCGCCGCCATCTAGCGGTGCGTCAGTTGAACTGGGGCTTGGACTTTCTCGGCGGGACCTTGGTTGAAGTGCACTATCAGGCGAGCGCTAACCTGCAAGAGATTCGCGCCACGCTAGAAGAAGGTGGCTACGAGGGAGCCGTGGTCGTGGCCTTCGGCACGGATCGAGATGTGCTGATTCGCCTGCCAGAGGGGAATTCTGACGCGCAAGGTACTCAGATGCTCTCCTTGCTCACGGAGGCATCGGCCAGCGATGTCGAGCTAAGGCGTATTGAGTTTGTTGGACCGCAGGTGGGCGATGAACTGCGCGAGCAGGGAGGTTTGGCGATGCTTCTGGCCCTCGGGCTGGTGATGCTGTACATCGCCTTTCGCTTTCAGTTTAAGTTTGCCGTCGGCGCCGTAGTCGCCCTGGTGCACGATGTGCTCATCACCCTCGGCTTCTTTTCGATCGTGGGTTTTGAGTTTGATCTTACCGTCCTTGCGGCCTTGCTCGCGGTAATCGGCTACTCATTGAACGACACAATTGTCGTCTCAGATCGTATTCGCGAAAATTTTCGCAAGATGCGAAGAGCCGAACCCCTGAACGTGATCAATACTTCGCTGACCGAAACTTTGGGTCGAACGTTGGTCACATCGCTTACTACCTTACTCGTGCTGGTAGCACTGGCGATCCTAGGTGGCGAAATGATTTTTGGTTTTGCCGTAGCGCTGATCGTGGGTGTACTTATCGGCACCTACTCGTCCATCTACGTAGCTTCAAATGTACTGCTGGCGCTAGGTGTGAGCAAAGAGGACTTGATGATTCCAATCAAAGAAGGCGCTGAGCAAGAGGACCTAACGCCCTAATCCAAGAAGGTCCAAGCAGGGGTTTGTGAGAAGGCTGTGCAGGAAGGGCTTGCATAGATTGCATGCTTGAGCAGCTTACAACGGCTTAGTAAGTAGTGTTGACGCCAGAGTGTGACGCAAGGGCCTAGCTTACGCTCGCCGTTGTCTTGCGTAGGGGCTGAAGGCCCTGCAAAACCGCCTTGAAGCAGCGCGGATTGCCACAAACAATGTTGCCGCTTTCGAGAAAATTCTCTGATCCGTCCAGGTCCGCAACCAAGCCTCCGGCCTCTCTGACAAGCAGAGCACCGGCTGCCATATCCCACTTCGACAAACCTACCTCCCAGAACGCGTCTAAACGCCCTGCAGCGACATAGGCGAGATCTAAGGATGCGGCCCCAGCGCGTCGAATCCCCGCGCATTGGCCGGCCAGCTTAGCCATAGTGTCTGCGTAGACAGGCAGCGTTTCTTCTTTGTGCCCCCGAAAAGGAATTCCCGTGCCCAACAAAGCGGTGTCTAGACTTGTTCTCTTGCTTACACGCAAGCGGCGACCGTTAAGCTGAGCGCCACGACCGCGCGACGATATGTACTCCTCGCGCCTTACCGGATCGACGATGACCGCGTGCTCTAATTTGCCGCGGTAAACGCAAGCAATGGACACAGCGAAGTGCGGGATGCCTCGAAGGAAGTTGGTGGTGCCATCCAGCGGATCGATAATCCAGCAGTACTCGGCGTCTTCTGGGCCCGAATATCCCGACTCCTCTCCAAGAATCGCGTGGTCCGGGTAGGCTCTCTGCAGCTGTTTTACGATTTCTTCTTCCGCTTGTTCATCGACTTCAGATACAAAGTCCGTTGCTGCCTTGCTGCGAACGACAATCCGATCAAGATCATCCGATGCTCGCACAATTAGTTCGCCGGCTTTGCGTGCAGCTCTCAAGGCGATGGTGGTCATCGGTTGCATGGCGTAACTCTACCTACTATGACTAAAACTATTGTGACTAAAGCTATCGTGGCTAAAGCGACTGTGGTCGTGCCGGTTCCGTCGCGCACCTTGGCTAAGCAACTGCTGCCGCGGTGAGCTCGCATAGAACACACGCTGGGTAAGACACTCGGAAGCGCTCCCGAGCGGCGCGCGAGTATAACAGCTCATGGAGCCCGTTTTGCTACACTCGGCGCCCTTTTTGCAGTGTTTCTAAGCCGTACAAATTATGAATCTTGACCGAATACGAGTTGTCTTAGTCGAGACTTCGCACCCCGGTAATATCGGTGCTGTAGCGCGGGCCATGAAAAACATGGGCCTGTCCCGTTTGTATCTGGTGGCGCCGGAGCAGTTTCCAGACGAACAGGCTACCTGGCGAGCCGTCAGCGCGGCGGACGTTTTGGAGGCCGCAACGGTAGTGTCGACTCTGGATGATGCGATCGCTGACTGCGGTTTTGTGGTCGCCGCGACCGGAAAGGACCGAAGGATTCCCTGGCAGCAGTTGGATGCACGCGGCGCGGCAACAGAAATCGCTGGGGCGTCCTTAGATGGAGAGGTCGCCATCCTGTTTGGCCGAGAGGACAACGGTTTATCCAACGAGGAACAAATGCGCTGCAACTTGCATTTATCCATCCCCACGGCCAAGGTTTATGACTCGCTGAACCTCGCGATGGCGGTTCAGATCGTGTGCTACGAATTGCACATGCTAAGTGCTGCGAGGGAGTTACCGCGGAAGCAAGACGATGAATGGGACGCGGCTCCGGCAACAGACAAAAACATGGAGCGCTTCTATGCGCATCTGGAGGAGACGCTCACGCAAATCGGTTTTTTGAATCCCCGGGCGCCGCGACAGCTAATGCCCAGATTGCGGCGCTTGTATTCGCGAATTCGACTCGATGAGATGGAATTGAACATCTTGCGCGGGGTGCTAACCGAAACGCAAAAGCGAAGTCCGACCTACGACTGGGACGCGCACGCAGAGCGGCGACGGAATCGATCTGGTGGTTGAGACGAAGCACTGCAGGAACGACTTTAAACAGCTTTACACTAAAGACTGTGAGTAAAACGCTGAAGGTTATGAACACACCAGTCTACTTCGATTATCTATCAACCACGCCAGTCGATCCGGAGGTGGTCGACGCCATGACACGCTGCATGTCCATCGACGGTACCTTTGGCAACCCGGCGTCCCGGTCTCATCGCTTTGGGTGGGAAGCCGATATGGCGGTGGAAACCGCGCGCCAACAAGTCGCGGAACTGATCAATGCTGATGTACGCGAAATCGTCTGGACCTCGGGGGCTACCGAGTCGGATAACCTGGCAATCAAAGGTGTGACGGAAGCCTCGGTTCAATCAGGGAACACCGTTCCCCATGTCGTGACCAGCGCGATCGAGCACAAAGCGGTACTGGATAGCTGCCAGGCTTTGGAGGCTCGCGGTGTGAAAGTGAGCTACCTGCTTCCCGGCTCTGATGGCTTGGTGTCGCCGCAGATGGTGGCTGAGGCGATTACACCGGAGACCTGTCTTGTAAGCATTATGCACGCCAATAATGAGATCGGTACGATTAACGATATTGCCGCAATCGCTCAGGTGGTTCACGAGGCAGGGGCCGTGCTTCACGTGGATGCTGCTCAATCGGTCGGCAAGATTCCAGTGGATGTTCGGAGCCTGGAGGTTGACCTATTGTCTATCTCGGCTCATAAGTTTTATGGTCCCAAGGGTGTTGGCGTGCTCTTTGTGCGGCGACGCCCGCGAGTCGGCCTGATCGCGCAAATGCACGGTGGCGGACATGAGCGAGGTCTGAGAGCGGGTACTTTGCCTACTCATCAGCTGGTCGGAATGGGCAAAGCGGCGGAGCTCGCGTTGCAGAAGCTGCCAGAAGAGGGTGCCCGCGTCGCGGAGCTTCGCGATCGTCTATGGAACTCAATCAACGATATCAGTGGCATCAGTAAAAATGGACACCCGGAGGAACGCCTTCCGGGCGCCTTGAACATCAGCGTCGACGGCGTTGAGGGTGAAGCTTTGATGCTGGCCTTACCGGAGTTTGCGCTGTCCACCGGTTCGGCGTGCACGTCGGAAAGCCTAGAACCTTCCTACGTGTTACGTGCTCTCGGTATGCCCGACGCGCTCGCCCATAGCTCCCTTCGAGTCAGCTTTGGCCGATTTAGTACAGAAGCCGACGCGGATTTGTTTAGCGAGCGGCTTCACGAGGTGGTTGCACGTCTGAGGGGTTGATGCGCGCAGCGAGGGAGCGGCCTAGTCAGCTCCGCCCAGTAGTCAGTCTGAATCCAGATCGGTCACGCGGTCCCGTTCTTCCAGTCGCTCCTTTCTGAGCGCCGCAACATCCGCGAAGAGCGCATCAACTTCTTCTTTGTACCGTTCGGCTACCAATGGTTTTGCGAATTGGATTGGGTCGGGTAGGAAGATGCTTTCCATGGGAAAACGCGGGCGATAGCGATAGTCGGGCAAGCTGCCTGAGGTCAGTGAGGAGAAGGCCATGGCGACGACCACAAGGCCGGCGCTTACGATGGATCGGGCGCGAAGAGATAAGTTGAATGCCAGATACAGCACGCTCCAGAGGTATAGAAACGTGAATCCATAACCAGCCGCTGAATCCATCGTATCGATGAATTCATAACTGTGATCACCCCCGTTAAAGCGCGCTGTGTCCAGCAGTAGTGAAACCAACACAGATAAGACCGCCACGAAAAGCAATACGCTCAAATGGGAAAGAAAATTGCCGCTGCGTTTGAACAAGACCGATAGCAGATATACGCCTGCGACCAGCCCAAGGAACAGCAGAACACCGGTCATCTGGCCACGAATAAACGTTGTCCAGTTGAACTCACCCAACGTGGCGTTAGACGTCTGTGCGTAGGTCATGGTCGCGTAGATCGCAAACAGAACTGCGATGACCGGGGAGCGTCCAAGCCACAGTAAAAAGGACTCTACCGGACGAAGCGGCACCGCAGCTGGCATTTCATGATTGGCAAACAAAACGCGCAGTCGATTACGGCCGATGACAAATATATCGCCGCTCGCGACCTCTTCTTGCGCAATCCGCTTGCGGCCTTTGCGACGCACTGTCCCGTTGACGCTGTCGAGATCCCGTATCCAGACCCGTTGTTCTGAATCTATTTCGAGTTCAGCGTGGGAGACATCGGCGTGCTCGTCACTGAGAATGACATCATTGCTATAGCCCCTGCCGATTCGAACAAGATCGCTGTCGAACCGCTGCCGTTCCAGCACATTGTTGGTGGTGCCGACGACCTCCAGAATTAGTTCCACTGGGGGGCCTCGACAAAGCGCTGGTGAAACTTGTTCGCCGCATCGCGACCCACACCGGCCAGCGTATAGTGGAGATTCACCCCGAGCTGGCTTTTCGGCGCCCCACGAGCGATGTACAAAACGTCGAAGAGTTCTGGAAAGTCCAGATAAGCTCTCACGCAGTAGCTCGCTTTGAATCGCTGTTCACCCAAATTTGGGAACGTGGTCCATCGCTCCACGCATTCAAAGTCAGTGAACTCTTCCTTTCCACCTCGATTAAAAGGGCGGAAGGATTCCTTGCTGAACAACTCGGAAAACTGAATAGCCGACAGACGATCGCTTTCGAGCAGGGTGAACTGCATTTCGATCGGTCCCGTGTCGAAGCCTTGGCTTAGAAACAGCCGGTCCTCAACTCGGCAATCCGATACGCTCCGGGACCAGCGGCGGTCCTCGTCTTCGGTCTTTGCAGCGCCGCGACAATTCACGTAGCCACGAAGCTCTTTGGGAATCCGCAGCGGCCCGAACTCTTCGAGGGACCAGTCGCCCGCGACTAGATCGTCGATTAGTGCCTGGCTGTGCGCCAGTAGGCGATCAGAGAATTGCTCTCGAACAGCGCCTCGCGCTGGCGTTTCGTTCACTACGCTGATGAGCGATGCGAGCTCCGTGGCAGGGACCAAAAAACCGACTGAATTTCCAGCGCCGGCCACATTTATGCCGATCACTTGGCCGCGGCTATTCAAGGTCGGGCCGCCGCTCATGCCGGGATTCAATGCGCCAGTAAAGTGAATCAGCGGACGAAAGTGTTTCTTGAGTTCGCCGTTGTACACGCCAGGAACCACGCTCAAACCAACGTCGAAGGGGTTGCCAAGGGCAAAGATGTCTTCGCCCACGGTGGGTTTTTCAGTTGCCAGCACCAACCCAGAGATTGAGTTTTCGGTTTTAGCGTGATCGGCCAGATCAGCCACGCGCAGCACGGCCAGGTCGTGAATTGGGTCAGCGGCCAGTATTTCCGTTAAGATCGGCTCTCCCCCTAGAGCGACAATGCGAATCCCAAAGGCGTCCGGCTCGAGTACCGCATCAGCCACCACGTGGTAGTTGGTGGCAATACGAAGCTCAGCGCCGTCTAAGCCGCTTATCGCAAAACCACTGCCGACTGAGTTCTTGTTGTTGCTGACACGGTCGTAGGATTCGACGACAAACAAGTTGGCTCGATTTGCCTCAAAAACCGCTTCTGGGCTTTGCGCCGTAGCGATCTGCGCATTGACTGTACTAGCGAGAGTCAGCCAGGCGAGCAGACTCCAAAGGACAGGACGGGCACGCCGGGCTCCTCGAATACAACTCATACCTATCTTCTCATCCTAAACGGTGTTCTGGCAGCAGATCACTATCACGGTAGCAGGTTCAAGGATGATTCAGCAGTCGGCAGGCAAAAATACCGTGCGCATCGAGTTGAATCTAGGAGACTTTTAACTCTGATGTAACCTGTGCGCGAATCGCATCGATTTAGCGTGGCTGTTTGCTAAGCTGATCGAAATGTCTGTGCCGCATGCGGTGACACCCAAGCGTCTGAACTGCTTGGTATTTCTGCCGCTTTGATTGGCTGCATTCGGGGTGCTTAGCTAGCATAAAGCTCGTATAATGCGCGGCGCAATTCGGCCTGCCTCAATGGATGAGTGTTTTCGGTCGCGCCGGCGGACAAAACTGCCCACAGCCCACAGAATCTAAAGCAACGTCTTTTGTGGTTTTGACGATGTGGCTTTGACGATGTGGTTTTGAGAATGTGGCTTTGGTGCCACGGCGCGGTCCTTGTCCAGACTCGGCGGGCGTTTTTGTTTTTAGCGAACGTTGCGCGTGGTGGCCCTGTCTTGGCTTCGTACCGGCGACCATGTCTTGGTGAGGGTAGCAGGCAACTCCGCTCACAAAGGGTCGATGCGGGGACCTAACTAGAGGTCTTCGCGGGACCACGCGGCACGGTCACACCTATGGTTAATTTAGAGCTTGGAGTAAGGTAATGGCGGTCGAACGCACCCTGTCAATCATCAAACCGGATGCGGTTGGGAAAAACCACATCGGCGAAATTTATGCACGATTCGAGGCGGCAGGGCTTCGTATCGTTGCCTCAAAAATGCTGCGATTGAGTGACAAAGTTGCTGGCGGTTTTTACGCGGAACACGAAGGTCGGCCTTTCTATCCAGCACTCATTGAGTTCATGACTTCGGGACCGGTGTGTGTACAGGTTTTGGAAGGGGAAAACGCGATCGCTTTGAACCGAGAGCTTATGGGCGCGACAAATCCACAGGACGCGGCAGCGGGCACGATTCGCGCAGACTTCGCCGATTCAATTGATGCCAATGCGGTACACGGTTCCGACTCTCCTGAGTCGGCCCAGCGAGAAGTCGCGTACTTCTTCGCAGCTAGCGAGATCTGCGAGCGCTGAACCCTTGGGCGCGCTCATTGCCACAAGTCCAGCTATTGACCGGCGGGTAAATCTGCTGGGCATGACGCGCGCCCAGCTTGAATCCTTCTTCGAGGAGATCGGAGAGAAAAAGTTTCGAGCTCAACAGCTGATGAAGTGGATTCACCACCAGGGCGTGCTCGACTTCGATGAGATGAGTAACCTGGGTAAAGCGCTTCGGGAACGCCTAAAAGAAGTCGCTGAAGTCCGGCCCCCTATCGTCGAGTCGCAACACGATTCCGCCGACGGTACGCGCAAGTGGCTGGTGCAAATAGAAGGCGGTGGTCTCGTGGAGACGGTACTGATACCAGACGGCAATAGGGCGACGCTCTGTGTGTCTTCACAGGTGGGTTGCAGTCTTGACTGCAGTTTTTGCTCCACGGGCAAGCAGGGCTTTCAGCGTGACTTGAGCGCGGCCGAGATTATTGGGCAGGTTTGGTTGGCTATTGATTCCTATCAGGCTTTCCAGGCCGGCAAAGGGCGCGTTGTCACGAACGTTGTCATGATGGGTATGGGAGAACCCCTGCTCAACTTTGACAATGTAGTCGCGTCGATGGATTTGATGATGGACGACCTCGCCTACGGGATCTCGAAGCGGCGAGTCACTCTCAGTACTTCTGGTGTTGTGCCGGCTTTGGATAAGTTGGCCGAGCTCTCAGAAGCCAGTTTGGCAATTTCTCTGCACGCTCCTAACGATGAACTGCGCAACCAGCTTGTACCCATCAACCGAAAGTTTCCAATTGAGCGACTTCTAAGCAGCGCACGGCGCTACATCGATGCGCAAAAAGACAGCAAGCGCGTAGTCACCATCGAATACACGCTGATCGCCGGGGTTAATGATCACGTCGAGCAAGCGAAGGAGCTAGCGGATCTGCTACGCGACTTTCCCTGCAAAATTAACCTGATTCCTTTTAACCCATTTTCCAACTCGGGCTACGAACGTCCTAGTAATAATGCGGTATCCAGGTTTTGGCAGGCCCTGGTGGACGCCGGGCATGTCGTAACGGTGCGCACGACCCGGGGCGATGATATTTCTGCCGCCTGCGGCCAGCTCGTGGGCGAAGTCGCAGACCGGACAAAGCGAGCCCAACGCTATCAGGAGCGCTATCGTAAAGACGCTGCGGTAGCAGCGGAAAACGAAACGAAGCAAGAACCCTCCACAAAACCCAACGGTTCAGCTGCGAGCAGGGCGGCCGTCAAAGCACAGCGCAAGCAAAACGTCGTCCGTGGCACGCGAACCAAGCGCCTTAAACCACGCAGTTCCTCACCCAGGCAGCGTGCAGTCGTATGAGATCCTGTATCAATCAACGGGGCTTTACCGGTGCGTCTGCACCGGGAGCTTTGCTGTTTTCTAGTCGAATTCCGCTGGTGCTGAGAGGTTTTCTTGCCCAAGGTCTGTTGGCATCCCTGGTCTTACTTTCGACCGGCTGCATTACCCAAACAGAAAGCGTATTCACCTCGGAAGCATCGATGCAGGATGCGATGGAGCAGCGAGTCGCACTGGCTCGTCAGTACATCGGGCAGGGAAACTGGGAGGACGCCAAGCGCAATCTTAAAGCCGCGGTCGAGATCAGCGATAGGAATCCTGAGATCTATGAAGCCTACGCGCTGGTCTACCAAAGTACAGGAGAGGTCGAACTCGCCGAACAGAGCTTTAAGCGAGCAATCAGCTTAGACAAGAAGTTCTCGCGCGCGCGCAATAACTACGCCGCTTTTTTGTTCTCCCAAGAGCGCTATGAAGAAGCGGAAGCACAGCTTAACGAAGTGGTCAAAGATACGCTTTACAATGCGCGCCCAACCGCATTTGCAAATCTTGGGCTTGCTAGGCTGCAACTGAACGACAGCGCTGGCGCGGAGGAAGCGTTTTCCCGCTCCTTATCGATGCAACCAGAGAGTGTCCTTGCCTTGTTGGAGCTGGCGATTCTACGCCTGGATGCAGGTGATCCAGGGTCGGCGCAGGGCTACTACCGGGACTATCGACGATTGCTCCGTGTGCAAAGCCCTCGCGGGCTGTGGTTTGGCGTACGCCTTGCACGAGCCACGGGCAACCAAGATGCGGAGAGCAGCTACGCTTTGGCGCTGCGCAATTTATATCCCAATTCGCCTGAATATGCTGAATATCAACGTTCCATCGGAGCAAGCCCGCGTTCCGGTGGTTGAACTGCTGGTCGCATCTAAGATCGAACTTTTGCTGTCTGAAGTTAGTAGTTAAGCGTTATGAATACGATTCAATCGGTGCGCGGAATGAACGATGTTCTGCCACCGGACTCCCACCACTGGAACTACCTTGAGGGCACAGTCACGGCTCTACTCGAGAACTACGGCTATCGCGAATTGCGCTTGCCGCTGGTCGAGCCGACCGGGCTTTTCGCTCGTTCTATCGGTGAGGTGACTGACATTGTCGAAAAGGAGATGTACACCTTTTCGGACCGTAACGGAGACAGCCTGAGCTTGCGGCCAGAAGGTACCGCCGGCGCGGTGCGCGCTGCGATACAGCACAAGCTCACGAGTCTTCCGGGACGCTATTACTACCGGGGACCGATGTTCCGCTACGAGCGGCCCCAAAAGGGTCGTCAACGGCAGTTTCATCAGATCGGAGCGGAGGTTTTTGGCCACGCAAGCCCCGACGCGGATGCGGAGCTTATCGTGCTCTTGGCTCGCTTATGGAGTCAATTGGGGGTGCGTGAGCGGGTTAGGCTTGAAATTAACAGTCTCGGAAGCCCTGAGTCGAGAGCGGCCTACCGCGATTCGCTGGTAGCCTATCTCGGCGAGCGGCGCGAGCTGCTAGACGAGGACAGCCAGCGCCGTTTAGAGAGCAATCCGCTGCGAATTCTCGATAGTAAGAACCCGGATACGCAGGCGTTGCTGGTGGATGCGCCAAGTCTCGAAGCATTTTTAGACGAGGAATCCCGTCAAGACTTTACTGCGGTGCTCGCTATTTTGGATGCCACCGGCATCGGTTATACGGTAAATCCGCGTCTGGTACGCGGCCTCGATTACTACAACAAAACCGTATTCGAATGGGTTACCGATGCGCTGGGCGCCCAGGGCACGGTTTGTGCCGGTGGGCGCTACGACGGATTGGTTGAGCAGCTCGGGGGTCGCGCGACGGCCGGTGTTGGCTGGGCGATGGGTGTGGAACGACTGCTTTTGCTCCTGGAGGCGTGTTCACAACTGCCGGAGCTAGCCGGGCCGGACGTCTTTGCCATTGCGGTAGGGGACGCGGCTAGGTTGTGTGCTTTCGCTGGAGTTGAAAGTCTGCGTGAACAGCTCTCGGAGATTTCTATTAGTCAACAGCTCGGTGGTGGCAGCATTAAGAGCCAGCTGAAAAAAGCCGATAAGAGCGGTGCTCGAGTGGCACTTATTTGGGGTGAAGACGAGGCGGCGCACAATATGGTCACCGTTAAACCCCTTCGCGGGGACGGCGAGCAACGGCGCATAACTATGGACCGTTTGGTGCCCCTAGTGAGCGATTTGCTGACGCCAGAAGTCGATTCTTTAAGCGCGGACCTTGGCAGCCCCACGCAGTCCTAAATTCACGATCGGTAGATGTAAAGCAAGGCTAGGAAAAGGCATTGGAAAGTTACAGAACAGAAGAAGAACAGGTAGAAGCGCTCAAAAAGTGGTGGGACGAGAACGGACGAACTACCTTGATCGGTGTCGCTCTTGCGCTGGGCCTTGGTTTTGGTTGGCAAGCGTGGCAGCAGAATCAGCAGCAGGCGCGAGACAACGCGTCCGCTCTCTATCAGCAAATGCTACAGGCGCTTTCAACTGCAGAAGAAGCCGGTCCAGAGGCGGGCAAGGAACTCGCGACTCAAATTAAGGATGAGTATCGCGGCTCTACCTACGCGCAATTTGCGGCCCTACATCTGGCTCGCCTGGCGGTTTATGACGACGACCTGGTCGGCGCAGAACGAGAGCTTCGGTGGGTCCTGTCGATGGCCGAAGTCGGCGGTGAAATCCATCAAGTAGCGCAGCTACGCCTAGCCCGGGTGGCCGCTGCTCAGGGTGACACCGGTGGTGCATTGACGATGCTGCAGGGGTCGGAGACGGAGTTTGTAACGTCCTACGCGCAAGCGCGCGGCGATATTTTGCTCGCCGATGGCCGCGAAGCGGAAGCGCTACAGGCTTATCAAAGTGCACTCGCATCCCTTGATCCAAGCAGCCCCGCACCCACGACCCTAACGGAAAAGCTTGAGTATTTGACGGCACGCCTAGGAACGGAGCCGGTGGCTCCCATTGCGGAGCCCGTACCCGCTGAGAATGCAGGCGACACTGGCGATA
Source organism: Pseudomonadota bacterium (assembly GCA_039815155.1). Classification (GTDB taxonomy): domain Bacteria; phylum Pseudomonadota; class Gammaproteobacteria; order Pseudomonadales; family Halieaceae; genus Congregibacter. The sequence goes on from JBCBZV010000070.1 coordinate 11,884, forward strand.
CAAGCGTGCAGGGGCTCGATGCCTCTTCTGAAGGCGCCAGCACGGAAGCGGTTAGTGAAGCGGCAGACGGTAGTGGAGACGCTGAACTATGAGTGTGTACGCGCGAACAGTCGGGATGCTACTGACGACCCTATTGGTGACAGGCTGTAGCACTATCGGCGGTTGGTTTACCGTCGATGACGACGACGATCCACAGGCGCCCGCGGAGCTGATCGCGATCGACGAGCAGTTGAACGTTCGCAAGCTGTGGTCCGTCGGTGTGGGTAACGGTCAAGGTAAGGGGCTGTATAAGCTGCAACCGGTGATTGATGATGACGTAATCTACGCCGCCTCCGCTAACGGTGAGGTGCGAGCCGTTTCGACTAAAAAGGGCAGTACGCTCTGGCGGCAGAAACTCAAACGGGGCCTCGCCGGCGGCGTTGGCGTCTATGACGACGCACTATTCCTGGGCAGTGCAGACGGAGAGGTATTGCGCTTGTCGGCGGAAACCGGAGACGTGCTTTGGGAAAGCCGGGTCAGCGGTGAAATACTTGCTCCGCCGCAGAGCAATGGCCGTGTGGTCGTTACCCAGACCTACGATGGCAAACTCTATGGCCTCGACTTTGAAAGCGGTGAACGGTTGTGGCGCTACGACAGCAATGTTCCGGTACTAACGATTCGCGGTACGAGCACGCCCATCGTAGACGGTAATACCATCTACGCTGGCTTTGCCAGTGGTCGGGTGCTGGCCTTTGATGCGACCGACGGATCGGTTCGATGGGAATCGCGTATCGCAATACCGCAAGGCCGCTCTGAAATTGAGCGTATCGTGGATGTCGATGGACGAATGGCTGTGGCCGGAACTGAGTTGTACGTAGCCAGCTATCAGGGCCGCATCGTCGCTCTTGATACGCGCACGGGCCGCAAAATCTGGCAGCGAAATACGTCTTCGTTTTTCGGTGTTTCTCAAGGTTTTGGGAATGTCTATCTGGCCGAGGAAAACGGCACCATTACCGCGTTCCTGCGTAATGGCCAGGGCATCCGGTGGGAGCAGGATGCGCTTGCCTGGCGGGGGCTCGCCCAGCCGGTGCCGGTCAGCAGCTATCTGGCGATTGTCGATTTTCAGGGCTATATGCATTTTCTATCGCAGGTCGACGGCGAGTTTGTTGCTCGTGTTCGCCCAGATGGGGACGGTGTGCGTGCCGATCCGATCGCTGAGGGAAACACGCTGTATGTGTACTCCAACAGCGGTAAGCTGATCGCCTACGACGTTCGTCCCAAGGGGTGATCTTATGTTGCCGGCCATCGCATTGGTTGGACGGCCAAACGTAGGCAAGTCCACACTCTTCAATCAGCTCACCCGTTCACGGGACGCCCTGGTAGCCGATTACGCGGGGCTCACCCGCGATCGACGCTATGGCGAAGGACAGTCCGGAGAGCATGGTTTTATCGTCATCGATACGGGCGGTGTAACCGGAGACGAAGCCGGGATCGATGCGGCAATGGCATCTCAATCTCTGCTGGCCATAGAAGAAGCCGATATCGTCCTACTCTTGGTCGATGCGCAGGAAGGGCTCAATCCGGTTGATCGACAGTTAGTGAATCACTTGCGCGAGCAGGGTCGAGAGTTTCATCTGGTGGTGAATAAGATCGATGGGCAAGATCCAGAAATAGCGCTTAGCGATTTCCACGCCCTCGGGATAGCCGCGATTCACGGGATCGCCGCGGCGCAAGGTCGCGGTGTTCGGCAGCTGATCGAAAAGGTGCTCGAGCCCTTTCCTCCACCGGTTTCGCAGGACGATATTCTCGATGAGGAGCGCGTACGAATCGCGGTAGTCGGTCGCCCTAACGTGGGTAAATCAACGTTGGTTAATCGTATTCTGGGCGAGGAGAGGGTGGTGGTGTACGACCAGCCCGGTACAACCCGAGACAGCGTGTACATCGACTTTGAGCGCCGCGGCCAAGACTACACGCTGATCGATACGGCCGGTGTGAGGCGTCGCAAGAACGTGCGCGAGGCGGTCGAAAAATTCTCGATAGTTAAAACCCTAAAAGCCATCGACGACAGCAACGTGGTGGTTTTGCTGATGGACGGCAGTGAGGGCCTCGTCGATCAAGATCTCCATTTGCTCGGGCACTGCATTGAGGCGGGGCGCGCCCTGGTTCTAGCGATCAACAAATGGGATGGACTGGAAGAAGATCAGCGGCGCTATGTTAAGACCGAGCTAGAAAGAAGGCTGCGCTTTGTAGATTTTGCGGCCACGCACTTTATTTCTGCCCTGCACGGTTCCGGCGTAGGCAAACTTTTTGTGTCAATAGACGAAGGGTTTAAAGCCGCGACGCAGGCGATGGGTACGAGCAAGCTGACTCGTATTCTTCAGGATGCGGTTGCGGATCATCCGCCGCCTCTGGTGAATGGACGCCGAATCAAGCTTCGCTATGCGCATGCGGGCGGCCGCAATCCCCCAAGGGTAGTTATTCACGGCAATCAAACGGATCAGGTGCCCGACAGCTATCAGCGCTATCTCGAGAAGCAATTCAGCCGCGCACTGGAATTGAAGGGGACGCCTCTGCGCGTTGAGTTTCGCAGTTCCGACAACCCGTACAAAGACCGCCGCAATAAGCTCTCGCAGCGTCAGATTAATCGTAAGCGAAGGCTGATGGCCCATGTGAAGCAGGCCAAGAAGCGCAAGCAATATGCGAAGCGCAAAGGCAGGCTTTAACGCGCTCACGTTCCTGTCCGCAGCGCTACCTAAGCACTGGCTGTACTGCCTACAACCACTCGCTTCACTACCAAGCCAGCGATCTATCCGTTCATCAGTTGAGGTTTCGTCATCGTACGGTAGATGAGCTTTCATTCTCGATGCCAGGGGCTTGCTCGTTGGCAAGGGCTTGCGCCGCGCCTATCGGCCACGTTTGCCCGTCGAACGCGCTGTTAAAGCACCGTCAGTTCTACCCAGCGACGAGTTGCAGGCTTTATGCGATGGAATCTTCCGCTGTTCGTCGATCATTATTCGAAACTAGATTATATAAACCTTATAACTAATTGAATTTAATATTTTTAATTGAATATTTTTACAGGATCCCGATGGCTTGTAGACGCCAGATTGGGTGTTATAGTTGACCATAACACCAATTACTTCAGGGTCTCGAAACATGATCACATTACGCAAACGATTAGCCGCACCGCGTTCACACAGGATGCTGGTACCAGCGCTCGTCTTTCTTGCTTGTGCAACTTTTAGTGCCGTCGGTGGTAGTGCTGCGGCGCTTTGGCTAATGCCCGCCGGCTTTGTGCTGGATGCGACTCGAGGAACCGAGCGAACATCATGAGCCTAGCAATCACCAGTAGCCGTCTGAGTGCGGTCCTTGCGCTTGCGAGCGCAATGACGGGCACCTTTCTCGGTTCTGCTCAGGCGGGCGAGACCCGCAGGGTCGACGGGCTCTCCTTCGTCGACGTGCTCGTTGTAGGCGACGTCGACGTCGAAATCTCCCAGGGAGAGACGCCGCAGCTCTATCTGCGCGGTCATGAAGATGACCTGGATATCGAACCCTTTTACTTAAAGGGCGAACGACTGGTTCTTGGCAAAAACTCCCGTTCTAAACAGGTCGACTCGGTCCGCTACAAGATTGAAATGCCTGCGTTTCGCGAAGTCGAATTGATGGGCAGCGGAGCTGCCTACATCAAGGAATTCGATCTACCGGCGGACATCGTCGAAGACACACCCACCATCACCGTGGATGGCTCCGGAGACATCAAACTCTATGGCATCCGCACGCCCACTCTCTCACTCCGTGTAAAGGGCTCCGGTGATCTTGCTGCAGTCTCCGTGGACGTAGAAGAACTCGAAGCGATCGTCGCCGGGAGCGGAGATCTCTACATCAAAGTACTGGAAGCGCTGGAAAGCTCCGTCGTGGTTACGGGAAGTGGAGATTTTGGCGTGTCCCAACCGAGCTACTCGGAGCAGGTGAACATACGCCTGGTGGGGTCCGGTGAGGCGGAATTGGACGAACTCAGCTGTAAGACTGCCGAGGTAAAGGTCGTCGGCAGTGGCAGCGTAGATCTAGGAGAAATAGCTGATGCGCTCAATGTCTCCATCTTGGGCAACGGTGACGTTCGCTACAGCGGCAAACCCACGGTGGAAAAAAGCGTGATCGGCAGCGGCGACATTCGAGGGCGGGACTAAGTCCACAGCGTCTGCAATGGAATGGCGAGAGGGACAGCCGATTTACCGGCAGCTTCGAGACCTAGTGATCGAGCGCGTGCTCGATGGCAGCTTCCCTGAGGGCGAAGCGATTCCCTCCGTGCGCCAGGTGGCCACGGACTACCGCATAAACCACCTCACGGTCGGTAAGGCTTACCAAGAGCTTGTGGATATGGGCCTGCTTGAGAAGCGTCGTGGCCTGGGCATGTTCGTCGCAACAGGGGCACGACGCTCTCTCACCAACGACGAACAACAACGATTTATTGATGAAGAGCTCCCGGCCTTTGCGGAACGGGTGCGTGTATTAGGAATGCAAATGAGCGACGTGACTCGTCGCTTATTGGATGGGCAGGGGGAGAGTGATGCAGAGCATCATTGAGGCGCGCGAACTGCGTCGCAGCTATGGTGATCTCAACGCGGTAGACCGGGTAGACCTGGATATTGCAGCGGGGAGTGTGGTCGGGTTGATTGGGCCGAATGGGGCAGGGAAGACAACACTTCTACGCTCAATTCTTGGGTTGACCAAGTGCGACGGAGAGCTCTCCGTGTTGGGCTATGAGCCTTGCCGCGATCGAGATCAAATGATGGAAGAGGTGTGTTTCATTGCGGACACGGCCGTACTGCCGCGTTGGCTACGAGTACGAGAGCTGCTTGATTACGTAGCGGGAACGCACGGGCACTTTGATCGCGGGCAAGCGGAGGCGTTTTTGGCAACCACCGACGTCGAGATGCATCGCTGCGTGGGCGATCTGTCTAAAGGAATGAGCGTTCAGCTCCATCTCGCAATTGTCATGGCCATTGATGCGCGCTTGTTGATTCTTGATGAGCCTACCCTTGGCTTGGATATTCTCTTTCGTAAACGCTTCTACGAGCAGCTAATTAACGACTATTTTGATGGGGAGCGGACCATTGTGGTTTCGACTCATCAGGTAGAAGAAGTACAGAACATATTGACCCATGTGATCTTTATGCATCGCGGTAAGGTGATTCTCTTTGACTCCTTGAACGATTTGGAAGAGCGCTTTATCGAGGTTCATGCCCTTGGTGATGCCGCGGAAAAAGCCGAAGCGCTGCCGTATATAGGTCGTCGCAATGTGCTTGGTGGCAAGGCCTACATTCTTGAGGGCATGAGTCCGAGTGAAGTTCGGGGGCTCGGTGAAGTGCGGACGCCCACGGTTTCCGATTTATTTGTTGCCAAGGTGGAGGGCTAGCAAATGGCTTCTGCCAATCCTGCGCGCTTCTTTACGCTGCTACAGCGAGAGTTCCGCGAGTACAAGAACTCTCTATTTTGGACGCCCGTTGCCAGCGCGGTCATTCTTGGTTTGCTGATGTTGGGCAGCGCGATACTCGTCAATCGCATCGATCTTATTGGTAACGCCGTCCTCGACTCAATCATTCAGCTGTCGGAGGCCGGTCTCACTGGATCTGTCGAAATTACTGAGGAAGAAGCCCTCGATGGCGGCGGTGAGGCGACAACGCTGGTTTCGGTCCAGGGGATCAATCCAGAGACCGGTGAGCCGGAAACCATTAACGTTGAAATCACCCGATCCCGCGAGAATGGCAGCCTCGAGCAAACGATCACCGTGGGCGGCGCAGTTGCACCCGCCGAACCTGGGAGTCCGCCCGCGCCACTAGCGCCAAAAGAGTATCGCGTGATCGTCGAGGAATCTGAGCCGGAGGAGCAATGGAACTTCTCCCGCGATTGGAATTTTGATTTCGCAGCCAAGTCCGACAACGGCGGCGCGGCAACCGACGGAGATCTAGCCGATGACTACGAGGGGCGGGAACTCAACATCATGCTCAGCGTGGTGCACGGCATCCTGACTCTGGTCCTGCTGATCACAAGCGTGAACTATTTACTCAGCGCGCTTTACGATGACCGTAAAGATCAAAGTATTTTGTTCTGGCGCTCCATGCCCGTTTCGGAATGGGAGATCGTCGCGTCCAAGCTCGTCACGGCGCTTGTGGTAGCACCGCTGATCTATTTGGCGGTATCGCTGGTACTACAGCTTGTCTACGTCATGCTCATGATGTGGCTAGTGTGGCGGCTGGATCTCGATCCGTTCGAGGTGGTTATAGGTAACGTGGATTTCATCCACCTGATGATAGATCCCATCAGTGGGTGGGTGCTCACGGCGCTGTTTATTGTGCCGACGTATGCCTGGTTCTTGTGCGCCTCATCATTGGCGAAACGGTCACCGCTACTGATGGCGATTACCCCAGTCATTGCTCTGATAATCGGTGAAGCGGTGATCTTCCGCAGTTCCCGCCTGGAGGACTCGTTCTCGCGGCATGTGCCTCATTTGAGCGACGAGTCCGCCCTAGGCTTCTATTTATACGGACCGGACTGGTCAAACATCGATTTGATGAGTATCGCGTCGGGCCTGCTGTTCGCGTCGGTGCTTGTAGCTGCGACCGTTTGGCTCAGAAAGTACCGCTGGGAAATAAGCTAAGACTTTGATATTTATAAATAAAGAACTATCTTTGTTGGCGAAAAATTTTGTGTGCTAAGCATCGGTGCTAAGCACACAGACGGGTTATTTCTTTTACTTGTTTTAGTCCGATGATGATTCACCAAATATTTACTGCGTGAATTATACGCATTAAAAACATCCATTTGGATTATAGTAGTCCTCTCACTAGAATCCTGTCCGGTCAGTAGCAGGGCCATGCCTGCTCGGACACCCACTTAGCCCTATGACCGTCACTTGACCGGTCTTCTAGACGGCAACGGTCATCACAAAACAGGCTCACGCCCGGTTGCCCGAGTGCAATCGTCGGAGGGCCAGCACAGTTCACAAAGGTACTTTTAGATGAGCTATCAAGAAGAAATTCAAGCAGCCGCAGCAGTCATCGGTAGCAATGGCGACACCTGGAAGGACATCAGTCCTGAGCACGCCGCGCGCATGCGTTTGCAAAATCGTTTTCAGACGGGCATCGACATCGCGCGCTACACCGCCGATCTCATGCGTCAGGACATGGCTGCTTACGATGCGGATACCTCGCAATACACGCAGTCTCTTGGTTGTTGGCACGGATTTATCGGTCAACAAAAGCTGATCGCCATCAAAAAGCACTTCGGCGATACCAGCCGCCGTTATCTGTACCTATCCGGATGGATGATCGCTGCGCTCCGCAGTGAGTTCGGACCGCTGCCCGATCAGTCCATGCACGAAAAGACCTCCGTGCCTTCCTTGATCGAAGAGCTTTACACCTTCCTGCGGCAGGCAGATGCACGTGAACTCGGCGGCTTGTTCCGAGAGCTAGATTCGGCTCGCGAAGCGGGTGACGAAGTCGCCGCGAAGGCGATAGAGAACAAAGTCGATAACTTCCAAACGCATGTCGTGCCCATCATCGCCGACATTGACGCCGGTTTTGGTAACGAAGAAGCCACTTACCTGCTGGCAAAGCGCATGATCGAAGCCGGTGCTTGCGCCATCCAGATCGAGAACCAGGTGTCTGACGAAAAACAGTGCGGACATCAAGACGGCAAGGTCACGGTACCGCACGAGGACTTCCTCGCGAAGATTCGCGCCGTGCGTTACGCGTTCCTCGAGCTTGGAATACCCAACGGCGTCATCGTCGCCCGTACCGATTCACTCGGTGCCGGTCTTACCAAGCAGATCGCCGTGACCCACAAGCCCGGCGACATCGGTGATCAGTACAACAGCTTCCTCGATTGCGAAGAAGTTGAGGCCAGCGATCTGCAAAACGGCGACGTCGTGATTAATCGGGAAGGTCAGCTGTTACGACCTAAGCGTCTCGCGTCCAACTTGTTCCAGTTCCGCAAGGGCACCGGCGAAGATCGCGTGGTCCTCGATTGCATCACGTCATTGCAAAATGGTGCCGATCTGCTCTGGATCGAAACCGAGAAGCCGCATGTCGGGCAGATCGCCGCGATGGTGAATCGCGTGCGCGAAGCCATCCCCAGCGCAAAGCTTGTTTACAACAACTCCCCAAGCTTCAATTGGACGCTCAGCTTCCGTCAGCAGATTTTTGATACCTGGAGCGAAGAGGGTAAAGACGTTTCCGCATACGATCGCGACAAGCTCATGAGCGCCGAGTACGACGAGTCGGAACTCGCCGTCGCCGCCGACGAGAACATCCGCACCTTCCAGGCAGATGGGTCACGCGAAGCTGGCATCTTCCATCACCTCATCACTCTACCGACGTACCACACCGCTGCGCTGTCGACCGACAACCTCGCGAAAGAGTACTTTGGCGAAGCCGGCATGTTGGGCTACGTGAAAGGTGTACAGCGCAAGGAAATCCGCGAAGGCATCGCCTGCGTTAAGCACCAGAATATGGCCGGATCCGATATGGGTGATGACCACAAAGAATACTTCTCAGGCGACGCAGCGCTTAAGGCCGCTGGGAAGGACAACACGATGAATCAGTTCGGCTAAAAACGAACAGATCAGCGTCCGCAAGCCCGACCTCTTTCGAGTGGTCGGGTTTTTTTATGCCTGAAAAATCTCGCTTATAAATTTCAAAGTGTTACAGCACACTAATGTCCCTTGCTAACAGACCGCTCGCGCAATATTCTGATTTATGTAAGCTTTTTGGTAGAAAAAGAGAGGGACGGGAGTGTTAGCGAGCCAGACAAAAACGAGCGTGTTCTTCCTAATACGCTGTTAAGCGAGTACCCGAAGTGCAAATCGAAAAGTCGGTTGCGTTGCTCTTGACAATTTTCCTAACGGGCTGCTCGGTCGACTTCGACGAAACTGTGTCGCTCTACCTGCCTTACTGGCCTTCTTGTGAAACCGCAAGTAAAGAGCTTGAAAGTACACTCGCTGATCGTAAAGGCTTTGCCGGGATGCGCCTGTTGGAGGTTTATTCAATGGCACCAAAAGGTGCACCCATAAATTCTCTGCTGGAAGTACGGGTTGAGTCTACTAAGCGATCGACAATAGAACCGATTCTAAATTTTTACAGAGTTTCTTGTGCACCGCAGGCGAGCCTCACTGTGTCATTCGATGGGTTCAATGAGCGTCTAATCACTGAACAGGTTCGGCGACTGCCAACGGGGCCTTACAAGGAAGGTCCTTACTTGGTGTCTGTAGATGGTAATGAAGCTAGGGTCTTCTTATACAAAGGGGTTCCGCAGTGAATGCCCCGCTTAACAAGGCCAGGCAAGCCGCTTCGCTGGACGTCAAACCTGCGGTTTGCCGCCCATGCTGGCGGCGTTAGGTGGCTACGAATGCTTCCGATAACAGTCGCTGTGATTTTTTCGCTGGTTGATCTGGTGATTTACTCGTCTGCTTATCTTTTCCATGCTCTTGCTGTGCGAGACTTCCCTCTAGATGAGGCTCTCACTACGGCTTCATACGCACTTTTCGGCAGAGTATTTTACTTCGGTTGGCCGCTGCAGTTGTTTGCGTTGTGGCTTGTGCAGAAATACATAAGTTCTTTTACAAATGTACTTTCAATTTTTGTGTGCGTAGTGGTGTTCGTGGGTATTGGTTCAATGACCCTCGGCGGGTTTCCAACTCAATCATTTACTTTGTCACTTAACACGTGGAATCTAGCAGAGGGCGTTGCCTTGCTGTGCGGTTTGGCTGCTTCAATAGTGTTGCTCCATTTACTTCGTAGGCGCAGCTATGCCACCTAACAAGCTGGGGCAGTGCGCTCCCTTCGGTCGCCGGACGCCCAACCGTGTGCTGCGCACCCGTCTGGTCGCCCGCTGCCCAGGGCGTTATAGAGCGCAGTCCAATTCCGTTAAGGGTCTGAGGTTGTAAATGAATCAGGCACTTCGTTTCCAGTTTCCAGCAACGAGTTCGCGGTCGAGTCGATATCTCTGTGCCTTCGTTCCTGGTGCTTTCGGTCCGAGCGTGTCTCCAGAAATAAATCTGCACTCTGTCTTCGGCGGTTTGTTCTCGGAGTCCGTAGAAAATAGAAAAGTTGGTGCCGCCGTTCTCGGGCAGTTTCGTTCATGTTTGGCCGCCGCATTCGCGTCGGCTACTTGGTTGTCTTATGGTTCTGAGCGGCGCATCAATAACCAGGTAAGGCAGTGCGCTCCCTGCGGTCGCCGGACGCCCAACCGTGTGCTCCGCACACCACGAAAGAAGAAATTATTGCCGCGGCAAAAATTGCCAATGCCCATGAATTTATCATAAAGCTCCCCAATGGC
>JBCBZV010000176.1:0-6723 GCA_039815155.1 Pseudomonadota bacterium
ACCCAGGCTGTTCTTTACGCTATTCACTGGAAGTTGCTTTAGCCGTTGCCTTCGCCCAGAGGAAGCCGACTCGGTAGAACGAAACTCCGCTACGGACAAGGTCTTAACTCGCCTGAAGTTCAATCGACAAGAGACGAAGAACAAACTAGTGACCGCCCCGTGAAACCAAGTTTTCGCGGGCTAAGGACAGTCGTTGCGGTATTCAGTCTGTTTCGCTAGCGGGATCGCGATAGCGCTCGAACCAAGCCAGAATGTTGTTAACTTTATCGATCATCTGGCTGGGCCTACGTGCGATGTAGTGCGATGCACCGGGTAGCTCGACTAAGGCCGTAGGCACCTTTCGATAACGCAGTGCGTGGTACAGCTGCTTTGCTTGCGAAGGGGGCGTGCGTAAATCCTCCAAACCCACCATGACCAGTGTCGGGGTGTTGACCTCTCCAACCAGTGAGATCGGCGAAAAGCGCATATAGTCATCCGGGTTGGTCCAAGGCGTACCCGGGTAGCGTGTGTGGTAGTAATAGAACCAGTTGTCTGCATTGAGCGTCTTGCTGTACCAATTCATGACGGGCTTGATGACGGCGGCGGAGCGAAAACGATCTGTTTTCCCAATGATCCACGCAGTCATGATGCCCCCCGCAGAACCGCCAGTAACGTATAGCTGCTCTTCATCGATAAAACCTTCAGCGATAACTGCGTCCATTCCGCTTATCGTGTCGTCGTAGTCCTGCCCTGGATAGTTGTGATACAGCAGGTTTGCAAACTCCTCCCCGTAACCGGTGCTGCCGCGAGCGTTGGGAAAGAAAACCACATAGCCCGCAGCCGCATAGAACTGAAACTCGGGGGAGAAGCGTTCTCCGTAGTTACTTATGGGGCCGCCGTGATTTTCAATCAGTAAGGGATACTTCTTGCGCGCATCAAAATCTGGGGGCAGCGTGAGCCATCCTTGGATCTCTCTTTGATCGAAGCTGCTTTTCCAGCGAATCTCCCGAGTCTGCGCGAGACTGCGCTGACCAAGGAGATCAGCGTTGAGCCGGGTGATCACCTTCATTTTTTTGTTGCGGACCAGCGCAACATCAGCGGGAAACTCTGGTCGGGTGTAAGTGTAGGCAATGGTGCCTTTCGTCGAAACACTGAAATGGCCTCCCCCGTAGGGGCGGCCAATGGTCGAGCCCCCTAGGTCGATGGCTTTCTCTTCCCAGCGTCCGCTCAAGGTGCTGAAGCCTATTCGCGTTCGGCCCTGATCGTCATAGCTAAAAAAGATTCCCGAGCCATCCGAGTTCCAGCGAAAAGACTCGATGCTTCTGTCCAAATCGGCCAGAAGGTCGCGCATCTCTGTGCCATCCGTCTTGGCGACTCTTAGCTGTCTTTTTTGGTAGGCCTGTCTCTTATCAGTGAAGCCAAGCCAAGCGAGATGTTTGCCGTCGGGCGAAAAGGCAGGGTCGCGATCCGGACCGGCCTGCGCAGTCAGGTTTGTGATTTCTCCATTCGCCAGGGCGATGCGGTACAGCTCGTCGTTACGATAGTCGTGTTGCCAGTCTTCGCTGCGATTGCCCGCGAATACAAGGTGTTCCCCGTCCGGGTGCCAAGCCGGGTTGTAGTGTTGGAAATCCCCCTGCGTGAGTTGCCTTGCGGTGCCACCTTCCGCGGGTACTAGGAAGATATGGGAAAAGGCGGGCGGCAAATAGCCGGAACCGTCCGCTTCGTGATAGAGCCGAGTGCTTACCCGTGGAGGTTCGGCCCACTCCGCTCCTTCCGGTTTATCGGGCCGTTTTCCGATTTCCGCTGGCTTTGCTGCCACATCCATGGTGAAAGCGATCGCGTCGCCGTTTGGGCTCCAGCGGAGTTCGGACGGTGCTTCAGGAAGCTGCGAGATCCGTGCGCTGGTTCCGGTTGCCAGCCAGTACACATAAATCTCTGCGCCATTGGTCTCGTCGGCGGTACGTACGTAGGCTATCCGCGTGCTGTCCGGGGACCAGCGCGCCTGCGATTCATCCCCCTCGAAATTGGTGAGCTTGCGATGCTGTTTACCGTCTCTACTGAGCAGCCAAAGGCTGCCGCGACGACGGTCGTCCATTATGTCGAAGCCCATTCGACGATAGACGACGCTCTCGTCGTTTGGAGCGATTTCAGGGCTGGTGGCCCACTCCAGTTCAAACAGATCGAGAAAGGAAAAGTGAGCTGGGTTACTTTGCTTATCTTTCCCTTCTTGAAGAGACTGGCCAAGGGCCTGATCGGCGTTAAAAACTATAGTAAGAGAAACAGCAAGCGTGTAAAGAAATGGGCAAGAAAGCGGCGTCCAGTGATTCATTAGCAAACCTCGCAAGCGCATCGGACAATCCTAGCACCCCTGTCTGGCAACGGCGTAGAGCCGGGTGACCTCCGCAGCGGCTGGTTTTTCATTAAGCGCTACCTAAAGCGCGATGAAAGTGGGTTCTGGAATCGCTATGATAAAACGCGCAGGCTGCTCGCACGTGGGAATGTAAATATGGATGTTTTTATCTTTGGGGGTCGTGGTGATCTGGCTGCCCGAAAGCTGTACCCGGCACTCTTTCATCTTGATGCAGCTGGACTGCTAGCAGAAGATGTCAGAATTTATGCGGTAGCCCGTCGCGACTCTGGGCGTGAAGAATTGATCAGCGATATAAAGCCACGCGTGCGCCGCTACGTCGATGATCTCCAATGGTCCGACAGCCTGTGGGAGACCCATGCTCAGAGGATCGACTATCTGCAGGTGGATTTTTCAAAGCCCGAGCAGTACCACAAGATCGCCGACGTCCTAAGCGAACACCGGCAAGCGCTCTTCTACCTTGCCACTCCGCCTTCTCTGTTTGCGCCAATTTGTACTCACCTTGGCGCTGCGGGCTGTCTTGGTGGTGATCGACGGGTGATGCTAGAGAAGCCAATCGGACACGATCTCGCTAGCTGTAAGTCCGTGAATGAAACTGTGGCGGAGTTCTTCCCGGAAAAATCTGTTTATCGCGTCGATCACTACCTGGGTAAGGAAACCGTTCAAAACCTGCTGGTGCTGCGTTTTGCCAATCGCTTTATCAACGCCCAGTGGGACCATAGCTGCATTGATCATGTGCAGATCACCGTGGCGGAACCGCTGGGTATCGAGGGTCGTTGGTCCTACTACGACGGTGTCGGTCAGCTGCGCGATATGCTTCAAAACCACTTAATGCAGCTGTTGTGCCTTGTAGCTATGGAGCCGCCGAATAGCCTCAGCGCGGAGAGCATTCGCGACGAAAAAGTGAAGATCGTCCGCGCCCTGCGCAGGATTGACTCAAGCAACGCGGCCGATCACGTCGTGCGAGGCCAATATACAGCGGGCTGGGCCCAGGGCGTTCCCGTGCCTGGTTACTTGGATGACAAAGACGGGCAGGCGGTCCAGAGCGATACGGAGACTTTTGTCGCTGTTAAAGCATTCATTGAAAATTGGCGTTGGGCCGGTGTGCCGTTTTATCTACGCACCGGTAAACGCATGCCCAGCAAGCTCACCGAGATTGTGATTACCTATAAAGCACTTCCCCACAACATTTTTTCTGGCTCGGGAAAGTTAGGAACACCGAATCGCATTGTGATTCGTTTACAACCCAACGAGGGCATCGAGATGCAGATGCAGTCGAAGCTACAAAGTCTAGAAAGCAAGCTCGGCCTAGTGACAGAGGACCTCAATCTCGACTTTCTTTCCGCGGATCGCACCACAAGAATTCCCGAGGCATACGAGCGCCTGCTGTTAGATGCCCTTAAGGGTGATCAGTCGCTTTTTGTAGGGCGGGAAGAGATCGAGGAGTCCTGGGCATGGTGCGATCAGATCGCAGAGGCATGGAAAGAACTTGATGTTCCCCTTCACAACTATCAGGCCGGCTCCTGGGGGCCCGCGAAAGCGGAGCTATTGATTGAGCGAGATCAAAGGAGCTGGCACGGTTAATCCGGCTCAGGATGGGGTGCTAGCTCCCACCGGCCCCGGCTTCGTTCATTTGATTCCCGTAGGCTTTGGCCTCCCACTGTCGCTCCTTGATCCAAGTTGTGAGCTTTGTCGGCTCAGTGGGATGACCAACATGGAATCCTTGGACGTAGTCACAACCTAGTTCTCGGAGCAGTTGAAGAGACTCTTCTTGTTCAACACCTTCCGCGATCACTTCGAGCTTCATGGCTTCTGCCAGCGACAGGATTGTTTCGACAATTTGCCGGTCAGCCTTGTTTTCGTGAAGCTGCATTACGAAGCTCTTGTCGATCTTTACAACATGGATCGGAAGCTTCCGCAGATAGTTGAGAGAAGAATAGCCGGTGCCGAAGTCATCGATCGCTATGCGAACTCCCGTTGCCGCAATCGCGTTGAGTTTTCTCCCCACTTCGTCCGGGGCGTGCATAAACACCGACTCCGTTAATTCTAGTTCCAACTTGCCGGCGGGAATTCCGGATTCTCGAATTAGGCCAATAGCTCTTTCATACCAGGTATCTTCGGCCAAGTTTCGCATAGAGACATTGATCGCCACACTCAGATCGAGATCGCTCCAGAGCTTGGCCTGCGCAATCGCTTGCTCCATCACCCACAGCGACAGTTCGTTAATCATCGGACTGACTTCGGCCATGGGGATAAAGGTCCCGGGGGAAATCATGCCATGGACCGGGTGCTTCCAGCGCAGCAGCGCTTCCACGCCGCTCACCCTATTTGACGCTAGGTGCACTTTCGGTTGGTAGTGCAGTATCAGCTGTTCACTGCCGATCGATGCCTTCAGCTCGGACATGAGCGCGAGACGCTCTCGCGAGTGGGGATCAAAGCTCTGATTGTAGGCGACCACCGGGGTCGTGGTGGTTTTGGCCTGGTACATCGCAACATCCGCACAGCGCAGCAATTCGTGGCTGTCTTCTCCGTCTCGGGGTGCCGCAGAGATGCCGATACTGCCATCGATACTCAAGGACAAATCGTCCACGGAGAAACGTGCGCGGACCGCTTCAAGTATTTCCCTACCCAGTTGCGTCGCTTGCGCACGCTCAAGGCTTTTAAACAGCAGACAAACAAACTCGTCACCGCCCAAGCGGGCAGCCATCAGTTTGCTTGGTGCAGCGACCTGCGCTAATCGCGGGCCGATTTCCTTCAGCAGTTGATCTCCCACATGATGCCCCAGCGTGTCGTTCACATCTTTGAACTTATCAAGATCGAGGAGAAACATCGTCGCGCCGTGGGCAGGATTCTCTTTTGCATGCTGCCGGAAGGCCTCATGCAGTGCTGCACGATTGGGTAATTGGGTGAGTGAGTCGTGATTAGCCCGAAAGGTCATTTCTTCGAGGTTGTCTACGCTCGCAAGCGCCAGGCCGATGATCTGCCCAATCGCTTCAAACGCCTCAAAATCGGCCTGATTCAAAGTCCGCTGGAGTCCCAAATGATAACTGCAGGTTCCGTAGACCCGATCACCGCTCATGAGAGGAATGATGATATTCGTACCCGCAAGCTCTTTTGGGTGGGTGTGGGCAAGTTTACGGGCAGTGCGGTTTACACGCGCATCGCTCGCCAGATCATCTATCAATTGAACACGGCCTGTATGCACGGCCTTGCCGCTGACAGATCCTTCTAGAGGAATCTCCGTATTTTCTCGGGAGAGATAGGCGAGCCTGCCACCAGAATCGAGCATCCACAGCTTTTGCGATTTTTCATCAAGGCGGTAAATCCACGCGGTCGATAATGGCTCTTCTTCTAGAAGAATTTTAACGCTCTCTCTCACTACGCTCGCCGTATCGGAAAGCTGCCCAAGACGCTGGGCCATGAGGTTGCCTTGTCTAAGCAAGCGCCGGCTGCGTTCTAGCTCCCGCTGATTGGCTAAAAAAGCGACCATTAGAAGGGCCAAAGCAGAGGCCATCGCAACGATTTGGTTTGCGCTAATAAAGCTGAGATTTAAAAACCGTTCTGTGAAGCTAAACTCCGCGGTTAGGGCCGCAAGAACCAACATGAAGCCCCTAATAAAAAATAAGGCAGCCGCAATCTTTTCGACAAACCCGTAAGTGCGTAGTGTCCAGGCGGTGAACCAAAAGGCCGCTGCGACTGCTGTGGCTAACAAAATGCCGCCCTGGTAAGAGCTGAGAGCCAGAATCACAAATAGAAGGATGAGTGCCAGGCCGGAAGCGATCAGCCATCTTGCGGACAAGGATTTGTTCGCGAAGGTGGCGGTTCCCTGGACGAGAAGCGTGCACGCCACCGCGCTGGCGATCACGCAAAGAGCTATGCCGGCACTCAGGGTATCGGGTGGTTCAGTAGGCAGCGTCGCAAGAACAACAAACATCGCAAACAAACCGCCACCCCAGTAGAGGTTGTGACGCTGCTCACGGTCACTTATCCAGAGCGCAAACAACAACAGGCTGACCAACAAACTGTTGGCGAGGAGTATCGTCTGGCCTGAAAACAGGGTCTCCGACATTTTTTCTGCAAAAATTGATAAATGCTGAAGAAAATTATGCTAACACAGCAGAGGCGGTCAGCCATGGATCTCAGAAAAGAACCCAAAGGGCACTAAAAAGGATCTTAGAAAGGGCTTTAGAAAGTCTCCTAGAAGGGCTACTAGAAGGGATGCCAAGTCCAGCATGATTACTGGACTTGGCTGGCTACGCCCGGCACTTTTAGAGCGTAGCGGTACTGCATAGCGAGCGGGTAAGGCTGGTACGGTTGTCTATGCGCAGTCTTTTCGTGAACGGTGTAGCAGCAAAGCGTCGCGGTTAGGACGCAGC
>JBCBZV010000198.1:0-5622 GCA_039815155.1 Pseudomonadota bacterium
AGCAGGGGAACCATGAAGAATTGCTGGCTCAGAATGGTCTTTACGCCGCACTGCGTCAGAAGTTTCTGGATCAGGAAGATTGCTCCTAGCGCAGTGTAATTGTCCAGTCATGACCTGCCAGGCAGCTCAACGGCACACCGTGCAAAAAGACAACAGATCCACAAGCGAGCGCGAAGCAAAATACGCGCCTCTGATACGGCGCTTCCGACTAGCTTCTTTAACGGTTAGGCCAGCGTCAGCCTCGTTCAAGATCGCTATGATCTGGGTTTCGCTGAATTTTGATCGTTTCATCTGAGTCTCCTTGCATTGTCAAAATGCCAGAAACCTCTAGCTCCTACATGTCCGATTTGAGGGGAAGACTACGAGCCTCTTTATTCTAGCTGTGGATATTTTAAGCCAGAAAAACTTTCACACTGCGACCAAAGCCACTCCGCTAAATCCGCGTCTCTAGCTAGACTGCTCACTTTCTTTATTTTCTTATCTTTAAAGTACTCGCCCGATATTTTCTCATCTCTGGTTATTTTCGAGAGGAATACTCCCGTTTCCGCTCCTCTTTTAGGACTACGTGCCACGAGTCTGGCTATCAGTGGATAGGCGACGCTCAGCCATTCGGGAAAGCCGACCTTCAACATGGGAGTATTCACGATTCCTGGATCAAAGCAGTTCACGCGTAGGGGAGAATCTGCAGTAATTTTTGCTAACTGTCTGGTAAACAAGATATTGAAGAGCTTGCTGTTACAGTAAGCCAGTTCTGCGTTGAAATTTCTTCTAAGCTCAATATCGTCTTTGGCAATCTTCGCGCCAGAGTGCCTAAAGGAAGCAGTGTTCACTACCCTAGGGTTGGTGGAATTTAGCAGCAATGGCATAAGTCTCCCGGTAAGCGCGTACGGAGCTAGCTGATTTACAGCGAACGTCAGTTCAATTTGGTCCTCTGAGAGTTGAATATCGTCCTTACCCCACATTCCTGCATTATTAATCAAGACATCAATGGAGTTGGCGCGAGAAAATACTTCTTCTGATGCCAAATTTACCGATGCGAGAGAACTAAAGTCACAGGAAATGAAGTGCGCCTTGTTGGATAAAGGTCTTCGATTCAGTAGTGATCTGAGTTTCTCTTTGTTTCTTGCAAGAATAAAGAACTCTATGGGACCACCCGTATCTAGCTTATATAGCCATTCCGTACCTAGCCCTGAAGTAACACCGGAAATTACTATTTTCTCCATCAAAGATCCTTTTATATTCTAAGGGCCAGTGCGTCACTCATCTTTCAAAAGCCTCAGTAAGACTTGGCATTGACGATTCGATATGCCGCTCCGAAGCTAGAACAGTGACTGAGTCGCTCTAAACAAGTCACTGGCAGGGTCAACCAAGAGCGCGTTGACCGTTACATGATTCGTCGCGGGTGCTAGAACATCCAATTTATGGTTGATGGGCCACCTTTCGGCTAGCAGACGATTCTGGGCATGAAACGCTGGTGATTCATCACCGCCTACACATGTAATCACGGGCACATTTGTGGGAGGTAGCAGGCCTGCAGGACTGTATTGATCGACGTCATCCGGTGTGAGGCCTATAACGTCCTTTAAAAAAGGGGCACGTAGGAAGGGGGATAAGTCGTGTAAACCACTTATGGATACGCCCCCTTTTACCAAGTTAGAAGGCAGTGAGCTATCCACCAATGACCATTCCGTGGCTAGCATCATTGCGGTTAAGTGTCCCCCGGCAGAGCTCCCCGCTAATACGATGTTTGTCGCATCGAAGTCTAATTTCTCAGCATTTTTCCAAAGCCACACGATTGCTCGACGAACGTCATCGACAATTACACCCATACTAGCAATAGGCGCTAATCGGTAGTTGATCACGGCAACCGAAACGCCCACCGCGTTCCAAGCTTGTCCTACGTTAGAGAAAAAAGACTTGTCAAAACGGTGCCAGTATCCCCCGTGTATGTAGACCAGCAGTGGGCTGGATGTGGACGCAGGAAAGTAGTCCAGATTTTGTAATTCGTCGCCTCCGTAAAAAAACTCCCTATAAGCCGCATTGTCTTCACGGAGCCGCTTCCCTTCTTCTAACAGCTTCGATGCTGTTCTTTGGATATCCGGAACCGCAATCGCAATGTCGTATTGGCGATCTAATTCGGCGAGATCTTCGAAATCAATCATGTCAGTTAGGCCCGCGCAGATTGCAGTATGGCATGCCCTTCTATCTCAACTGACCAGTCCGGGCTCATCAATGCTGAAACACCTATCAGCGATATCGCGGGAAGATAGGAATCCTTAAACGCAGCTGCAAATAGAGCCGAAATCTTCGAAAATTCGGAGTGAACCTTGCCCATGTCGGTAACGTAGACCGTAAGCTTGGTAATATCTTCAGGTTCTCCCCCAGCCTCTTTGACAACTGCGACGACGTTTTTCAGTGATTGCTCTACTTGGCCGCTTAAGGCATCAGGCGTTTCCCCGGACTCTGGATGCTGCCCGACTTGTCCGGCGATAAACAGGTTTTGCTCGCTGAGAATTCCGCTTGCATGCGTTTCCGGCTTGTTCGCAAAAGGTTCCACTCGACGCATTTTTTTCTCCTTAAACCTTGATTTTTTTGAAGCGTGCAACTGCGGTCGCAAGTTGCCTCTCCCTTTCTTCCGGTGCGATAGAGTTAAACCGATCCATGGTCGCTTGAAGAATATGAGGCTCTGCCAGTTCTGGAGAACCGCTAGTGAAAGGCGGTTCGGGCGCGTACTCCAGCATCAACTGAATAGCCTTTGCCATCGCTTCGTTCTTCGTCACGTGCGCCATGATGGCTAAGCCAAAATCAATCCCAGCAGTGACTCCGCCACCGGAGGCTCGATTTCGATCAATCACCCAACGATCGGACACTACTTCTGCGCCGAAAGCCGCAAGCATGTCGCGCGCCATCCAGTGACTTGTCGCCCGATAGCCGTCCAGTAAGCCTGCAGCAGCGAGCACCACGGAGCCGGAACAAACGCTAGTGACCCAACCCGCTCGATGTCCTCGATCCGCAAGAAAATCGATCACGGTGTTGCTTTCGAGCAGCGCGAAGGTCCCTTCAGTTCCACCTGGCACAAAGAGAATGTCTGGGTCACTCCAAGCATCCCCGAACACGTGTGTTGCGTGAACGCTCAGCGCTGAGTCAGTTGCGACTACTCCCTTGTTCTCCCCTACTAGTTGAAATTCAGCCCCAGGCCACGAGTTCCATACTTGCAGTGGTCCGACTAGGTCCAACAAAGTCATACCTGGGTAAATAAACATTTGGATTTTCAATCGACTTGCCTCCTTAAAGATCTAAAGCTCGCGCTTGCTAATTTCCGTGAAGCGTATTTATAGACAAATAAGACGATGTCGGGTATGACTATAATATGTCTATTTCTGCCAAATCATCGCGAATTATTTTTGTGTGTTTCGAAGGCTTGTTGTCCCTCGATCTCACGGGTCCTGCGGACATCTTCTCGATTGCGGCACGGCACACCAAAGGCTGCTACGAAGTACTGTTTGTGGGCACAAAAAACACCGTTAGCGCAAGCAATGGATTGACCTTAAGGGTCGACAAACTACCCAAGGTCCGAAAGTCCGATACGATCGTTGTGCCAGGTGGTGGTTCGAAAGCAGTATTTTCCGCTACCGCCGATAGTCGTTTAATGAACTGGCTGAGAAAGGCCACTGAGACCGTCGATAGAACAGTGGCGATTTGTAGCGGCGCATTTTTGCTTGCTCACTTAGGAGTTCTTGACAATCGTAAGTGCGTCACGCATTGGATGGGCATACATCAGTTAAGCAAGTATGCTCCTAACGCTTTTGTCATGAAGGAAGAGATTTTCGTTGAAGACAAGGGCGTCTGGACCTCTGCGGGTGTTACTGCAGGTATAGATCTAGCTCTGGCGATAGTTGATCGTGATCACGGTGAGAAGCTGGCGGTAGAGATTGCAAGAATAGTCGTCGTCCAAGTCATGCGTCCGGGGAACCAGTCCCAGTACTCTAAGCCGCTTGCCTTACAGATAAAGTCGTCGGCAAACTTGTCCGGGCTTGTTGCTTGGTTAGAGAGCCGGATTTCTACAGGTACCAGTGTTTTCGAAATGGCGGAAGCCATGGGAATGAGTGAGCGCCAGTTCTACCGACAGTGTGTTAAACAATTCGGTGAGACGCCCGCTAAGCTATTTTTGAGCTTAAAACTCGATCACGCAAGAAACCACTTACAAGAAGCATCGCTCCCGACCGGAATTATCTCTGAAATGTGCGGTTTCTCCAGCAGCGAAGCCTTCTCAAAGTCATTCAAAAAACAATTCGGAATTTCACCGGCAACCTACCGGACTCTGTGGGGGCCTGGCGGAAATAGTCACCAGCCGCTCTAGGTAACACGATGAATACACAAACTAAGCTTTAGTACACTGCTGATAACCCCCTTACGAAGCACTTGTTTTTTTGCTCAGCGAGTCAGGAAATTAATACTCGCGACCAAAAAGCGAACGCGCGAGGCACCGTAACTGGCTCGTAGTTCATGCACTAATCAACCGAACTAGAAGTTTAAGAGCAGCAAACGTGACGCTTTGAATCACGATAGAATATGCTCGTTTCATTTGCGCTACTGCTACCGAGATACCGGACGTTAGAGCTTAAGGCAATGGAACAGCCCAGTAACATGTACTAGGCAACATGAAGCTAGCGCCAAAAAACGAACGGAAGCACACCCTGCGCTAACAGCACCAGGCATAACTGTAATCCGGCTAGGAGGGCGCACAGGTCGCTAAGCGCAAGTTTATTGCCCCGAAAAGAGCAGTACAAAGCGTACATCAGGGAAACAGGTAAGGCCCCGCTCAACAAAGCCAAAAGCACACTCGCTAGGGTTAGCTCGCCAAACTTCAAAAAAGGCTGCAGGCTAAACAGGAAAACGGGGAGCGCAAATGACATCAAACTGAGCCAGGGTAGTAGTATGGCCGTGTTACCGAAAATACGCCCGCACGCAACAAGCCATAGCCCGCGAAAAAAAACGTAGAGCAGCCCCAACAGACCTGTTGTAAGACTCAACCAGCCTAGTACGAGCTTAAATGGCGACTCTTTCGTCCAGGTCGTAAGACCGGTACTTAGCACGCTGCCTTCGGGGCCAAGGAATATGTGAGAAGCCGTAGCGCGCTCGGCATTACGAAAGAGACCATCACCCAACGGCAAGAGCAGGGCTCTTGAACTCTGTAAGGAGTTCATCAACAGTCCGTTCCGCTGGTGATCCACGCTCAGCCACACGGAGTTGAACATCCAGTCGAGCCAAGCGAATTCAGCCATGTTGGCTGGTTCCAATTTGTAGAGGCCGGTGTAGCTATGTAAGTCTCTGATTGGAACCGCTGGCTGCTGAACTGCAGGCGCAACCTTAAGCAGATCAATGAAATACTCGGTAAAACGCTCGTAGTCGGCGGTCTCGCTGTCTGCATTAACGGCATAAAAAAACGCCTTACCCTGTGCTCGAAACACGCAGAGGTAGGCGCGAAACCCAAAAGTCGTACCTGGGTGGCATTCGCCAAGAACTCCGTGTCGATCTCGAGCAGCCAACGCGAGGCCGTGCCCTCTGGACAAGCCCGCAAGGAATGCATCGGTTGTCGACGGTTCGGCGAGGCGTTGCATG
>JBCBZV010000079.1:0-19399 GCA_039815155.1 Pseudomonadota bacterium
ATCTGTTGACGGAAGTCTGCTACCGGCATATCGAGTAGCGGGCCTGGCATTACGATTCCCGCGTTATTCACCAGGCCTGCGAGGGTTCGTCCATTAAGCGCAGCGCGAACCTCCTCTGCGGCCCGCGCAATACCCTGTTGGTCGGTTACATCAAATAGCAAGGGCACGAAGCTAGAGCCGAGTTCTTCCTGGAGGCGATCAGCATCTTCCTTTTTGCGGAGTGAACCAAAAACGCGAAACCCGCTACGGACCAGCACTGTGCAGGTAGCGTGACCAATACCGGTCGATGCGCCGGTGACGACAACTGAGCGCATGGCACTCTCCATTTTCGTTTCGTGCATGTGGGACAGACGGCAAGTTTACGCGCTGGTAAGCTGCTTGGTCTTCAATGGTTTTTTCGGTGTCAACAAGACCTTGCTCAGAAACCAACAGCGAGTAACGCTCGCATGCTTTCTCGCCTATTTCATTATGTCCGGCATGTTGTCGCCGATTGGCGTCGTAATTCCACCACTGGCGACAACTCTGGGGGTTGATCACTCGGCCGCAGCCCGCTTGTTTGGCTGGCTTACCCTGGGCATTTTGCTAGGATCTGCGGCCGCGGTTTATGCTGTCAGCCGCTTTTCTTTCAGAGCCCTTTTTCTCGTTCTATCGCTGTCACTGGTCTCTGCCATGGTGCTGCTGCGGTTCTCGGCTGTCGCCGTGATCATTCAACTAAGTCTTGGGCTGATTGGCGTTAGCTGCGGGATCGCACTAGCCGCAGCGGCCAGCGTAATCGCTGCTAGCTATCGGGAATCGCAGCGCGCATCCATGCTCGTTATCACTGATGCTTCCTTTAGTACCGCAGGCATTATTGTGTCCCTCCTCGCCGTTTACTCGGTTGCACAGAAGTGGCATTGGTCGAGTACCTATTTGGTTCTCAGTTGTGTTGCGCTTGGGCTATTTGCGCTCACAATTAGCTCCGTATTCCCGAGTCAGGGACGTGCCGGTGAGCAGGCCAGAGGCGGAACCTTGCAAACGCTGATAGCCTCGTATCGTCGATGGTCATTGTCTATTTGGCTCTGCGTGTTGGCATTATTTCTGTACACGCTAGGGCAGTACTCGCTGCTGTGGTGGCTACCGCTGCACTTGCAGTCAGCGCTGCTTGTGCCCGAGGAAGAGGCAGGGACCGTTGTCGCCCGCTTCTGGACCGGCATGTTTATCGCACAACTGTTTGTCGCTTGGCTGGTACTGCGTGTCGGCGTGAGGTGGATGATGCTAGCGGGAGCGCTAGGCGCACTGCTAGGAACCCTTCCGCTCATTCTCAGCTCCAACGTTCAATTGATTTTGTGGCTTGCGGTACTCTGGGGATTTGCCAATCTCGGCCTTTTGAAAATGGTCATTGCCTTCGCCACTACGCTCACCTCTGAGCCTACCCCGAGTTTGGTTGCAACCCTGCTGTTCGGTGCCACTAGCGGGACTGCTGTCAGTCCATTCCTCACCAGTACAGTTGTAGATGCATTTGGTTATTCGGCGGTGCTAAAGTTTGGCGCCGTTTGCTACGGGTCGCTGCTGCTATTGCTGCTGGCGAGCACTCTTGCAAACGAGCTTGAGAACAGGAAAAAAGCGGGCTAGCTTAGCTAGGGTAGGCTCGCGCCCTGATGAGGTTGGGGGAGATCTAAAAATGAGTATCAGTGTCGTGGACATGCTATCTGCGAATGCCGATGAGGCGTTTGTTGATACGCTTAGGCGCACCGGGTTTGCCGTGCTCCGCAACACTTCTCTCGCAGGGAGAGAAGATCATAGCGCTGAACCCGGCAGCGCAGCTGCGACCAGTCGCCTGGCGCGTATGGCAGAGTGTTGGAAAGAATTCTTTTTGGGTGATGAGAAGTGGCAGTACAAGGCAACGGAGACAGCTTCTGGCAATACCAGTGGCTATATTTCGCCAGACGTTTCTGAGACCGCCGTTGGCCACGACAAGAAAGACCTCAAAGAATTCTTTCATATTGTTCCCGATACGACGATGCCGGAAAACCTGCGCGCTGACGCGGTAGGTCACCTAGCTGCGGCGCAGCAACTCGGGCGTCAGTTGCTGGCCTGGTTAGACCATCACTGTGCCCCCGATTTGCCAGTAGAAATACGGGGTCGGCTATCCGAATCTCTTTCTCCGAGTGATAGCCTGCTGCGGATTCTGCACTATCCTCCACTGCAAGGAGTTGAGCCAGATGGTGCTGTTCGCGCCGCCGCTCACGAGGACATCAATTTGCTCACGCTGCTGCCCGTGTCGGCGGAGCCCGGTTTGCAGGTTCTGCTGCGCAACGGTGAGTGGGCAGACGTACCCGGACAGTTCGGCGACATCATTATTAACTCCGGCGATATGCTGCAAGAAGCCAGCAGTGGCGCTTTGCCCTCAACTTCTCATCGGGTTGTGAATCCTAAGGGACCGGCAAGTCGAGAATCCCGAATTGCTATGCCCTACTTTTTAGCGCCGCGCTTGGATTTGCCCTTATCGGAACGCTATACGGCCGGCAGCTATCTAAAGGAACGTCTGGAACAGTTAGCGCGCTGAGCGGAGCGTACTCAGATACAATGCCTTAACCGCGTCCGCGTCAACGTTTACGCAGGCATTGACCGCTGACCGACCTTCCCACCCGTCAATTTGATAGCGCGCGTTATCGCGGCCCATGATTGTCTGTCCCAGCGCCAGGCCCTGATCGACGACGCGGACGGGCCCCGATTCGATTTCATAGAGATCCGGTCGAAGCAGATAGGCAACGGCGCTGGAATCGTGGATTGGGCAGGCGCGCTGTTTTTTTATGCTCTCGTAAAAATCAAAATAGTGGCGAGTGATATGGTGGATAAAGGCTCCGCTGTCGCCAGCGGTTTTTGCTAACTGTCCAACGAAGGCTTCATCCATGGTGGTGAGCTGCGTGACGTCGAGGCCAACGATGGTCACGGAAGCACCACTGCCCATAACGAAATCCGCCGCCATCGGGTCTCCTGCCATGTTTGCCTCGGCCACAGGTGAGACATTTCCGCTTTGGCCGTTGCGCATGAAAACACCACCCATAACGACAATCTCACGAAGCAATGCGGGGAGTTCGTGGCATTGCTGCAATGCGACTGCGATATTTGTAAGGCGCCCGACGGCAACGATGCTGAGCTCTCCCGGTTGTGCTTTAGCCATCTCGATGATCGCATCGCTGGCCGATGTTTTATGTTCCGGGTGTTCCGGCTCAGCAAACTCGATGTTCCCTAGACCGTTCTTGCCGTGGACAAAGTCGGGAAAACCCTCGCCCAGGGCCGAACCAAGACTGCCAGCTGCACCGCGATGCACAGGCGCGTCGATGGTAAAGCGGTCGCAGACATAGCGGGCGTTGCGCGTTGTGTCATCAATACTGGCGTTGCCCGCGACCGTGGTGACGGCTTGCAATTCGGCGTCGCGCGCGTGATGCAAAAAAAGCAAAGCCATCGCGTCGTCGATGCCGATGTCCGTATCAAATATCACCTTTTTCATCGAAGAAGCCGGACCTGCCGTGCGCGTTTTAGTAGGTCTCTTTGGCGCAGTGCTGGCCATAGTAGCTCGCTGGCCGCTTGTTGATTTCGTGCGAGAACGGAACCGATGCGCAACGGCGCGGAGCGTTGATCCAGCTGGGTCATAACCGTGTTAAAGATCAGCTCCTTACCGGGCGCTAGGCTTGGGCTAGCGAGGGCAAAGCGTTCTGCCAACAAAACCGTATCTAGATCGCCCACGGAAATGAGTTGCGGTTTAGTCGCTGGGCGATATTCCAAAGCTGGCAAACGCGCTTGTCTGCGCTTGATGTTCTTGCCAATAACTTTGCCCATATCTAGGGCGTTATAGGCCTGTTTGCTGACCGGCTCCGGCGGAGCGGCCGAATCACCGCCGACAAAAACGTCGGAAAAATCCGGATGGAGCAGCGTGCTTTCCACCGGTACCCAGCAGTTCTTGTTTGCCAGACCTGCTTCAACCAGCAGCGGGTTAGGTATTGCGCCTCCAGTCCATACGGTCAAATCAGAGCGGATTCGAGAGCCACTTGCCAGCGTAAGCGTTTTGGCGGTGATCTTGCTTACCGCCTCTCCGAGATGCACCGCTACGGATTCTTTCTCGAATAGCTGTTGGAGATGTTTGCTGACCGCGCCACCGCGTTCGGGTAGTACCGTGGATTGAGCTTCTATCAGGTGCAGCTTGCAACGGCTCCTACCGTCTTCAGGTCCCCGTAACAATTCTCCTGCCGCCTCTATGCCCTCAAGCCCCGCGCCTATAACTGCCAGATGAAAATCCTTACCGCTTTTCTTTAAGCGCTCGAAGCGCTGGCCGATGCGAGCGCATTGATCGACCGATTTAAATCCGAACGCGTGTTCACGCACGCCGGGCACACCAAAATCCGTATCTACTCCACCTAGGGTGACTACCAGGTAATCTGCGCTCAATTGTGGGTGTCCCGCTACAGTCACGGTTCTGCGTTTTGGGTCAAATGCGGTGACCTTCCCCTGTGCAAATTTGTGGCCAAGCGAACGCATCGCCGCCTTTAGCTCCAGGCGCAGCTGATGCGGCTGCTTTACACCGGAGAGCAACTCATGAATATTTGGAAGAAACTCAAAGTGGGTTTTTTGATCGACAAGCGCTACGTCGAAGCTGCGCGATGAAAGCTCGTTTGCGCAGGCTAGACCGGTAAACCCGCCGCCGAGAATAAGTACCTTTGGTCGCATCTGTTTGACTCAATCGTCCTCGCGTCTTGTCATGGCCTGATACTCGCCCTGTTCATCTATCGATGCCCATACCAACATTGGGCGACAGCACACCTGGCAGTCTTCTACGTACTCGTTATCGACGTCCGACGGTTCGACTAGGATCACCAATGGCTCCCAGCAGTAAGGACAGCTCGTGTTTACTTCCGCTCTATTCATCGGGAAGCCGGATCACGCAACGTTCCTCTGAGAGAAAGGTGCGAGTGTCTTGGTCGACCACAAAACTGCTTTTGTACTCCTCCATTCGTTCTGTGATGTAGTGGCGAAGCCGTTTTCGACGGAGGGCGCTTGCAAAGCGCCGGATTTCCTCCGGGTCCTCAAGGATCAGCGGAGGAACGGTCGCTTTTTCCCCCTCTGGGTTTTTCGCAACCATCGTAAAATACGAGGTATTTGTGTGTTTCTTAATCCCGGTTTGCACGTTCTCCGCAATTACGCGTATCCCGACTACTAGCGAGGTTGTGCCTACGTAGTTCACGGACGCGATCATTGATACCAATTCGCCAACTTCCGCCGGCTCCAAAAAGTGAACGTTATCTACCGACACGGTCACGCAATAGTTTCCAGCATGTTTGCTTGCGCAGACGTAAGCAACCTTATCCATCAGTGAAAGAAGCGTACCGCCGTGAATTTTCCCACCGAAATTGGCATAGGCGGGGATCATTAATTCGGTTAGCGTCGTTTGCGAATAGCTGACTGCATGGCCTTGTTCGGACATGGTACAAAAACCTCTTTCTGTGTTTTCTTATTCTTTGGTCTTTCTTTCTTCAAAGCCCTTTGTCGCTGCCTCCGAGATAGCTGCGAAGCTTTCATTGGGAATGAGGATGGTCAGCGAGTAGTGGGCAATTTTCCAATTGCCTTGCTCTTTTAACACAACCCCAGTGCCACGAAATCGACCCCAGCGCTCGGAAATCATCAGCTCATCGAACCATGCGAACGTTCCCTTTGGGCCAAAGGAAATATTTCTGCTCTCCGCACTATAAGCCCACCCACCATTCGCAAATCGCTGCTCTACGTATTCGGTGAATTCATCAAGTGGCCATCGCTCCCAATCGTCAGTGCCCATAAATACGGCGTCCTTCGCGAAGTGGCCTAGGTAGCGATCACGGTCAGCTGCGGCCGCAGCCAGATGGAAGTCGTCGAGCATGTCGCTAATGAGAGCTTGGGGTTCCACAGCCACCCCCGAGGCTCTTTCTTCGCCAAAGCTGCCTGCGACTATCGAAAAAGCCGTAACCAATGTCGTGAGGAGGTAGAACAGGGCGCGCATAATGAACTCCTAGCTTGCGGTAGTTTCCTGGAATTATCGCATCACGGCGGATCCACAGAGCGATGATCGTTGGTGATGTGATGACAAAAACTGTCGTCTGACTTGTTTATGCCGCCTCGTACTCGCAACATAGCCTTTTTAAGGCCACTAGGAATACCACCGATGCTATCCAGAGCCGTCAGGCGCTCACTTCGCTCCCTAAGAATGCGGCATGCAGTTGCTGTCCTTCTAACGGCCACCCTCTGGGCTTCTTACGGGCCAGAGGTGTCTGCTGCAGAATCCGACCGCAGTCCGATCAGCGGCGATTCGTCCGTTCAATGGCTAGAAGACCGCTACGATCCAAGTGTCCCTACGGTTGAGTCGGTGCTCGGCTATCCGATTGGAAAACGCATCACCTGGTCGGCCGACGTAAGGCGGTATTTTGATGCGCTTGCTGAGGCAGCCCCGGATCGACTTCGTGTCTTTGACTACGGGCAAAGCTGGGAGGGACGACAACTGTTTTACGTGGCCGTTTCTGCACCAGACAACATTGCGCGGATCGACGAAAACAAGCAGGCGATGCGCGCTTTACGCGACCCCCGCGTTACCTCACCGGCACAGGCGGAAAAACTGATCAGCGAGATCGCGCCGACTACTTGGCTTGCCTACAGCGTTCATGGGAATGAAGTTTCTTCCACCGATGCCGCGATGATGACCGCCTATCACCTATTGGCGTCCCGTGAAGACAAACGGGTAAGTGGGATTATGCGCGATACGGTCGTTGTGCTGGTTCCTATTCAGAACCCCGACGGCCGGGATCGATTTATCCATCGTTTCGAAACCGCTCTCGGTCTCGAGGCTAGCAGTGATCGACTCTCGGCGGAACACAATGAGCCTTGGCCTAGCGGTCGCACCAATCACTATCTCTTCGATTTAAACCGGGACTGGTTTATTCGAACGCAGCCGGAGACAAGCACGCACGCCGATGCGGTACTCGATTGGCTACCGGTGGCTTTCGTTGATTTGCACGAAATGGGCTCGGACTCCACCTACTATTTTGCTCCAGAAGCGGTGCCTTACAACCCGAATCTGGCGGCCGATCAGCGCGCGAGTCTTGAACTCTTCGGTCGCACCAACGCGCGTTGGTTCGATAAATTTGGTCTCGACTACTTCACGCGTGAAGTCTACGACGCTTTTTATCCGGGTTACGGCGCCAGCTGGCCATCCTACTTTGGAAGCGTGGCTATGACCTACGAGCAGGCTTCGGCTCGGGGCCTGCTCGTACGCCGCTACGACGGCAGCGAAGTTCCCTTTGAGGCGACTGTCCGCAATCACTTCCTAACCTCGATGGGCACGGCCGAAACCGTGGCGACAAATCACGAAAAGCTCCTGCAAGACTTCTACGCGTATCAGCGCACTGCCATAGAGGAGGGTAAGAGCGACGAGGTAAAAACCTACTTGGTGCCCGCACAGGTCGACCAGCACGGTGTTGATCGGTTAGGTGCCTTGCTCGCCGCGCAGGGCGTGGAGCTGAGTCGAGCCACCAATGCTTTCAACGCCTGCGGTCGCAGCTTCGATGCCGGTTCATTGATTATTCCGCTTGCACAACCTGCGAAGCGCCTCTTGCGCACTTTGATGGACCGGGAAACACCGATGGATCCGAATTTTGTGGCGGAGCAAGAGCGCTTGCATGCGAAGAACCTTCCCGACGAAATGTACGATGTGACCGCGTGGTCGCTTCCTTTACTGATGAATCTGGAGTCGGTGGCCTGTGATCAGCAGGTGTCCGTTGTCGGCCAAGCGATCGCCGCCGGCGAGATGCCGATTCCGCTCATGCCAAACGAAGCAAGGGTGTCCTATCTAGTCTCCTGGGGCGAACTCAGCGCCATCCAGTTTTTGAGCCATGCCTTGCGCGAAGGGCTGTCCGTCAAAAGCGCCGATAAAGCTTTTACCCTGGGTGGTGAACGCTACAGTGCGGGCACATTGATTTTGGACGTTGCCGACAACTCTCCGAGTATTCACAGCACGGTCCAAGAGTTGACGAAACGTAGTAATGCGCGCGTGATTGCCGTTGATGACAGCTGGGTAACTGAAGGCCCGAGCCTCGGCAGTGAAAATGTGGTTCGCCACAACCCGCCGCGGATTGCGATGGCCTGGGACGAACCCACCAGCAGTTACTCCGCTGGCAATTTTCGCTACGTCGTTGAGCGCAAGTTTGCCTACCCGGTGACGGCCATTCGGACCAGCCAACTTGCAGGCGCCGATCTATCGCGTTTCCAGGTTGTGGTTCTGCCCGATAGCTACCAAGGCTATGCAGACACCATGAGCGATGGTGCTATTACCGAGCTGCGCGAGTGGGTGGAACGGGGTGGTGTTCTAATCACCCTTGCGCGAGCTACTCGCTTGCTCGCCGATCCCGATAACGAGTTCTTGGCAAGCCGCCGTGAGTACCGCATAGCCGCGCTCGATGGGGATGAAGATAGCGAGAGCGACAAGCATGATGAGGCGCGCGTGCAGGGTACGGAGCTCGATAAAGAATCTCTCAGCAAGGCCCTCGCGCCCATTGATAGCGATCCCGCGTCGCTTGGGGGTGCGCAACTAAGAGTTTCCGTTGACCCGGATCATTGGTTGACCGCGGGCGTAGCTTCCCAGCTCACGGTGCTTGCACGCACGGCTGATGTGTACACGCCGCTGCGCTTAAACGACGGTGTCAACGCAGCCTTATTTGCGGGGGCAGATGACATCGTCGCTAGCGGTCATATCTGGGATAGCAATCGTCGGCAAATGGCTTACAAGCCTTTCGTAATGACCAGCTCCCTTGGCCGAGGACAATTGGTAGCCTTCACCCAAGATCCTACCGTGCGGGCCTATCAGGATGGTCTCAATGTGATTGTCGCCAATGCGATCTTCCGAGCTTCGGCGCACGCCCGCCCAACCCGATAAAACCTCAAAGAGACAAAGATGCTTACAAGACTGCGAAATCAAGTTGCAAGAAGACAGTTCATGCCATTGCTCGTTTGCCTGCTGCTAGGCGCTGGCATGCGATACGCTCATGGCGCCGAGCGCCCCAACATCTTGGTTATCTGGGGTGACGATATTGGCCTTTGGAACATCAGTCGCTACAGCATGGGGCAGATGGGCTATCTGACGCCTAATATCGACCGGATCGCGAATGAGGGTATGGTCTTTACGGACTACTATGGCGAACAAAGTTGTACTGCGGGTCGCTCTGCTTTCATTACCGGCCAGCACCCGATACGTACCGGTTTGACCAAGGTCGGTATTCCCGGCTCCGAGATTGGCATTCAAGCGGAGGATCCGACGCTTGCGGAACTATTGAAACCGCTGGGTTACGTTAGCGGTCAGTTTGGGAAGAACCATCTCGGTGATCGAGACGAGTTTTTGCCGACGAATCATGGCTTTGACGAATTCTTTGGCAACCTCTATCACCTGAATGCGGAAGAGAATCCAGAGGATCCGGACTGGCCGAAAAATCCGATGTTTTCCAAATTGTTTGGGCCCCGCGGCGTGATCAAATCTTCCGCTGACGGTCGAATCGAAGATTCAGGGCCGCTCACTCGCAAACGCATGGAGACCGTGGACGAAGAATTTTTGAGTGCCGCGCTTCAGTTCATGGACAAGGCGCATTCTGACGAGAAGCCATTCTTTCTATGGTTCAACTCCACTCGTATGCACTATTACACGCATGTAAAAGAGGATCAGCTCGGTGCGAGCGGGCAGGGTTTCTATAACGATGGAATGGTCGAGCACGACGGCCATGTCGGCCAGCTTCTTACCCGGTTGGACGAACTGGGAATCGCTGACAATACAATCGTGCTGTATTCCACAGACAATGGCCCCCATTACAATATGTGGCCCGACGCTGCGATTACCCCATTCCGTGGGGAGAAAAACACAAATTGGGAAGGTGGTTTTCGCGTACCGGCGATGGTCCGTTGGCCAGGGAATATCAAGCCCGGCCAAATCAGCAACCGGGTAATGTCTCATCTCGATTGGGTTCCCACACTGATGAGTGCGGCAGGCGAGGCAGATATCCGAGCAAAGCTCAAGGAAGGCCACTCGGTTGGCTCTAAGGAGTTCCGAGTTCACTTGGACGGCTATGATTTCCTACCTTACCTAAAGGGCGATTCGCAACAAACACCGCGCCGAGAGTTCTTTTACTTCAGTGACGATGGCTTGCTTACCGCCGCGCGAGTGGACGATTGGAAAACAGTGTTCGCTGAACAGCGAGCGCGCCGTTTTGATGTGTGGCGAGACCCGTTCGTTACGCTACGCATCCCGAAGGTATTTCATCTCCGTCGAGACCCCTTCGAGCGAGCCGATACGGATTCCAATGGCTACAACTTCTGGTGGGACAAAAAGATCGCGCCTGCGGCGGGCATGGCGCGCGTCGCGGTCACCCAATTCGTACAATCTCTGCAAGCCTTTCCGCCGCGTCAACGACCGGGCACGTTTACTATCGATCAAGTCATGGAATCGCTCTATAAACCACAGCCCTAGCAGTTGGTCTGCGAAAACCGCAAAGCCCTAGCATTCCAAGCTCGGCCGAAATCGCCACTAAAGCAAAGCAGTGAGCCAATAGGGCTTGCTGCTAAACCACGGCTGATCCTTCTCGCGAAAGCAGGCGTATATCTCTAACACATGCACCGGGGGGCATGCACGATGCTGAAGCGTTTTAGCTTGTCAGCAGGTTTGTTGTTTTTGCCTATTCTGATTTCTCAGACGGTTAGCGCTGCCTGTCCGTCCTATCTCGATAAGGATATGCGTCGCCTTCACGCGAAGGATGACGTCAACCTTTGTGCCTTGACTGAGGGCAAACCGGCACTGCTCATCAATACCGCTAGCCACTGCGGATTTACCCCGCAATTCAAGGGCTTAGAAAAGTTACATAAGTCCTATGAGGAGCGCGGTCTAGTGGTTATAGGATTTGCTAGTGACAGCTTCAATCAGGAAGCTGCCAGCGAAGAGAAAGCGGCAGACGTCTGCTTTGTAAACTTTGGGGTGAGTTTCACCATGCTAGCGCCGACGCCCGTAAAGGGGAGCGGAGCAAACCCGGTGTTCAAAGAACTATCGCGCCAGGCGGGTCCACCGCTTTGGAACTTTAATAAATATCTCATCGATAGCGATGGCCAGGTTATTGAGCATTTTGATAGCAGCACGCGACCAAATAGCAAAAAGCTCATTGAGGCCATCGAAATGGTGCTCTAAATTCGCGGTTCACACGGCATTGACCGCACCGCGCTGCGTCGAGTCTTTCGACGCATCGGGTTTGTTTTGCTCCTCGCTGGTATCTTTGTGACCATGGCACTGGCCGCACAAGCGGTGGTCGGCGGAGCGGTGTTTCTTTCCTAGCCTGCCGTTATCGGCCATCGAGGTCATCTGCGTTCGCGCATAGCGTTTAGCTAGCGGGAGCCAAATCCAAAGCCGCTAGCTGCTTCTGGTGCCCTATACTTTGGCCATGGGTCTTCGTGGCGCAATTCCTTTTCGATGGCTAGCCTCTAAGGGCGCGTTCTATTCAGTCGTGCTAGCGGCTATTTGCCTGCTTTGCGCTGTTCAGTCCGCGCACTCTCAGACCGTGTACAAGTCAGTGGAGAACGGCGTTACCACGTTCAGCGATGCCCCCCCAGCGGAGGGCGACGCGGAACGAATCGAATTGCAGTTGCCGCCGAAGCCGGATGCAGCCCTTCTGTCAGAACGCCTTGCCGAAATGAGGGAAACCACCGATCGCATGGCCGCCGATCGTCGAGAGCGAGAACAGACTCGTGCTGCTCTGCGTGCCGACCAACTAGCGGCCCGTGATCGGCGAGCTTCCCAGGATAGCGGCTATGAAGCGAGCCCGGCCTGGATGAACAGTTACTGGCCCGCATACAATCGCCCAGGACGTTTCTTGCGCAACCGCTCTCATCAGGTTCCCTACAAGCCGCGTGCAACACCGGCTACACCGCCACCGGGATGGTCGGTGCTAGCGCCATCAAACTCGCAGTTGCAGCGACCGATCGTGTCGCGACGCAATTGATTGATCTCATTCTGTCGCGTTATTTTGCGCGTTGCCGGTATCGCGTTTTAGGTCTCTTTCATCTCACTGGCGTCTTTGAATAGAGCTGTCCCGTGATTGTCTTCGATGCGCTCGGCCCAGTCTTTTTGCTCGTGATGCTCGGCGCGCTGTTTCGGCGCTTCCGTCTGCCCGGCGGTGAATTTTGGCCTCAGGCAGAACGGCTGACTTATTTTGTTTTCTTTCCTGCCCTACTCGTACATACCCTGGCAAATGCCGCCTTTACAGCTGCCGACCTGGCTAGTGTTTTCCTAGTTGTATTGGTGAGCATGTCGCTCATGGCTTTATTACTTTGGTTGAGTGCCTCTTGGTTGGCCCCTACGAACGCCGCCTTCACTTCGGTCTTTCAAGGCAGCATTCGCATCAATACCTATGTAGGCCTGGCCTCCGCTTCGGGCATTTGGGGTGTTGAAGGTTTAGCAACCGCTGCCCTTGCGGTCGCCTGTATGGTTCCTCTGGTGAATCTTTTCTGCGTTGGTGTGTTTGCGCTCAAGTTGGGAAAGAGCGGTTCTTTTCTACGCCAAGTCGCTGCGAATCCACTGATCATTGCCTGTGCGACGGGTATCGCTTTGAACTTTACCGGTATTGCTTTGCCCGGCTGGAGTGATTCGGTTTTCGAGATCCTTGGTCGTCCTGCTCTACCCCTCGGTCTTTTGGCGATCGGTGTAGGTCTAAGTTATCGGGACGTGGGTTCGGCTTTGTCTCCGCTTCTAAAATCCGCTCTAGCGAAACTGCTTGTGATGCCGTTGTTGGCTTACTCGGCAGCTTTACTACTGGGTCTACCGACCTCAACGACGCAAGTGCTTGTGCTGTTTTTTTCTTTACCCACGGCATCCAGCGCCTACATTCTCGCTAGACAAATGGGAGGCGACGCGCCTCTTATGGCTACGCTAATTACGGCGCAGACTCTACTGGCAATGATGACAATGCCGCTTGTACTTTTAGCACTCGGAGTCGTCGCGCAAGGCTAGCTACCTTTTTTGATAACTCAGTGGCTCCATTCAGCCTAGGTTCAGCTCCTCATCTACTATAGGCAAATCCTATTCGCGACCGAGAGCTGTACGGTAAATGCTTAGATTTGCTCTTACCTTCGCCCTCGTAGCTGTTTTGTCCGCCTGCGCGTCGAGCGGAGTTGTCGGGCTCAAGAACGAAGATAACGCGAGCCTAAAGTCAAAGTTTGAGCCTGGTGTTACGCGTCACCGCGCTGCCTTGCCGGCTTGATAGCGTGCAGGCCTAGGGCAGAAAAGATGCGATTCGCTCGATAGTCCAGAACGCGGCAATCGAGCCGATCACGTAACCTAGCGCGGACCGAAACTGTGGACTCCTGACCCAGGACCAGGACGAAACGACATAGTAGGCTGCGAGCAGCACCACAACGAAAGCCAATTGGCCTAACTCAACGCCGACATTGAACATCAGGAGCGCCAATGGGATCGCCGTCGATGGCAACCCGATTTCCGCCAAGGCGCCGGCAAATCCAAAGCCGTGTAGCAAACCAAACGCGAAGGCAGCAATCCAAGGTGAGCGAGTAGTTAGCGACTGTTGGCCTCTAGTTTCACGCACAACCTCGGCCGCCACAAACATGATCGACAGAGCAATGACGGCTTCCACCGGTGGCCCGGGTACTTGCAGTACGTCCAGCGACGCGGCCGCGAGTGTGATCGAGTGCGCGACGGTGAATGCTGTAATCGTAACCACCAAGCGGGCGAGGCTGCGCACCAACAGCATCAAGCAGAGCACGAAAAGCAGGTGATCAATGCCGCCGAGGATGTGTTCGAAACCTAGTATCAAATAACTGCTAACAACATCAATCAGGCTTGGCGTGCCGGACACGGTAAAGTGGGCTTCGCTCGGAGAGAGCTGTTCGACTTGCTCATCGCCACTTTCCAACCTAAAGCGCACAATGATGTCGGTCGCTGTACCGAGAACGCCTTCGAAGGCAATCTCTTTACCGCTCAACCCCCCTGGCACCTGCAGCTCGTAGCGCCGCTGATACATTCCACCAGCAAACGTCTCAACCGGCTGTCCCCGGACCTCGCTTCCCTCGGGGAAGCGAGGTTGTGCATTCAAGCCTCGAATGCCGGTAGTAGGAACGCGCCAGATCACCTGATAACGATCCGCGTCGAGCTCCTGGACCTCTAAGTATGCAGGGCGAAAGATATCGGCGTGGGTAGCTGCTGAAGACAGCAGTGCCGAAAATGCGACTAAAGACATCAGTACTGATCGCACGGGCACTAAAAACCGAATTCGGACCGTGATGTGATCGGGAAGCAATTGGAACATGTTAAGCGGCAAGCATCACAGCCTCAGCTGTGCCTTTCAGTTGATCGAATAAAAGTGTGGCCCGTCTCAACGGCAAAAGAAAGGGTGAACCAAGGCTTTAGCCCGTCTCTGCCTTACGGTGAAACCACGCGGCGCCGCAGCTCCCGGCTGCTGGCGAAATCGCAAACGCTGGGTACTGGGCTCGAGAGGTTAATACAACGCTCGGAGCGAATCCAAATGTCGTAGGCGGGGCGGGTTTCGAAGGGGTTTGATGAGAGGATCGTAAAAGTTCCTCATTTATTACTTCGAGCCTATGCAGAATGCTGTCAGCATCAAATCCCGATGCTATGCTGCGCGACCCTTTTACTGCGAAGGTCTAACCGATGTCTCGCTTAATCTCTTTGGTCGTAGCAGTCACTCTGACTACGTCCGCACTGCTCACCAGCGTCACCACGCTGGCGCAGGACAAAGCTGCTGATCCCTATCAGGGACTAAAGTGGCGCAATATAGGCCCGGGTTTTATGTCCGGTCGTATCGCTGATATAGCCTGGGATCCGTCCGATTCCTCTGTGTGGTACGTCGCCGTGGGTTCCGGCGGTGTTTGGAAAACCTACAACGCGGGCGTCACCTGGACGCCGATTTTTGACGAGCAATCGACCTATTCGATTGGTTCGGTCGCCGTTGATCCCTCGAATCCGCACACCGTGTGGGTCGGAACCGGCGAGAATGTAGGCGGGCGCCACGTGGGCTATGGCGATGGAATCTACCGTTCCGATGATGGCGGTAGCAGCTGGACCAATATGGGGCTTACTGAGTCGCAGCACCTGGGGACGATCATCGTTCACCCGACAGATTCGGATACGCTTTGGGTAGCTGCTCAAGGTCCTCTGTGGAACAGCGGCGGCGAGCGAGGTCTGTACATGACCACCGATGGTGGTGAGACCTGGACCAAAACGCTCGGTGGTGGTGAATGGACGGGCGTCACCGACATTGTTATCGATCCACGTGATCCAGACGTGCTGTACGCAGCCACCTGGCAGCATCATCGCACGGTCGCCGCCTACATGGGTGGCGGTCCGGAGTCGGGCCTGCACAAATCCAGTGACGGCGGAAAAACTTGGACTCAGCTCAAGACCGGACTGCCGACAGGCAACCTCGGCAAAATCGGGCTCGCGATATCTCAACAAAACCCAG
Source organism: Pseudomonadota bacterium (assembly GCA_039815155.1). Lineage (GTDB taxonomy): Bacteria > Pseudomonadota > Gammaproteobacteria > Pseudomonadales > Halieaceae > Congregibacter. The sequence continues at coordinate 15,519 of JBCBZV010000079.1, forward strand.
ATGTGGTCTATGCTGCGATCGAGCTAAACCGCCGCGAGGGCGGTGTTTGGCGCTCAAGTGATCGTGGAGCAAGTTGGGAGAAAGGTGCCGACGCGGTCGGTGGCGGCACGGGCCCACACTACTATCAGGAGCTCTTTTCAAGTCCCCACCAGTTTGACCGACTTTACCTGGTTGGGCCGACGGTGCAGAAGTCAGAAGACGGAGGTAAAACCTTCGCGCCCATGCCGCACCCGAATCAGCATGGCGATATGCACGCAATCGTGTTCGACCCAGACGATGAAAACTACATCATGATGGGTACCGACGGCGGTGTTTACGAGAGCTTTGATCTCGGCGACACCTGGCGCTTTATGGGCAACTTGCCAATCACCCAGTACTACAAGCTTGCCCTCGATGATTCGGAGCCGTTTTATCGAATCTATGGCGGTACGCAAGACAACAACACGCAGGGTGGACCGGTGCGTACGGATAATGTGCACGGTATCCGCAATGCGGATTGGAGCGTTGTTTTGGGCGGCGATGGCCATCAACCCGCGACCGAACCCGGCAACCCGGACGTGGTATACGCTGAATGGCAGCAGGGCAATCTAACCCGCGTCGACGTGCCAACTGGTGAATCGGTGTACATCAAACCGCAGCCAGCCCCGGGGGATCCCGCCGAACGCTTCAACTGGGATTCGCCTATTCTGGTCAGTCCGCACAATCCGACCCGCCTTTACTTTGCCTCTCAGCGCGTTTGGCGATCTGAGAATCGCGGGGACGAATGGACGGCGATCTCCGCTGACCTAACTCGCGACCAGGATCGGATGCTTCTGCCGCTGATGGATCAAACCTGGAGTTGGGATGCACCGTGGGATATGTTCGCCATGTCCGACTACAACACGATCACCTCGCTGGCTGAATCTCCTTTGCAAGAAGGATTGCTCTATGCGGGCACGGACGATGGCCTCATTCAGATCTCCGAGGACGGTGGCGCGAACTGGCGCCGCGTTGAAGTCGGCTCTCTACCTGGTGTTCCGAAGACCGCATTTGTGAACGATATTCGCGCCGATCTTCACGAGGCTGACACGGTATATGTGGCGCTGGATAACCATAAATACGGAGATTTTTCACCGTACCTGCTGGTGAGCCGCAATCGTGGTCGCAGCTGGAGCAGCATTAGCAAAACCTTACCGGCGCGCCATTTGGTATGGCGTCTCGTGCAAGACCACGTGCGTGCCGATTTGATGTTCGCGGCTACCGAGTTCGGTGTGTTCGTTACCCTGGACGCCGGTCAGAACTGGCAAAAATTCTCGGCCGGAATGCCACCCATATCCATACGGGACATTCAGATTCAGCGCCGTGAGAACGATGTGGTCGCTGCATCCTTCGGCCGCGGCTTCTTCGTCATGGATGACTACTCTGCGCTGCGCTCAATAGATTCAAGCACGCTGAAGCAGGACGCGGTTCTGTTCGAGCCTCGCAAAGCCCTTTGGTATTTTGAGCGTGAAGTACTTGGAGCAACCCGTCGAGGTTCCCAGGGTGATCAGCTCTACGCCGCCGACAACCCGCCTTTTGGAGCCGTGCTCACATACCACCTCGCGGAGGGCTTCCCGACGCTTGAGACCCAGCGTCAGGAACGGGAAAAGGAAGCGCTCGATGCGGGCAATTCCGTATCCTTCGCTGGCTGGGATGCAGTCGAGGCTGAGCGACGGGAGCATGCTCCTGCTCTGTTGTTAGTCATTCGAAACGCGGAAGGTGAAATTGTCCGACGCGTCGACGCGCCAACAGACAAAGGCTTCCACCGCGTCGCCTGGGATCTTCGTCATCCTTACTACGGGTCAGTTGAAACACCGCCGAACTGGCAGGGCCTTCAGCCTACGGGTTTTCTCGCACTACCAGGTAGATACTCGGCGGAGCTGGTACTTGTGAAAGACGGTCAGAGCAAAACGCTGACTGATGCAGTGAGCTTTGACGTGGAGCGTTTGTACGAGCCCGCACTTAAAGGCGCTGAGCTTGCAGTGGTAGACGCATTCTGGAAAGAGTATGCCGCGCTCTCTGGCCAAGTCAGCGCTGCACGCTACGCGTTAGACGATGCCGTTGAGGCGATTGATACACTCGGCAAGATGCGAGCGGGCGCTCCCGCGGCCCCTGCGAGCTTCGATAGTGAACTGTACGCGCTCCGCCAGGAACTGTACGCAATCGATGAAGGGCTAACGGGGCACAAGTCTCGAGATGCGGTTGGCGACTACGATGCGCACCACGTGACCGATTGGCTTGGTCACGCGTATAGCGGCGTCTCTAGCGCCAGTTACGGTCCGACCCCTTCGCATCGAACTAGCCTGGGCTACGCTCGCGATGCATTCCTGCCGTTGCGTGAGCGCCTTAATCGTGTGATCGAGGTAAGCCTGCCCGAACTGCGTAAGCAACTTCTGGATGCAGGCGCCCCCTGGGGTGCGGGTCAGGTTGTACCAGTCCACTAGTTCATGCTTGGGCTCACCTGAGCCCAGCCACTGGAACCAACGTAACGCGCCCGACCCAGCTATGCGGGTCGGGCGTTTTTACATCAAAACGGTAGATCCGCGATCGGCTCGACAGCGGTTTTTCCAAAGTGGTACTCAGGTGTCTTCGCAGCTCGCGAGGATGTCGCGCATCCAGGGCTTGTGCTGCGCTATTTCAGCGGGGCTTAAGCCGCTGAGTTCATAGGGTAGTACCAGCCAGTCGTCAGTTTCGTGAAGATAAAAATCCGGATTGCGAGCGGTGCGATTCCGTCCAGGTTTGAAGTAGGGCACCGCAATTCGAACATCCGTGGGCATATTGCGCTTACTCTTTACAGCCAGTCGGGAAATTACCGCATCTATGCTTTGACCGCTGCTGAATACATCGTCAACGATTAGCAGGCGGTCGTCCCGGTTCATCGTCTCGTAGAGATACTGAAGTCCGTGCACGCGGATTCGTTCTGGTTGCTCTACGTCTTCAAAGTACCGTGGGAGCCCACGGTAGGAAGTACGAATCGCGATGTGATCGGTTTTTAAACCAAGGTATTGCAGGCACTCTTGCACATAAATACCAACCGTTGAACCACCCCGCCAAATTCCAACAATAAAGTCCGGCTGGAAACCACTCTCGAAGACCTTTACCGCGAGCCGGTAGGAGTCATTCAAAAGAGACTTTTCTTCGACGAATACTTTGCTTATTGAGCGCATAGGCGCGGCTTAGGAATAATTACTGTTTCTTCGGTAACAGCTTAGCAGCGCCAAGCACGGATCGCACCGGATCGACGTTACCGATTTCGTGTCAAATATTCGAGATCGAAAAGCGCGCCGCACCAGCTCAGCGATCTCTTCGGTGTATTCGCAAGCAGGGCCTTCCTCGCTAGCCCACCGGGCCGGTACACTTCTGGGTCTGACATGCAAACTAACCATTGCCGTGACCGAAAAAGTCTATTTGGATGCGCAAGAGCTTCTTGAAGATTCCTTTCGCTTAGCCGCGCAGGTGATAAAAAGCGGGTTTCGACCGAGCATGATGATCGCGATCTGGCGCGGTGGAGCGCCCGTGGGCGTGGCCGTGCAAGAACTGTTGGCCTACAAAGGCATCGAGACCGATCATATTGCGATCAGGACCTCCTCATACGAGGGCATAGACGGCCGCTCTTCGGAGATACGAATCCACGGGCTGAATTACCTCATCAAAAAAGTCACCCATGATGATCGTTTACTCATTGTGGATGATGTTTTCGATACGGGCAGTACCATCGATGCGGTGATTCGGCGCCTCGAAGAAAAGGCGCGCTTAAACACGCCGCACGACATTCGCGTGGCGGTGCCGTACTTCAAGCCCACGCGAAATCTGACCAATCGAGTGCCGGACTACTACGTGCACGAAACGGAAAAGTGGCTTAA
>JBCBZV010000224.1:0-4115 GCA_039815155.1 Pseudomonadota bacterium
AGCTGCACGATGGATACTTCTGCGCACACGCCCATGCCCTCTGCTCTTCAAAGGAGATACCTTCTTTGCTCAGCCAGTCTTTTATGCGTTGCTTAACTCGCTGGTTGGCGTTTGAGCCGACAGGGTGCGGCTCGTCCTCTGTAAGAAATTCTCGCAGCATCGTCATCGCGCGTTCACCGGAGAATTCCGTCGCTGGAGCATCCGCAGGCACTGGCTCTGCTTGCTGGTTTAGCCAGCTGTTAAGTGCAAGGGCAGCGATCGTTACGATGATCGCGCAATAGATTGAGTCGAGGCGTTTCATTCGAGGATTACACTAGCGAAAATTGGGAAAGAGCAGGGTGAGAGCTTGCAAGAACCAAAGCGTGAGTGACTGAGCTAGCAAACTTCATTGTCTCAGATCGATTACCGCAGGTGCCGCGCCCGACGCAAACCTCTGGTATGCATCAATGTAGGCGCGTTCTAATTGTTTTGTTGTCGCGTTGGTGTCGAAGAGCGGCGATCCCAGGCGATTTTCAGCAAGACGCTCTTGTAGCTGGCGCAACATCGTTGGCGTGGTTGCCAGCTGCAGGGCCAAGGCCTCGTACTCTTCTCTTGATGTACAAATCGTGTCTTCCAAACCGACGGCGCGCAGAAGACTCGCCGCCACTCGTGTAGGAAAGCCCCTACCAGGGCAGGTGAGCACGGGTAATCCAGCCCAAAGCGCGTCGCTGGCCGTGGTGTGCGCGTTGTAGGTGAACGTGTCCAAAAAAAGGTCTGCATGAATGTGTCGCGCAAGGTGTTCTGCGTTGCTCGTTCGGTCGGCGAAGACGAGCCGACTTGCATCGACTCCTCGCTTAGTGGCTTCGGCTCTGAGGTTCTTCTCGGCGGTTTCGTTGGAGCGAAGAAGCCAAAGAACGCTGTCCGGGACCTTGTTCAAAAGTCGGGCCCAAATGTCGAACTCGGCGGGGGTTATTTTATAGACATTGTTGAAACAGCAAAAAACGAAGACGCCGTCGGGAAGGCCACATTCCTCGCGTGTTGGCGCCCGGTCTGCGATCCGGCGGTGGCCGTCATTCACCTGATAAGAGTGGGGCAGGTAGACTATTGCTTCCGAGTACTCAGCCTGTTCTTCTTCCGGTATCACCGTACGGTCCGCAACAATGTAGTCCATATAGGGAGCACCCATGGTCCCCGGGTATCCGAGGTAACTGATTTGAACGGGTGCCACCCGATAAGCGAACACGGCGGTACGCGCATTAGCCGTGAATCCTTTGAGGTCGACCGCGACGTGAATCCCATCAGCTCGGGCCTGTTGCGCGATTTCCTTGTCGGTCAGTTCGTTAACGTCAAGAAAGTTGGTGACGGCTTTTAGTCGGCTGCGCATTTCGCCATCTGAGGGCGGTCCAAAGGAGTAGGTATAAATTTCGAAGCGCTCACGATCATGCTTCTCGAACATACCAATCATTAGGTGCATTGTTGCGTGATCGTGAAAGTCAGAGGAAAAGTAACCAATCTTCAAACGTTCCGCTGTTGAAGCAGACTTGGAAAAAGCGGCAAGTTCCTGTCTTCGATAGAGACGAGCTACGGAGTTTTCTGCTCTGCGCTTGTGAACACTGGGTGAGTCGTGAAAGACGAGCATCTTGAATGGGAGCACTTCCTCGCCATTGATGCCCGCATCCCTAATCGAAGAAACCTCGCGCCAGGTCGGTTCCCATTGACTGATCTTCTGCCTCTCAAAGAAGAGATTGGCTTTGGTGGCTTCTGATGCGGGGTTTATTCGAAGCGCCGACTCATAGGCCTCGCACGCCTCCAGCGCCTGTCCACACTCACTGTGGGTCGCGGCTAGGTTCGTAAAGGCTTCTTCGTAGTCAGGTTTCAGTTCCGTGGCCCTTCGAAACTGTGACAGCGCTCGTTTGGATTGATGCAGGCGAGCGTAGATCGCGCCCAATAGGTTACGAAGAAGCGGGTCCTGGGGATGGTCGCGTACGAGGGTCTCTGCCCGGCCGCGAGCACGAGCTAATTGCCCTTCGTTAAACCAGTGAATCAGCTGTTTAACATCGCTCTCCGATACAGACGCTTTGGCTGCTCGGTTTCGATCCGGAGTTGTCAAGCCATTGAGCCCTTTTTTTGCCTGGCTATTTGCTGGGTACAGCTCAAGTACTTCACGGTAATACTTGGCGGCCAGTTCCAGATCACCACGCTTCGCCGCCGACTGCGCTTTCATCAGATGCTTTTTTACATTAAACGCCATAGCGGTTTCGCTCTACAGAAGCGATTACTCGTCGATGAAAAAACCGACCCGTTGGCGAGTGCGGTTAACCGTTAGCTGAGTGACATCGGGGCGCGCGTAGTGACCACTGGGATCGAAGTTATGTCGAGCCGCTCGGATTGCATCGATCTCGAGCGTGGCGGTTACGGTAGTTTCCTGATCAGCAACGGGTTCTAGCAGCCAGCTGCCATCAGGTGCGGCTATGCAACTTCCCCCATTGGCCCAAGTGTCCATTGCTTCCAAACTGCAGCCGTCGGGCACTCGGGCCGAGGACCAATCCTCCGGCCTCATCAGTCCTGAGACGGACAGTACGTAGCTGCGAGACTCACGGGCGATAAAGCGAGTGATCATTTCTGTATTGTTGACGTTTCCCGGCCATACGGCTACGTGCACATTCTCACCCTGGGTGTACAGGGAGGCGCGCGCAAGAGGCATCCAGTTTTCCCAGCAGTTAAGCCCGCCAAGTACAAAATCGCCGAAGGGATGAACCTGGAGACCATTGCCGTCTCCCGTCGCCCAAACCAGTCGCTCTTCGTAGGTCGGCATCAACTTTCGATGAACGCTTTTTATTACTCCGGTGCTGTCTATAAACACCAACGACGCGTACAGGCTGTGGCCACCGCGTGCTGTGGGTCGCTCTATGATCCCCAGATAAATGGCAGTCTTGGTATCTCTCGCTGCCGTCTCGGTCGGAAAGTATCAGTACGCTGCGATGCGAGGCGGACCTCTCGAGTCGAAACATTAACTCTCTTCCTTCAGGATCCATCTACTCTAGCATAAACAGTATACAACGTTTCAGGTCTGCCGATCTTTGTACAACACAGCTCGATTGTGTCTCTAGAAGAAGAAGAAGAAGAAGAAGAAGAAACTGATCGGGATGAGCGGCACTTTCTGCTCCTGCTGATGATGAATCCAGCCGACTGGCAGACCATCACCATACCACTTTATCGTAAAGACTTTCCAGACACAAGTACGGATGCAGGCATACATCACTGTGAGCTGTACTCGCCGACTCAGGTGGTCATCAATCGCGGAGCAATGCACATTGCCGTGAGCTCCTGGAACAAAAGCTTGCAGGCATAGGGGATATGGACCTGGACGACATTTGCCTTTTTATCGATCGGACTCTGGTAGGTTCCCTTTTTGAGGTCGGCAATGGCAATGAGGCCGCTCTTCTCGCAAACGTGGACTCTGCGAATTGGAGGGGGGGAGAAAAAACACAGCGCAATGCAATTAGGAATCGGTTAGAGCAACTCAGTCGCACGATCGATCTCGTTGACCTACCTGTAGGCATCCGAGCAGGTGAAGAGCCGTTCTTTCAAAAAGTGTGCAGCTCCATGGGAAATCATGCAATCTCTTTCCATTTCGCCAAAGCGCAGTCCTCCATCGCGAGACCTTCCTTCCATAGGCTGCCTCGTCAAGACCTGATTGAGGGGGAAAAAAAAGAGAATGCAACAACACAGTGCGGGTTGGGAATCGAGAAATCGCGCACCAAACGCACGCCTCGTGTCCCCCGTTTCTCTCTCTCTCTCTCTGAAAACATAATACCTGAACAGGCCCCCGCGCTCTGCTATGTATCTTATCGGCTACCATATGCTTTAGTCGCTGGTAATACGTTGGTCCTAGGAAAACCGTGGCTTCAAGCTTTCTGCCCGTGTGTCCATTGTACATCACTTCATACCCACGCATCTGATACCCCAGCCGATGCAACTCCTTGCTGACATTCTCCACTGTAACGTCGTTAAAGGCTGTAGCATCACCCTCCTTGCCGTGGAGCGATGAGACTTTTCCCATGAGACATTCAATCAGCTGCTTTTTGACAAAGAAAAGACCAAAATCATGACGATGGACCAGGGGATTAGTCATG
>JBCBZV010000060.1:0-24829 GCA_039815155.1 Pseudomonadota bacterium
AGACAAAGCTCGGACTGGTACCAGATGCTCTGTAGCAGGCTCGGAGAGTCGCTTTGCAGGCCTCTCGACAGGTTCAAAAACCGATCTGCGCTGCGTAACGCTACATCGTGCTTCGGTGACTGCTGCCGAAATTCCTCCACATCCGCCGCGGTTTTCGCGGTGGGCGAGCGCCGGTGCATCGCGAGCAAGTCAATTGCCTGCGCCTCGATGGCTTGCTGCGCAGGACGATTTTTTTCGTCGGACTCTGACACGGCCACACTCTAACTCTGCCCGGATAAGAATAAAACGTATGCGAGCACCGGACACCGTAACGGTCGGTCCGGGTATTTATTGAAGGGGCGGAGAATAATGGTGCTAGAGGTGCGGTTTCACAATTTCGTAGCAGTGAAGCTTGGCTTTCGCCAAACGCTTCTCGACTGCGGATTTATGCAGACCCAGCTCCCGGGCTATCGCATCACGCGGTTGATCGTAGAGATAGGCTCTCAAAAATATATCCCGATTAAGGGGGCTCAGTTCTGATAGCGCGCGGTTCAATACGATTACTGCCTGTTGACCTGCGTGAGTCCTATCCGGTGTGCGCTGTTCAACGAGCTGTCGTTCGATTGCGTGGGATTGTTCGTAGCGATGACGCGTGTTTTCCGCACGGATCAGATCGATCGCCGCATTTCGATACATGCGGTTCAGATAGGCGGGCTCCGTTGGCGAGTTAGCGCGAAGAAGCTTTTCTCCCACCGTCTGCAGCACATCATCTACATCTTCAGCCCGTGTAAGCCAACGCGTCAAGGCCTTGCGAATGTTGTTCAGACTGCTGTCATTGTCGGCCTCTTCGCGCAGTGCTGGATCCTCGCTGCGGATGGTGGCGAAACGCATCCGGAAAGTATTTGAGTTTGGGCTGCGGGCCGATGCGGCAACGCACGGGAATCAAGCTAGCCCAAATGCGTATGGTAATCAATTCGCAGGGATCCATCTAAGCCAATTCAGCGATGGAGCGCAAACGCCGGCTTTGGCCGAGCCGGCGTTTGCAAATCTCATAAGCTAGAAGCTATAGGAAGCATTTAGGTAGTAGATCCGACCGCGTGGATCGTGATGCTTCGGGTCGTAGCTCAGATTTACGCCATCGAACACGCGAGGCGGTTCCTCGTCCGTAACGTTCTTTGCTCCCACACTCAGCTTAATGTTGCCGCTATCGTTCAGCGCGAAGTTGTAGGCGTACTGAAGATCAAGTGTTGTCCAGGAATCAATGTCCTGGCTTTCTCCCTCCGGTACCGGCCGCGTGGTTTCGTAGTCGGACACGTAGTAGAGAATTGCGGCAGCCGAGTGATTACCCGCAGCATAGTTGAGCGCGATGTTGGCTTTGGTCTCGGGAAGAGATCGGGCAAAGTTATCGTGGTTGAATAAACCTACCACGTCTTGCGTACCGCCATCCGCCGTCGGGATCTCATAGCTTAGGAAGTGCGAAACGTTGCCTCGCAGAGCCCAGCCTTCGGCGAAGGACCAGGTGCCCTCGAAATCGATGCCGTCGGTTTCAACCGAGGACGCGTTGATCAGGTTGCTAACAACGCCTACGAGGGCGCCAGTTTCACAGTCACCGATGCGGATAATGTCTGGCCCGCAGCGGTCCGCAATTACCTTGCCCTGGGCGCTTTCAACTGTGATGACGTCGGTGTAGTCAACGCTCCAGTAGTCGAGGCGCATATCGATTGTAGGGGTTGGAGTCCAGATCAATCCTAGGTTGTAGTTCTCCGACTCTTCGGAGCCGAGGTCTTCGCTACCGATAGAGGTTACGCGAACAAAAGCGGTACTTGATGATAGTTCGTTGGTTAGCGGATCCGTATCGGCGACCCCCTGTAGTGACGTATCGGCCGCGAAAATCTGCGCCAAAGAGGGCTCGCGGAAAGACGTGCTCGCTGAGGCACGGAAGACGAGTTCATCAGTCAGCTGCCAGCGCAAAGCAACTTTAGGGTCTACGCTGCTGTCGGTCTCAAGGTCCGTATAGCGCGCCGCGAGTGTCAGCTCGATAGCGTCTGTAACAGGCAAGACCGCTTCGGCGAAGGCGGCTACCGACGTTCGACTTTCATCAGCTTCGATGCCTCCACCGAGAAACACCATGTCGGCTGGCAGCAAAACACCATTCGCATCGCGCTGTGTAATTGATAGCTCGTTGCGGTCGACTGCGTAGCCATCTTCCATCACCTGGAAGCCCGCCGCGTACTGCACTGTGCCTGAATCCATTTCAAACAGGTCGCCGCTGATGACCCCATCGAGCACCAATTGGTCTGCGGTTCGGACGACGCGCTCGCCATCGGTCATCCAGTCGATCAACTCCGGATCGTGACCCGTGGGATCGAAGGGATTAAAGAACTGATCCCCGCTGGCGCCGCCACGACCTTCGAGGGCTGCGAACAGTCGCGATTGAATCTGATCCGGATTGAAACCGCTGTACTCGTTCTCGCTATAGGTCAGACTGATCTGCCAGTCGGTACGATCGTTGAGTGCGCCGCTCAGCTCTGCCATCGCCCGAATCGTATCGTTTTCCCGCGGTGCCAGCGGCGATTCAAAGGTTGACCCTAGCGCACGGCCGAGCCAGATTACCGGTACTCCAAAGGGGTTGCCCGGATGGGCGGGGCTGATCGTCGGGAAGGTGAGTATCGGATAGGACGGCGACTGCGGATTGTCCTTGACCTCTCCGTCCGTATAGTTGAGTTCGGCGCTGAAGCTTAAGGTGTCCGAGAAGTCGTGAGTAAGGCTTCCGTACGCAGTCAACTTCGTTTCCTCGTTGACCATGTTGAAGCGGGGCCCGTAGAAGAAACCGCAGCGTGCGCCAGACGCCTGCGGAATAAGAATTCCCTGATTCTCCACGCAGTTTGGATCGGGAATATTCTCCAGAAAGCCGAAATCACCGGCCCAAGGCCCCTCCGTTACCGTGCCAGCGCCGAGAGGCAGGAACGTCGTTCCGAGCGTACTCACCGCATTGTCTACAAGTTCCGGGCGCTCGGACGCATTCAAGGGGTCCCGCTCAAAATACTCCATCGCAAGATTGATGCGCGTGCGCTCGTTGCCGCCGCCCCATAGCACTCCAAAACGCGTATCGGTCTGGCTGTCTTCTGCCGTATCGCTAAAGTAACCATCAACCTTTAGCCCATCGAAATCTTTGTGCAGCAGAAAGTTCACGACGCCGGCGACCGCGTCGGATCCATAGGCGGTCGACGCACCCTCTTTGAGAACCTCAATACGATCAATAGCAATGACCGGCACCGTACCTGTGTCGACGAACACTGAACCATCGTTGGCTCGGGCACCGCTGAGAGTCTGCCGCTTGTTATTAATTAGAACCAGTGTCGAAGTCAGTCCGAGACCGCGCAGGTTTACATTCGTTGTTCCCTGCGTAGATCCCTGAGTGAATGAATCGGACTGATTTTCCGCTCCGCTGCTGACGGTGAGTCGGTTCACAATTTCCCCCACGCTCATCGCCCCGGATGCTTCTATATAGGCGCTATCGAAGACGTCTACCGGCAAGGCCGAGTCGGTCGGTGAGCCCTTAATAAAGGACCCGGTAATAAAAACCTCTTCGAGCACACCTTCCTGCGCCTGAGAAGCGCTGAAGGGTGTTGTCACTAGTAGCGTCGATAAAGCGCATGAAACTGCTGCGGGCAGCGCGGACCGTTGGAATCTGACCATTGTTATCTCCAGAGGGCTATTAGAATTTTTATGCCATCGCTCGGCTAAAGACCGAGAACCGCGTGCATCGGATCAAACGACGCCGGGCGATCCGGTGAGCATAACCACCCAAAGCCCGCCTTACCAGCCAAAGATTCAGCGAGTAATGTTGAGGGTTCGGTGGGAAGAGTGCCGATCGCGGTGATCGGCGGGCCCGATATTCGCCCAACTAGCACGGTCCACTACAGCTCGCCAGAGCAAAGCTCCTGGATAACCGCCCCTATGGACAAAGTAGCCGGGCGAAGGCCCGCTGGTTTTACCGCTGGTTGCGCGCCGCAAGAAAGGCGCGTCAAGCTAGGTCTTAGCGCCTAAGTTGCAAATCGCTGATCGAGGGAAGCTTTGCCCGCGCCATCGAGCATGAGCCCCAGGGATAGCAAGGCGAGGAGTAAAGACCATTGGTAGCCGCCGTCGCCAAACATACCCGCGTCCCAGTGCACCATCGTCGTTGCTACGATCATGGCGATTAAGGTCGTGAGCGCTGCGGGTCTCACCAGAAACCCAATGACCATGGCAAAGCCACCAAGCACTTCGGCGGCGACTACAAGTACCGCCATAAGCATTGGAAACGGCAAGCCCAGGCTTCCGCCAAGCCAGCCGGCCAAACTCTCGATGGTCCGATCGCTGCCGATCCCTATTTTAGGTAGGCCGTGGCCTATAAAAATGATTCCCGTAATGATGCGAACAACGGTTGTTCCCCAACCCGCATTTGTAGCCATCAATTTCTTGAACATAGTCAGATTCCTTTCCATAAAGTAAATAGCGCTGCGGGCCCCAAAGTAAATAGCGCTGCTGGGTACTTTAAGACTGGCGCGCCTACGCTGCAGCGTGACCGTAGGGTCTGATAATAGCGCGTCGGGTCAATCGCTCGTAGCTGACGATGCACTGCTTGCCAAAACCACAAGGAGTGAATTCGCCCTGTGCTTAGCCTTACTGTCGTGGCGAACGTAAGCACCGCTGTACTAAGTAGCATGTAGCATCCAGAAAACCGAGCGCATGCTTTGTTCATTCGCAGTGATCTTGTCGTGACTCTTGACGCGGTGTTTCGGTTCGAGAACTGAGCTTGGCTCCCTCGGCCAGCACCCTTTCGTACCGGGTTGGCAAACGGTCGTGCTTATCTAAATCCGTCAATTCGTCTAAGCGTTTGAAGCCCTCTTTATCTAAAAGATCCTGGGAAAGCTGTTCCTCTCCTTGAAATGCGCTCATTGCTCTGGAAGCTGCTCTGCTCACGGTTCCTGCTTTTTCGGATGAGGGTTTAACCGTGCCTGTAGCGCCTGCTGCACTGGTGGGCCGAAACTGCCAAAGCACAAACGCTAGGGAGCCATAGACAATAAGCACCTTGACGCTGAGCGCGTAGATAAGAGTCTCTGGATGCTGGGAGGCGAGATAGACTCGAACGTCTTCGTAAAGGAGAGAACTTACGAAAGCAAAGAGTAAAACAGCGATCGAGCGGAAGAGTTTGCTGCGATGCTTACCCAGGAAATAGAGAATCGACGAATACTTTATGAGGCGGAACATCTACATTGCCGCCTAAACTCTCGTGCTCAATTTCGCTGCCCCTTCCTAAATTCCGATGTTGATTCCCAGCAAAAGTGCCACAACCCCAAAACTCTTCCACCCGATTCCCGACCAGATCTCTTTCTCTTTTTCCGCAACAAGGTATTCGAGATCCTCCTGGGAATAATCTCCTTCCGTTCGTCCAGCGTGAATAATATCTTGACGAACTTTGGCAACAGCGGCAGTACGGAGCCGCTTGCGCAGCGCGCGCGGTATGCGCGAATTAGTTTTTTGCTCTGGTTCGCTCATTTCTTTGTCTCTCTCGGCGCTAGTCTCTGTCAGCACCCTTCCCTTTGAAGATTGCAGAAGCTTAGCTCGACCGATGTCACCCATAGCGAAGTCTACTGCACGACACGCCAAATTCGGAGCAGCGGATTATGTAAAGTGAAGCCTCGTTGCGACATGTTGAGTAAACGAGTTGCACTACTAAAGATAAATCATTGCAAATAGTTCGTTTGTTCCTACACTTCCCCTGGGTAATTCGGGAAAGGCGCAAGGACTAAAAATGCTTGAAAAAGAATTAGCACAAGCTACAAGAATGGCAGAGAAAGCTAGTAAGCGAGTCGAACAGCTACGACAGCGTCTGCTCAAGGAAACGGAGCGGGCGCATGGGAAAGCGAAACGAGAGTTAGGCGCCGCACGCAAAAAACACAAAGCGGCAAATGAGCGCCTCAAAAAGGCCCGAAGCAAGCTACGCAGTAATAGAAGCGGTCAGAATCAAGAGCGTGTGGACGCATTGGTGAGTCAGGTGCAGGAACTGGGCGAAACGGTTTCGGATATCGCCAAGGCCGCTTACGAGTACGCGGAAAAGCTCGTACCGATGCGCGCTGATCTCGCGCTGGAAGCCCGAAAGGCGCAGGCTGCGGATCGGGCTGCAGCAATGGTGGAGAAAGCGGCGGCGCGGCGAGCCGGCGCGAAGGCTAAGAAAAAGACGCCGAAGACAGCACCTAAAAAAGCAGCGAAGGCAGAACCTAAAAAGCCTTCCAAGAAGGCGCCGGCAAAAAAAGCAGCGAAACGGCCGCCGGTGAAAAAGGCGCCGGCAAAAAAGGCTCCTAAGAAAAAACCTGTGGCCAAACGTAAACGCAGCTCATAGCTCGTATACGTTAGACCTCACTAAACAAGTTCGCCTAGCTTCGACGAACGCTGAAATGGTTTCGAACCTTCTGATGTAAGACGCCTCACGGGATCTTTCGATTGCTTTTAACGCTTATCCACGCGAATCAAAGAGCCCGTTTCTCCATCTGTTACGATGTAAATCTTGTCGTTAAACACGCGCACGTCACGAATTCGTTGCTCCAATTCGGCAAACAGCGTTTCTTCCCGGACCACACCATCGTCCGCAATTTCTAACCTGCGCACTTCCTCATCGACTAACGCACCTAGAAACAAGCTGTTCTGCCATTCGGGAAACTCCGCTGCGTTGTACCAGGCCATACCAGAGGGCGCGATACTCGGCACCCAGCTCCAAATTGCCTCTTCCATACCGGGAGCGCGCTTGAACGGTGAAACATAGGCACCGCTGTAATCGACTCCTTCCGTGACCGCAGGCCAGCCGTAGTTATTTCCCTGAACGAGCACGTTGACTTCATCACCGCCGCGCGGTCCGTGTTCGTGTAAAAAGACGGTGCCTGTTTCTGAATCGAAGGCCAATCCTTGAGGATTTCGATGCCCATAAGTCCATATGCGAATACGCGTCTTACCGTCTTTTCCCATTATTCCGAGTGGCTCACCGTCGGCCGATACCCGTAGGACCTTCCCCAATTCGCTTTCTAGCGACTGGGCTTCTTCTCGGTATTCGAACCCCTCTCCGGTGGTAATCAATAGAGAATCATCTGGGAGGAAAAGAAGCTTACCGCCATAGTGGTGCGCGGTATCTTTATCACGAGCGACCTGCAGAATGGTTTCTCCATTGCTGAGCGTGCCGTCTTCGAAGGTCGCCCGAAATATCGCCGTGCCATTGGCCTGCGCATCTCCAGCGGCGTAGCTGAGATAGATCAGGCGGTCTCGCTCGAAATTTGGCCCAAGGACAACGTCAAAGTATCCGCCCTGGCCAGCGAAGTAAGTGGCCGGGGTGCCGTCGAGGACGGCTTTGCTACCATCAGAACGAAGATGCACCAGCCGCCCCTCTCGTTCGGTGATCAGGAACCCCCCCTCGGTTAGCTCCGCCACGCACCAGGGCCAGCTTAGTTCGTCGTCTAGTGTAACGAGCTCATAGCTGAGATCACTTTGCGCAAACGACGGAGAGATCGCTAGCAAGATTGCAGCACACGCGGCGAAAATCGATCGCAGCATTGGTATCTTCTGCGTGCCTATAAGTGCATCATGAGCGCCGCTTACGGCTAAACGGTTATTGGAGGGTGCAATGCTTCGGTCAATCATGAGGTTCTTTCTCTCAGTAGTGCTAGCTGTAATAGGAGCCTACGCGGTTGCTAGCGTGCTGGCTACGCAGCTTATCTTGGCGAATGTTGAGAGTATGGGCCTGGCCGTTACGATGCGCGATCGTTTGCACGCCACGAATCACGATCTTTTGGGCCTTTTTCCGGCTTATGGCCCTCTGCTTCTAATCGCTTTTTTAATAGCCATGCCGGTCGCGGTGGGACTTGCACGGTTGTTGCCGAAAAGCGCGACTTTTCTGTTCGTCCTCGCCGGCTTCGTAGCGGTGCTCGCTATACACCTGATCATGAAGCAAGTCTTGGGATTAAACGGCATTGCGGCGGTTCGAGAGGCGCATGGGCTGCTGCTCCAGGCCATTGCCGGTGCCTTTGGCGGTTACTTGTATTTCGTCTTTAGCGGGAGAGCTTTTAAGAAAGAAGAAAAAATCTCTTCTCCGCCTCTTTAACGCTCACGCGCTCGACCTCGTTCAACTCTTCCGCCATTGCTACTCGCTGCGCTGCTGGGCAGTGCCAGGAGATACTCGATGGGAAATTCAATGTCGTCGCGATCGCCGCTTATGTCTACGGTGAGCGGTTGGTCTATGGTGAGAAAGGAGCCACAGGCTTCTCCCGGGTCACAGATCAAGAAGTCGTTATCAAGGTCCGTACCCGCGAAGAATTGATAGCTGCCGATGGGCACTGGGGGCAAGGCGAAACTGTAGCCTTCATCGTCTTGCTCGGCGATTGCCTGAGCAACCAGTTCGTCAGTGGCTGGGTTCACAAGAAGCAGGTAAACCTGGCCTAATTCCGATTCACTCGCATCGGCCACGGTCAGCAGCGCGCGTATCGATACGGAATTACTATTTGAATCCGCGGTGATGTTTCCGTCGTAGACGCCGGGTTCGAGCGCGCTGCGATCTACAAGGACTTCGTAACGTCCTAAGCCCGATGCTAAGTTACTGAGGTAAACAACGCTAAGCCAAGGTTCGTCGGTACTGACACTAATTCCTTCCAGTTCGCCTCCGCCACTATTACTCAGTAGAAACTCGAGCCGTGAGCTGACTACGCCGAAGTTCAAGGCGCTTGTGGAACTGCTCAAACGCGGTTCTAGGTTTGCACTGCTCCCTGCTTCAGCAAGGGCCGCATCGACTGCGCGCCGAGCGTTGATCACCCCGTGTCCGTAGAAGTCATCCCTACCCGGTGCCCCGAGATCGTCGGTCAGAAGGCCGGCTGCCAAGAGCCGGTCGATGTCGTCCGCATCGAGGTTTGGATTGGCACTGAGCATCAGCGCAATCACGCCGGCCACGTGGGGTGAAGCCATCGATGTTCCGCTCAAAAAAGTGTAGGCAAAGTCCCCGTCAAACCCGCCGGTACTGAGCACGCCATCTGGGAAGCCGTCACCGTTGAGGTCGACGCTTCCGTTGCCGCCTGGTGCGGCGATATCGATAGTACTCCCGGTGTTTGAGTAGTTAGTTACCTGAAGCTGCGTATCGACAGCGCTCACGGAGATGACGTTATCGTAGGCGGCTGGATAACTTGGCGCGGTACTGCTTTCGTTACCCGCTGCTGCCACGACCACAATGCCGCGCACTCGCAGCTCGTTATACAAAGCTTGCGAGACGGGACTGAATCCGCCGCCACCAAGACTCAGATTAATGATTTGTGCCGGCTGTGACGGGAAGGTTCCGGAGTCGTTGTCGAGGCCTGCGGCATAACGAATGGCCTGATTAACATCGAAGTTTGTACCACCGCTTGCGGTAATCGCTCGAAGCGGCATGACCCGACCGGAGAATGCAACACCGGTAACGCCGATACCGTTGTTTCCGCGCGCTCCTACCGTACCGGTAACATGACTGCCGTGAAAATTAATCGCGGCAGGATCCGTGCCGCCGATGGTCTCTTCAGGATTCGGATCGACTCCGTCTCCATCAGCAGCCTCCCTTGGATCTGAGACAAAGTCATAGCCATCGACAAACTGCCCTTCTAAATCTGGGTGGCCACCAAGTACGCCGGTGTCGACGACGGCAACAACAACTTCGGGATCGCCGGTAGTTGTATCCCAAGCCCCGGGGAGATTGATAAGCGGATAGTGCCACTGAAAATTAAACGCCTCGTCATTCACCGTCGCGAATGGGTAGACACGATAATTGGGCTCAGCTACTCGTACACCGGGCTGTCTCGCCAGCGTTTTTATGCTGATCAGTGTTTCCCACAGAGCAGCTTTACCTTGATCAGCAAATTGAGACTTGCGAGATTGTTGCGCCCCTAGACGGCTGCGCAAAGCAAGTGAATCGGGGTTGGACTCGATCTCCATTAATCGGGCCCGGCGAGCGCCTCCACCAATGCCTCGCAGGCGCATCTCCCGCGACAACGCCTGGCGCGCAGCGAGGAGTTCTCCCTCTTCGTCGTAGGTGACGATCACTTGTCCCGGAACCACATCCTTATAGCTGGGAACACTTGCCGCAACCAGCGCCGAGCCGATGGCTAAGGTGTAATTGGTAGCACCGGAAAAAATTGAAACGTTGACCAAATAGTTGCCATCGGCGGGTACAACGATGGCTTCCTGCTGGCCGGTCTCAATAGAAAAGTCGACAAGCTCGAAATCAGGTGTGTAGAGATACAAATCGGCATCCGCATCCTGAAACTCAGCAACCAGCAAACCGATGGTTTGGCCCTCTAGTAGTTCGACAGCGAAGAAGTCTTCCCGATCTCCGGAAATGAGCGAACGACCTTCCGCCCCCGCACCGGGCTCATTGACGTATCCCCCTAAGGTCGCTGGATTCGTAAGCGCTTGCGGATTTGCCGGATCGTTGTTGGGTATGAGTGGGTTGAAGGGATCGTTCGTGTCTCCATCGAGCTTCTGGCTCGGAGAGGGGATAATTCTCCCGCTGATGGAGGCCTGGATCGGTTCGATTCTTGCGGCAACGCTGATCGTCACCGAGTCGCTTGCAGAGGCGCCATCGTCGTCGGTAACCGTCAGCGTAAAGACGAGTTCACCATCGTTGCTAAGCTCTGGCGCTGCGAAGCTAATCGCTGCTTGATCGCTTACGACCAGTTCGACATCTGCGCCGTCCGTTTGCTGCCAGGCAAAACTGGTGATCGATCCATCGCTGTCGGCACTTGCCCCCCCATCCAAGGTAACTTCAGCGCCACTTTCGACCTCTTGATTATCTCCGGCTTCAGCGGTGGGCGCCACGTTAGCTGGTGGTGGCGGTGGAGCCGGCGTAGAGCTCGAGCCCCCTCCACCGCCACAGGCGCTAAGGACGCTCAGGCTTAGGGCGCAGCATAGGGCTGGAATGCGCATGCGCCGGATCAGCTGGAAGATCGAAAAAGATCTCATAAAATCAATAACCTGAGTAGATTTTCGGCCGGTGGATCGAAGCTAGTTGCGGTCCTTTTTTTACTAGCCTGTTAAGGAATAAGCAAAATTTTACCCGTATGCGATCCCTCTTCCATGTAGGCGTGGGCTTCGGCGCAGTCACTTAAGGAAAATTGCTTATCTAATACGGGTTTGACCGCACCGCTCGCCAAGTGTTCGAAAAGCTTTTCATTAATCTCTACCACCATTTGTGCTTTTTGTTTTGCAGACTGGGCGCGCAGGGTGGATCCGGTCAAAGTGAGTCGTTTAAGAAGAAGCGGTAGAAAGTTCACCTGAGCGTCAAAGCCCCGTTGAAAGGCAATGTTAACGATTCTCCCTTCTGGCGCCGCAATCGAGAAGTTTTTGCTCACGTAATCGCCGCCGACCATGTCCAGAATGACATCTATTCCATTCTTTAAGCCGAGTCTTTCGAGTTCACGCTCGAAGTCCTCGCTTTGGTAGTTGAAGCAACGTTCTGCCCCAAAACTCTCTACGGCGCGACATTTATCCTCCGTACCAGCGGTGCTAAAAACACGCGCACCCCATGCGCGACAGATGGCAACACCCAGAGAGCCAATGCCGCTAGCGCCGCCGTGAACCAATATCGTCTCCCCCAATCGAAGACCCGCTCGCTGGAACACGTTGTGCCAGACGGTAAGTAGGGCCTCGGGGAGCGCCGCCGCCTCCTCGAGTGAATAGCCAGCCGGAACTTCTAAACACTGTGTGGCGGGAGCCAGCGCGTGGCTCGCATAACCTCCTCCGTGCACCAGCGCGCAGACGCTGTCTCCTAGCTGCCACCCTTTTACCGCTGCCCCCATAGCAACGACTTTTCCTGCCACCTCCAAGCCCATAATGGGAGAGGCGTCTTCCGGTGGCGGATAAAAGCCTTTCCGTTGCAGAAGATCCGCCCTATTTATGCCCGCTGCGGCAACTTCGATCAGGAGCTCTTCGGCGCCTGGCTGCGGTACGTCATCTTCCCTTATGCCTAGGGATCGGTCTGACTCCTCAATGTGCACATAGCGGCGCTGCCCGTCTGTCATGAATGTTCCTCAAGCTGTACGTGATCGCGATCAATACCTGTCGCGCCACTGTACCTGGGTTTGCCGCGGAAGACGCAAGAATGGACTTCGAGTATGCGCAATGATCGGGTAATCGAAGACCTGGCACTTTGTACTCGCTGTCAACACTTGGAGTTGCTACTCTTTGCCGCCTATTTATGGGGGTATATCTACTGTGCTGAATCAAATCAAAAACGCGCTCTTCTTTCTTCTCGCAAAAATTTTTACTGCGCTCACGCCCGGGGTGAATTATCACGCCTATGCGGGCGCGGGAAGCGCGGCTCAACTGTGTGCCCATATTCGTCGTTCTGGTTTCACGCGGGTCCTAGTGGTTACCGATAAACCGCTTCGAGACCTTGGCATTGTGGATAAAGCTCTGGCAGGTCTCGCGGATGCGGACATCGATATTGAATATTACGACGGTGTCCTGCCGGACCCTACTTTTACGCAAGTTGCGGAAGGCTTGGCGATACAAAGACGGCATGGTAGCGACGCGGTTCTGGCCGTTGGCGGCGGCTCTCCAATCGATTGCGGCAAGATCATCGCCGCGGCGGCTACCTCCGCAGAGGACCCCAGAGATTGGATCGGCTTCGGCAAGATCAAGCACGATGCGCTGCCCATTTTCGTCATCCCGACCACGGCAGGTACTGGATCTGAGGCCACCCGCGGCGCCGTAATCACCGATGAAATCACCCACGAGAAGAATGTGCTCTCAGGAGCGACACTCTCACCTTCGGCCTGCGCTCTAGACCCAGAACTACAGATGGGGCTGCCTAAGTCCATTACCGCGGCGACGGGCATGGACGCACTCACGCACGCGATCGAGGCTTACATTTGTCGTTGGGAAAACGGAAGTAGTCGAACAGAGGCGCGGCGAGCCATAAAGCTGATCTGCGACAACTTGGAGACAGCCTACAACCAGGGCGACAACGCCGATGCCCGTGAAGCTATGATTATGGGCGCTTATTACGCTGGCATTGCGATTAACCAGGTGAATGTGGGTACGGTCCACGCGATTGCGCATCAGCTTGGCGGAAAGTACGGAATCGTGCACGGCGTCGCCAACGCGATGGCCTTGCCGCATGTGTTGGACTTTCACCGACCAAATGCGGAGGTGCTTCTTGCTGAGCTGGCGCAGTTGACTGGCGTTGCCAACGCCGGTTCGACCACGGCGCAGCAGGCGAAAGAGTTCATTAAGGCGGTGGACGAACTTCGAGCTGCCGTTGGTATCGAGTCGGCATCTCCTCAGATTAAGGCCGAAGACTTTGAGTACTTGAGTGATCGCGCGGTAAACGAAGCGATCGGCTACTTTGCTCCCCGCCTGCTCACCGATAGCGCCGCTCGCGAAATACTCGGCAAGATCAGCGCCTAGTACTCGGCCCAGCCCATATTCGTAGGTGTAGGCTGTCCGAAGCAGGCGTCGTTTGTTAACGAGAGGCAATAAACTGAGCGCAACGCTGTAGCCAGTCGTCGTAATCCGCTGTCCTTCCCATGGAGCAGGCAAAACCGTGTTCCGACTCTGGGTAGTGCGTGTGCTCAGTTGAGACGCCAGCGTCGCCAAGCCGCTTCGCCATTGCTAGGCCTTCGTCTCTTAATGGGTCTCGGCCGCAGGTGCACAAAACAGCGGGAGGCAAATGCGCAAGCTCGGCGCTTTCAATCGGATAGGCGCGCTGCGCTTTGTCGCTGGTCGGATCTAATTCCCCGAGGTAATGGTTCCAGAACCACTGCATCAAATCCGTGGTAAGAGCCTGTCCCTTCGCGCAGTCTGTGTAAGACGAATAGCCTTTCGAGTAGTGGTCCACGACCGGATAACTGAGAACCAGCCCCGTAAGTTTGCTGCGTAGCGTGTCTTCCGCATCGAGCGCACTACAGAGAGATAGGTGTCCACCCGCGCTGTCCCCTGCCAGTACTATTTTTCCATTGCTGGGCCCTAGGTCTATCGAACCATCGGCGATCGCCGTTGCCGCGCCTAAGCAATCGTCTTGCGCACTTGGGAAACGGTGCTCGGGCGCCAAGCGATAATCGATAGCTACTAGGGTTGCGCCACTGGCGTCACTGAGTGCCCGGCAGTAGGCGTGGTGGGTTTGCAGGTCTCCAATGACCCAGCCACCGCCATGAAAGTAAACAATAATCGGTCGTTCGGAAGCTCTCGCTCCGCGATAGAGTTGCGCCTTTACAAGTGCACTCCCCGCATGGATGTTGAGCCGCCCCGGTTCTTTTTCGACATTGGATGCTTTCCATGCCTGCCAGGCGGCGAACCGGTAGTAGCGCCGAAAAAATCCGACTTTGAAGCCTTCGAACATTCCAGATTCTCTTTGCTTTGGATTCTTTGGTTTGTTGAAAGGTTCTAGTCGGTGCCCTGGAAGCCAACGGTGTCCGGGTCTTGGACGTACCAGTAGACTCCGTCTTCGTCCGCGTAGCGCCGGATCCGACGCCGACCTAGCAGACAATTTAGGTGCGCCATTGCTTCACCGATCGCTAAGCCGAGAGTTCCTTTGTCGATTTCTCGCTTGAACAGCGGTTCGAAGCAATCGACTGCTCTCTTGGGCGTCTCAAGGTGATCAAAAAGCGCAACCAGATCGGCCTTGTGGGATTCGAGGATTTGAGAGATCCGGACATGCAGACCAAGAAACGGTGCTTCGTGAGACGGTAAGACAAGCAAATCTTCTGGAAGGCGCTCGCGTAGGAGCGAGTTGGAGCGCAGCCAGTTCTTCAGGGGATCGCCATCCGGCTCCGTTGGAAACACCGATACGTTGGGGGTGATTCTCGGCAGCACCTGATCCCCCGCGATAAAGATCTTCAGCGCGGGGCAGTAGAGGCAAAGATGTTCTGGCGAGTGACCACTGCCCTCCATGATTTGCCAGTAGCGGCCATTAATCTCTATCGTTTCTAGGTCGACGAGGCGACGATAGCTTTGCGGGAGTGTGGAAACGGCTTTACCGAAGAATCCGAAGCGCTTTTTATAGCGCTCAAGTTGTTCCTCGTTGTAGCCCGCCCGCCGATAGAACTCCAGCGCCTCATCGGGGGCCGTGCGGCCCGTATCGGCAACAAGCATTCTGCAGTAAAGATATTCCGTGCGCGACATCCACAGTTCGCAAGAGAATTGCTCGCAGAGCCAGCCGGCTAAACCAACATGGTCGGGATGCATGTGGGTGCAAATGACTCGAAGAATCGGGCGGCCCTTGAGCACTCTTTCGAAGATGCCCTCCCACTGCTCTCGTGCGTCTCCAAGATTCAAGCCTGTATCGACCACCGTCCAGCCGTCGCCGTCCTCTAGAAGCCAGACATTTATGTGGTCCAGGGCCATGGGCATCGGAAAGCGTACCCAATAGATGCCATCGGCAATTTCGATATGCTCGTCGATACCCAACTTGGCAGAACGGCCAAAGGGGTACTGAAGCCCTCGATAGATTTCGGTGTTTTCTTGAAGCATTAGGTGAAGTTCGGAGTTAAGCAATGCACTATAGTGGTCGCTGAGCCGGGTGCTGTCCAGCAATCCTGTGTATCGTCGGCCCGTCTCAATTGTCCAATTTCCAGGTCTTAGACGTACGCTCGAGCCGTGGCAAGCGCATAACGGATTTTCGGGCACGCAGAGCTTTTGGGGGAGGTTATCGGTGTCGACGGCGCTTCGAGATCGCAACTTAGAACACCTTGATGGGGGCACTTATGATGTCCTTGTTGTCGGAGGCGGAATCAACGGCGCTGTGTCTGCCGCCGCGCTTGCAAGTAAAGGAGCAAAGGTTGCACTGGTTGATCGTGGAGACTTCGCTGCGGGTGTCAGCTCAAACTCCAGCAACCTTGCCTGGGGTGGCATCAAATATTTAGAAAATCGCGAGTTTCTCCTCGTAAATAAACTGTGTCGCTCACGCAATGAGCTAATGCGGGCCTACCCGTCTACGGTTAAGGAGATTCGCTTCTTCACGACCATTCAAAAAGGCTTTCGTTTCTGGTCCTTTTTCGTATTCCTAGGCAGCGTTCTCTACTGGTTGATGGGCCGCTGCAAGACGCAGGCACCGCGCTACCTGTCTGCCGCTGCGATCGAGCGTCAGGAACCGGAGATCAATACGTCCCGAGCCGCCGGTGGCCTCGAGTACTCGGATTGCTATCTCTACGACAATGACGCGCGATTTGTATTTGGCTTTATAAGACGAGCTCTCGATATGGGCTGCGATGCGGCGAACTATGTTGCTCTTGAGCGGGCGGAACATGGCGAGGCCGGCTGGCAATGCGAACTCAGGGATCAAGAGCAGGGGCGAACGCTGCAGCTAAGCGCCAAGATTCTCATCAACGCCTGTGGGCCGTGGGCAGATCAGCTCAATCGCAGCCTTGGTATCGAGACTCAGTACCGCCACCTTTTTTCGAAAGGAATACATTTGATCGTCGACCGGGTAACCGACAGTCGACGGGTGCTGACGTTTTTCGCGAGTGATGGACGGCTTTTCTTTCTTATTCCGATGGGACCGAAGACTTGTATTGGGACTACCGACACCCCCGTTGAAGCACCGGAGGTGGGTGTCACTGCCGAGGATCGAGAGTTCGTGCTCAGCAATGTGAATCGTCTGCTCGATTTGCGCGAACCCTTTCAGCCCGAGGATGTTATAGCCGAGCGCGTGGGCGTTCGGCCACTCGCGGTCACTGGCAATCAGGGAAGTGCCGATTGGGTTCAGCTGTCTCGCAAGCATGAAATCGAGGTTAACGCGACGAAATCGCAAATCAGTATTTTTGGAGGCAAGCTGACTGACTGCATAAACGTTGGCGAAGAAGTTGTCGATCGCGTATCCGATCTCGGTGTCGCTATCCCTCGTCGAAGTGCGGATTGGTACGGTGAGCCTCCGGCGACGGTACGCGCACGATTCATGGAGCAAGCCGCCCAGCTCGGACTCGACTCACTGACCGATCCAAGTTCCTCTGAGCCGCTGAGCGTGCGCTTTTGGCGGCGCTATGGTGAGGCCGCGTTCCAATTGCTTGACCGCATACGCGAAGACCGAGGTAGCGGCGAATTACTCATTGAGCACGCCGAGTACACTCGCTGTGAAATTGAGCTAACCGCCAAGCGCGAGATGGTCGTTCGCATGGAGGACTTTATGCGTCGCCGCTCTAAGATCGAACAGGTTGTGCGCGAATCTGACATCGACGCGGCACCGGGAATGCGCGAGGCTAGTGAGATCCTTTTTGCCGAGCGCGGACCGGAAAAATTGGATCGATATCTCAATCCTTAAGTGATCACACTACCGGTTAAACGCTAGCGACCCACTGAAATTTCCGGGGCATGTGAGAGCCCATCGCATAGATCTCACCGATCAGGTCTTTGGGTTTTGCTCTTAGTGGATCCTAGCCTTTGTCAGGCAAATGCCGTAGCACCCGCGATCCGTGATCCGCGATTCACATACCAGGCGATGAAACTAATCAGGAGCGTATATAGGGTGCAGATACTGTACTTAGGCACAGCCCTACGCGGCTAACCGTCTAGGCCTAGGAGTGTTAGCCGCAGCTCCGGTCGGGTGCAGTCCTGAGAGAGCCAAATATCGATAAACTGCTGACCGAATGCGGGGTCGTCAATCTGACCGAGCTGATCGCCATTGCGGAGGAAATAGGCGACGTTATCTTCCCGTAGTTCAAGTGTCAGTACGTCATCGGTTTCGATATCCGGCCATATGCTTGCCAGAGTGCCTAACCAATCCTCTTGGCGAGGATGCTCGCGACCCATGGCTTCCCACTCTTGTCGGGTACGCTTTATCAACGCTTCGCTCTTAATGTCTCGCAGATATTCGATCTCCAGACGCAGCGGGCGGTCACCGTCTTCGTACTCGCCGTTCTCTGTAAACAGCCGAGAGTTGTATACGGACCACAAAAGTACCTTTAGACGAGCCTCTCCCACTTTTGTGAGTTGAAGAGGTTCCAACGTCGTGCCTTGGGAACTCAGACTCATGGTCTGCGCTGAATCGTCGGCTACGGAGATATTCGAGAAGCACCCGCTGACAAGCAGCACGCCAATAAGCCGAAACCTGAAGCCCAGTTTTAGGCCTCTACTCCAAACTCGACTAAAGAATGCGTTCATTTGCTCTGTTCACAAGATTGCGTGTTCAAACCTTTTACGTACATGACAGTAGTTCAGACTTGATAGGGCGGGTTAAGTTCCAAACTGGCGATTGCGCTCGGCGATCCGAATGAGAACTTCTCCGACAATCAGAGAGCAGAGCACGCCAATAATGACGGACCAGTTGGTACCAGTCCCTGGCGTGTACATAAGCAGCACGATCGCGGTTGCGAGTACTACGACACAGCACCCAGCCGCCACTAGCGCACCGATCTGACCACCAGGAACGCTATAGGGTCGCGGATGCTCAGCGTCTTGCAGTCGCAAGCGAAAAAAAGCGAGCACCATTCCTAAATAGGGCAAAAAAAAGAGGACGCTCGAGAA
The DNA here is from genome assembly GCA_039815155.1 of Pseudomonadota bacterium. Lineage (GTDB taxonomy): Bacteria > Pseudomonadota > Gammaproteobacteria > Pseudomonadales > Halieaceae > Congregibacter. Next base: position 18,481 of record JBCBZV010000060.1, read on the forward strand.
GGCAAATAACACCCAAAAGAGATCTTCATTGGAGCCGGCGGTTAAACCGTAGATCAGCAGTGCGCCAGTGGTAATAAGCCCCATCATTAGCGCAGCCCCGATGGGCGTTCCGGCGGCGCGAGTCTCAGTTGCAAACCAACCAGGAAGCTCGCCCTCGCATGCCGCTTCCGCCGCCGCCCGGTTAGACCCCAAGGCCCAGCACACGCCGCTCGAAAACAAGGCAAACAGTGTTCCGAGACCAAGCGCCATCACAAGTAGTGACCCGAATGTAAAGTCGGCAAAAAAGAGTCTCAGCGTGTCTACCAAACCTTCAACCAGGTTGATTTGCTCCGCAGGCTGCGCCGCTAGCATTGCGACGGTAGCGCCCACGTACAATACAAAGACTATTAGGCCCGAATATAGAGTGGCTCGTGGAACATCTCGCTGAGGATTCTTCATTTCGTCCGAACTTGCGCAGACCAATTCAAAGCCGAGCATGCCGTATACGATCACGGGCAAATACTTGAGGCTTTCATTGAGTTCTGGAGCAAGCGATTGCGGGTTGAGCGGATTCGCCATTTCGTTCTCAGACACGTAGTTCGCTGCGCCCAAAATGATTCCTAGAAAGAGCAAAGCTTTCACCATTCCGCCAACGTTCGGAACCCACTTGCCAAATTCCAGAGTGACGATGTTTGTTAGTACGGTTAACCAGGTAATCCCGATAGCGATGGATAGCTGGAGTTTGAGCGTCGGCTCAATAGCAAATAACTGCGAAGCGATACCCGCAAAGATCACATAGATTGAGGCCAGCCAGAGGGAGACATTACTCCAGTAGCACCAAGTAACGCGCGATGCCCAGCGACCCCCAAACGCATCGCGGACCCAGGCATAGACTCCTCCCTGCTCGGGATAGGCACAGCCGAGTTCGGAGCTGATCATTGCCACGGGGACCATGAAAAACAAGGCGAGCAAAAACCACCAGGAAATACTCGAGGCTCCGGTGCTTGCGACACTCGCTATGGTCTCGGGTAGGAGTATCGCCGAGACGGTGAAGAGCACGGCATCACGCTGCCGTAGCGTTTTGGGGCGTTCGATAGGATTACTCACCGGCTCCTAGGCTACGCCGTAATGGGCTGCTGTTGTATCTAGCGCCACGGTAAGTTTTTCGATTAGGTAATCTATGTGGGAAAGATCGCTGATCAGAGGAGGCGCCATGATCATCGCATCTCCTGTCTGTCGAACCATAAGGCCATTGGCGTTGGCTGTGTCACGACAGAACACAGCGGCACTGGATTCAGGCGCGAGTCTTTCCCGCGTTTGTTTGTCGCGCACAAGCTCTACCGCGGCAAAACAGCCCTTGCCACGAATCTGGCCCACGATTGGATGATCCTTCAAAGACTCGAGGCGACTTTGAAAGTAAGGCGCTAGTTCGTTCGCAGCGCGCTCAACGATGTTCTCTTGCTCGATAATACTAAGCGTCGCCAAGCCCGCAGCACAGGAAGCGGGGTGACCCGAGTAGGTGAGACCGTGAGCAAATTCGCCGCCCCCCGCCATCAACACCTCCGCAATGCCTTCGGACAGGAGCACGCCGCCCAGGGGCATGTAGCCATTGGTGACGGCTTTAGCGAAGGTTATGAGGTCAGGTTTTAACTTATAGGTCTGTGAGCCCCACCATTCGCCGGTACGTCCAAATCCGCAAATCACCTCATCGGCAATGAGGAGAATGTCGCGTTCGTCGCAGATGCGCTGAACTTCTGGCCAGTAGCTTTCCGGTGGGACGATAACGCCGCCAGCACCTTGAATCGGCTCGGCGATAAACGCGGCGACCTTGTCTTCTCCAAGCTCGTCAATTTTCGTTTCGAGTTCGCGCGCGACCTTAATGCCGAACTCGTCTGGGTCTTCATCTCCCGCGAGTTCAAACCAGTGAGGTTGGTTTATATGATGCACATAACTCAAGCCAATCGCCTGCTCGTGCATGGCCTTCATACCGCCCAGAGAAGCTGCCGCTATCGTACTGCCGTGATAGGCATTGTTCCGGCTAATGATTAGCTTCTTGTCGGGTTTGCCGATGAGATCGTAATAGCGGTGTACGAAACGAATATTGGTGTCATTCGCCTCGGATCCGGAGTTCGTAAAGAACACGTGGTTGAAGCCTTCCGGTGCGACTTTTACCAGTCTGGCGGCCAGCTCGACAGAGGGCTGATTCGCGCATTTAAAAAAGTTGTTGTAATAGGGCAGCTCTTGCATCTGCGCAAAGACAGCACGCTTGATCGCGTCTTGGCTGTAACCGAGGTTGCAGCACCAGAGACCGGACATACCGTCGTACATCGCATGGCCGTCGCTGTCATAGATATGCACACCTTCCGCACGCTGAAAGATTCGCCCGCCTTGTTCCGCGTAGTCGTGGAAGTCTGTGAAGGGGTGTAAGTGATGCGCGCGATCGAGCGCTTGCAAACTTTTCGTATCCAGATGCTTGGGCGCAAGACTTTTTGTGTCGAGGCTACTTGTCATTTTGTGCTCCTATTTTTTGCGGCCTTCGCGTCGCAGCAATTGTCTTCAAGGCCGCAGTTTCTGGCTATATAGGAGCTCTAATAACTGGCTGCCATCGCCGCCGAGGCCACTTAGCTGAGCTTAGTCGGAGTTGGTACGCTGGGAGTTCTGCAGTGTGTCACAGGGTCTTAGTCGAACAATTACCCCAAAGGTGTTGCGAGCAACCGCTTTTTGATCCCTTTGAAACCCAAGAGTCGAGGTAGACGTTTGTCTGCCAGCGGCCTTCTCACTAGGAGAGAGCGACCGTGACTCGACCTAGCGTCGTTCTGAAGCGCTGCAGGAGAAGAAAATTACAGAGGATTACGCCCAGCACCAAACCGATCCATAATCCCAACGCACCCCAATCAAGGGTGAAGCAAAAAACTAGGCCAGAGCCCAGCCCGACGAGCCAATACCCAAGCAGTGAGATCAGCAGCGGCGCTTGTGTATCCCTTAGCCCTCGAACCGCGTTTGCGATTACAAGCTGGGTGCCGTCAAAGAACAAGAACAGCCCTGCGACCGCACTTAAGGTGACAGCGATAGCCAGAGCGGCCGCATTTCCGGCGCCGCTCGCACCGACGTCTTCGCTGGTAGATAAGAAAACCCGTACGAGCGCCTCGGGCCAAATCCACAGCACGAGCGCCGCAAGCAGGCTGGCTGCCGCTGCCATTAGAGTTCCTAGACGAGCGGAGTTCGCTACTGCCGCCGGGTCCTTACGGCCGACCCCGTAGGCAACGCGTACGCGCACCGCATCAGCAAAGCCAGCGGCAGCGCTGAGCGCGAGGTAGATGACCGAATAAACAATTTGTTGGGCCGCTAGCGTCGCAGCGCTGATCATGCCTACACACACCGCTGCGGCAGAAAACATGCCACCGTTGAGAATCTGGGTCATGGCAACCGGACCGCCGAGCTTCAGCAATTCCCCTAGCGCTGCCCGATCCGCGCGCAGCGGCAGCAGGCGGATTCGGTAAGCATCGAAAGCAGCGGAACGTTTCAGATAAAAAGCCATGGCCGCAAACATTGCAAGATTTACCAGGCTGGTTCCGATTCCGGCTCCCGCGACCCCGAGTGGTGGAAAGCCGAAGCGTCCGTACACCAGCGTGTAGTTCAGAAGCAGGTTGAGAGCCACCGCAACGACCGTGATCCAGCCGATGATCGCTGAGCGTTCGAGGGCGGTTATATAGTTACGCAGTACGGTGAAACCGAGTGCGGGGAAGGTCCCCCACACAAGCATGCGCGCATAGGCATCGACAAGCTCGACGACTTCCGGGTCCTGATTCGCGTAGGACAATGCAGGACCAAAGAACCACACCACGATCATAATGGGCACGCTCGTAAGCAGCGCAGCGATCATGCCCTGCTCGCCCGCAGCCACTACGCCTTGCCGATCCCCGGCGCCCAGGCTTTGTGCGGCTAAAACGCCGACAATCGAAATAATTCCCATACCCGCAAGGAGGATCACGTAGAACAGATCTCCGGCGAGTCCAACCGCCGCTAGTTCGGCGCTGCCGAGTCGGCCCACGATGATCATATCGGTGATCACCATTCCCATCTCGGCGACGTAGGCGGTAGTAAGCGGTAGAGCGATCTTTAGGATCGTTCTACCTTCGGCAGGAAGCGCTAGCACGGTCGAACGTCGACTTTTGTCACTGGCCAAGGCGAGCAGCAAACAAGGACCAAATGCAGAGAGGCTTGATTACAAACCGGATCCGTCGTGCGAGTAAATCACCCAGATTTTTTGGTAGCCGTCCGTTTCCCAGATACCCGTCCACTCTTTTGGAATAGTCACAGCCTCACCGGGACCAAACTCAATTTTGCTGCCGTCCGCCGAGGTCAGCGTCACGCCACCTTCCAGGAAAAACATGAACTCGTCGACGCCGTAAGGCTCTGAGATTTCGGCGCGCGAAGGTCCCGCCTTGTACATGCCTGACGCAAACTTGCCATCGCTCGCCATGAGCGAGGTGATATCCAGCACAGAGCCGTCTTCACTTACGCTAGTGTCTGGACTGGAGAAGATATCTCCCGCTATGTCCGACTTGCTCATTTTTGCCGGTTTGTGGGCCGTTTTGTGTCCGTCCGCTTGGGCGCTCTGAACGCCAACAAAAAGAATAAGTGCGAAAATTCCGAACATCGATTCAAGTTTATTCATCAAATATCTCCTTAAAGAAACGAAGGGTTTTTTGAAGCATCGATAGGTAGCTAGATTGCTCGATCAAAGGTGACCGATGAGCAAATACCCAACGAGTGATAGGGCCGCCGCAAAAAGTGCGTAAGGCAGTTGTGTCCAGGCGTGCTGAAACGGCGTACAGCCGGTTGCCTGCGCTGTGAGTACGGTGGCATCCGAGTAAAAACAAGCATGGCTGCCAAAGGTGCTCGCGGATAAGGTTGCACCGATTAAGAGGGTCATATCGGCGCCAAGCTCACGTCCTAAGGTAGCCACAATGGGGAGCGCGATAACAAACACGCCCCAATTTGATCCGGTAAAAAACGATACCGCAGCAAGCGTTACGAACATGGCTGCGGGCAGTAATTCAGCGCTGAGTACGGGGCTAAGCCCGTCCACGATGTAACTGGCCAAACCGAGCGCATCGTTCACCTCTTTGAGCATAAACGCTGCCACCAGCACCGTTAGCGGTTCGAGCATCGTCTTGAACCCTTCCAGTATCGAATCGGTGGTTTCGCGCAGATTCAGGAGGCGTCGCAACAGAATCACCGCCGCGGTTGCACCTAGGGCAACGTATACGCCCACCAGGAAGTCGTTGTCCGCATACACGGTCACAACCACTAAGCTGGCCATCGGTAGCACGAAAAAGCCAAAGCCCGCACTTGTCCCCGCTTTCGGTTCCAAAGCCCGATTGGCCTCGTCGATGTAATGCGCTTCCGGGGGAACACATTCTCCGCTGGTGGCTGCACGAGCGTCCGCCGCTTTCATACCACCCCAGGATGGGATCAGTCCGTAAATCACCATCGGGACAAGCGCCACAGCGACCCAGGGGTAAAACATGTAGGGAATAGCAGCGATGTAGGTTCCGAGCCCTTCTCCTTCTGCGGCAAGATCATTAGCAACAATCAACCCGGCAAAAAAAGCCCCCCAGGTCGAGAACGGAATAATCACGCTGATGGGCGCGGCGGTGGAGTCGATGACATAGGCAAGTCGTTCCCGAGCCACCTTAAACTTGTCAGTTACATCTCGCATTGCCGCGCCGGCAGCCATCGAGTTTAGGTAGTCATCGACAAACAGTGCGATCCCGAGTACCCAGGTTGCCATCAGCGAGCCGCGTGCGTCGCTGACTCGCGCACTCACGGATTCGGTAAATGATCGCGCAGCGCCGATGCGCAAGAGGAGCGCAATTAGACTGCCCATCAAGCCGCATACAAGAATCACCCAAGCCACGTCCGGATCTGTCAATACCGCCAGCGACACCTCCGCCAACGCGGGCACGAAGCTTAGACCATTCAGCATGAGCAGTCCGAGGATCACACCGCTTAAAAGGGATTCGATTGGACGATGAGTCCAGAGCGCAAGGGTGAAGACCAGGCCCGTGGGTATTAGGCAGACAGCCCCGACCGGATCAGCTGGGTTCATCGCTGCGGTTTTTGCAGGTAGGGGATAAGAGTATCTCCACCTTCGTAATCTGTCGCACTCATTAGCGAATCGAGGAATAGGTAGAAGAGTTCTGCCTGCGAATTAATTTCGAGCTTTGCGTAGGCATGCTTGCGATGTAGCTTTACGGTCTCTACCGAAATTCCCAAGCGCGCGGCGACGGACTTTGTGCTGTGTCCATGAAGTACCAAGTTGATAACCTGCGTTTCGCGCTCCGTTAGCAGGCTAGACCCGAAG
>JBCBZV010000008.1:0-66505 GCA_039815155.1 Pseudomonadota bacterium
CCGATTCGGGTTCACCTCGCCGTCCGGATCCGGTCGGCTGGGCTGGCCAATCGCGACCTGACCGATTCGCTGTTCGCCGCCGTCGGAACGGCTGATGAGTACGTCATCGCCATCACCGCCGAGCAGCAGGTCCGAACCGCGACCGCCCTCAAGCACGTCGTCGCCGGCGCCCCCCTCGAGCAGATCATCGCCGTAGCCACCTTCAAGGTCGTCGTGACCGGCACCGCCGCGCAGCGTGTCGTCGCCGGCCGCACCGACAATCGTATCGTTACCGCCCGCACCGTCGATCACATCGTCGGCTGCGATCATGGGCTGGGGACCCGCGGCGCCGGTCAAGGCGCTGCCCGGTCCGTTGGTCGCCAGTTCAAAGACCTGTTCTGCCGTCAGCACCTCATCGGCCGTATCGCCGCCCCAGATGCCGAAGTCGGCGATCGCGCCATCGAAGGCATCGCGTAGGTTATCGTGCTCCGCCGCAAAGGCGTTGGGGCTGTCCGTGTTCTCCGTACGGGATGTGTCCGCACCCAAAATCCAGGGCTCTCGATTCGCAAGCAGGTAGGCCTCCGACTGCAGGCTGGGCAGATCCTCATTGCCTTCCTCGCGAATCCAGCCCTCATCCGGTACCGCGACGCCATCGACATAGACAACGACACCGCCGTCGGCGGAGAAGGACACCGCGAGATGTGTCCACTGACCTTCTTCAAGGTAGGGGATGGAACTCTCCCAGGCGCGATTGCCCGAGCCGTCTCCATTGGCGACGCGCAGGAAAATCGTGCCGTCTTCCTCATGCCCGAGGCGGAAATGTCCGCCGTCGCCGGAGCCCTTTAGATCCTTCGACAAAATGATGCCGTCATCGGAAAGATCATCCGGTTGAATCCACAGAGCGATCGTGCCCTGGCTGATCTCCCAGGCAGGATTGTGCTGCAGGTACGCGAAGGTATCTTCGCCATTGAACTCAAGGGCGGCATTCGCGGAACCATCCGGGCCCGCTCGTAGCGTTGCGGACACCGTGGCGGTCTGGCCGCTGTCGACATAAGCGGTGACGCTGGGGCCTCCGCGCAGATCGGCAAAGCTGCCACTGCTGTTGTTGGCAAAACTGTAGAACGACAGGGCGCCGGGCAGACCGCCGCTGGCGCTGGTGACTTCGCCCGATAGGAACTCACCGGCTGCGGTGCCCGTGATGTTCTGGCCGGTGCCGGTGACCGTGCCCAGTTGATCAAAGAAATCTCGGCTCGCGCTATTACCCGGCCCCGGCGTGTCATCGTGAATATCAATCTCAACCGGCGTCGGTTGACCCGCCGATTGGGACGTCACTTTGGGGGTAATGTTGTTGAGGGCGCTTACTCCTCCGGTTGTACTTCCACCCACAGAAGTACTGTTTAGTTGATTAGTGATGTTGGACGGATTTGCCGTCGTCAACGCGTTTGTTGTTACTCCATTGGTCTCGTCAGTCATTGCTGGCTCCTCTGATGGGAATTGGCGTTTTTCGCAGACACAGCAACCCGGCAGACGGGACAGATGAGGGGATGCCTCACAGGCCCTGCCGCCTAGGTCCTATTAAAAAAACACAGGCACGACGAAAAGGAAATGAGAATCTGTAAAATTTTTAGACGGTTTTGATCTTAAAACCTGGCTAATTTGTCAGGTTTATTTACAAAACAACAAAAAATCCAGGTATTTCGAGGAGTTATCGCTTACGGAGACGGCTAGACGTAGGAACTGAACTACGTCAACTCTCTTGAGGCGCAAACGCAGCGAAGTTAATGCAGCGATGTGAAAGTAGCGTCGTGAATAGGTGTAATCGCCCAGATGTGGACTGACATAGAGAGTCAATCTTGATCGAGTTCTCTCCTTAGCGGACGTTCGGGGCTAAGCTTGATGATCGCCGACATCGGCTAGGGAGCGGCCGCCGATACCGCTGCTCACTGCCATTGGCATTTGCTCGGGAGCAACTTAGATCGACACTGCGCTCATTTCCATAACTAGAGACATTTCTACATTCTCCAGAGACCCGTCTCACGACGTAACAGTCTGCCCGTTCCAGGGGTGGAATCGGATTTCCTTCGGTGTCAAACGCGTGTAATTCATTACTGCATCACGCGCCTGCTAGGCGACCGCAGCAAACGCTTACTTGGCGCCCTCGTTCGGACGTCCCAGTCTCTCAGCCCACGCGTGGGTCCCTGGTGCGAGCGCCTCTAGTACTTCAACTGCGGATTGTGTCGACCACTCTGAAGCAGGTGCCGCACGAAGGCTGAGCCTCAACTTCCGGAGGAAGTTCAGACCAGAGCGGCCATATATAAGAGCGGCATGTTGGGCGAACACGGCTTGGTACCATCCGTAATTGGCCGTTCCCTCTGGCGAGCCAAGGTACCCATAGTACTCAGCTTCGAAATCGGCTAGGGACGTGAAGCGGGGCCGAGGACCAGAGATTGTGGCACTCACGAACGCATTCCAAATCTCTGCCCGTTCCGGCGCCACAGATACGAGGAACGCGTACGCAAAGTATGTGGCCAGGAATTCGTCAAGCCAACGAACCGGAGGCGCACCTGCTAGGTCCTCTGGGTACACAAACGCAGAGGTATAAACGTGCCCCAATTCGTGAAACGCGATGTTGTCGACCATGTCCGCAGCCCGGACGCTCCCCAACAGCTCGACGAAGTCAGGGAACAATACACTCAATTCTGGGGAAGCCGGCAAGACTAAGACCCAAGGAGCTTCAAGCGATACGTACGGCAATCCGTATGGGAACGGCTCGATCTCCGCCCACTCAGCTTCATCAAGTACAGCCACGCTGAACTCAGCTTGAACGCCGAGTTGTTCCGACAAATAGGCGTCGACTTCATGCAGAAGCACGGCGAGGCTCTCAGCACGTTCCTGCTGCCCAGGTGAGTAGAAGACTTCTCGACTCGCGTTTAACGAGGCGACCCCTGTCGCTCGCACCTTGGCTAGCGTCGGATCTATCTGGGCCAACGCAGGGGTAGAGATACTCAGAAGACACGCCGCACACCACCAGGCAGCCATTTTCGTTTTGACTGTTATTTTCATTGTGCTCCGGCGCCCCAAGAAACAGGACCACAACTATATAGTAAGTGACCGCTTTGGGTCGGGTAGCGTCATCCCGCCCTCGAGATCACGAACGTCAGCTTACCGGTTGCGCAGATTCTCGGTGACAGTTCCGCGATTCTCGGTGACAGTTCACTCAATTCAGAAGCTCATAAGTGCGCATAAGGCCACTGACAGTTGAGCAAACTGAACTTCCCTCGATAGATCGGACATTTCATCTAGGAGACAATCCTACGCACGGAGTGACCGATGACCAAACGAAAGACTTACAGCAAAGCCTTCAAAATTGAAGCTGTCAGACAGCTAGAAGCGGGTGAGATCCCCGCAGAACAACTCGCCAGGGAGCTCGGCGTTCGCCGGGTCCTACTCTACAGATGGCAAAAGGATCTGGAGGAGAAAGGAGAGCATGCGTTTCTCAACAATCCTGGACCAAAACCCCGCACCGACGCTGAACTTGCAAAGCTCAGAGCCGAGAACAAACGCCTTCAAGAGGAGGTCGAGATCCTAAAAAAGGCGGCAGCGTACTTCGCGCGCGACCTATAGCGAAGTACGCCTTTATTCGCCAGCAAAGATCGCAGTACCCCTTGCTGCGTCTGTGCTCAGTTTTGGGCGTTTCGCGCAGTGGTTACTAGGATTGGCTAAAACGGAAGCCCAGTGCCCGTGATCAAGCCAATACGGAGCTGATTAAAGAGATCCGCCAGATTCACGGTGAGGTCTATCGCAGCTATGGTTCGCCGCGCATGCACGTTGAGTTGCTTCATCGAGGTTATGCAGCGAGCCGCAGCCGGGTGGAGCGCCTTATGCGGGCACACGATATCCGAGCAGAGCGATCCAATCGTCATCGACGGTGTCGGCGTCACCGAGAACATCAATCGCCCGAACCTAATCGTCTGAGCCGCCAGTTCTACGCCTCGGCCCCTAATCAGAAGTGGGTATCAGACATCACCTTTATTGAGACTCGCCAGGGCTGGTTGTACCTGGCGGTGGTGCTGGATCTCTACTCAAGGGCTGTGGTGGGGTGGTCAATGCGTCAGCGGCTCACAGCTCATATTGTCAGAGACGCTTTGGACATGGCGGTACAGCAACGAAGCGGCGTAAGAGGCGCTTTAGTCCATTCGGATCAAGGGGCTCAATATTTGGCGGCGATCTACCGACAAGATCTAGCCAGGTATGGCTTGGTTGCGAGCATGAGTCGGAAAGGTGAATGCCATGACAATGCGGTGGCGGAAAGTTTCTTCCACACGCTGAAGGAGGAGCTCACCCATGATGGAATATTCGAGACCAGGGAAGAAGCCAAGCAAGCACTGTTCCGCTACATTGAATTGTTCTACAACCGGAAAAGGCGTCATTCCTATCTGGGGTACGAGCCACCATTGGCCTATGAGATGATGAACGCCGCTTAATTAACGTGTCCGATTTAGTGAGGGAAGTTCAGACTGTCACGCTAATTCGAAAATCCAGACTTCTGCTTAAAGGAAGGACCTCGCTACAATAGCGCCGCGAAAATCCGACCCATGCTGATCGACGCAGCCCGCAAGACCGAGCGCGATTGATGTTTCCCAATGTGGAGCGCGCTTACTGTCTCAACTTTCCCAAACACAACGAGGTTCACTGTGGAATTTGATGAAGTCGTTCTTGGCCGTAGAAGCATTCGAGGCTACCAACCAAAGCCAGTGCCCAAAGCGCTGATCAAGGAGGTACTCGCGCTGGCTATGCGCTCTCCGTCGTCAATGAACACGCAACCGTGGAATTTTACGGTTGTCACCGGCGACGTGCTTGACCGCATTCGCGCCGGCAATACCGAACGCAATCTCGCTGGTATTCCACACTCCCGCGAATTTCGCATCGGTCAGCCATTTACCGGACAACATCGCGATCGCCAGGTCGGAGTCGCCAAACAGTTGTTCGCGGCCATGGGCATTGCGCGAGAAGATACAGAGGGTCGACAGGACTGGGTAATGCGCGGCTTCAGGCAGTTTGATGCGCCGGTGTGCGTAATTATCACCTATGATCGTGTATTGGCAGAGAGTGACGACACCGCCTTTGACTGCGGTGCAGTGACAACCGCGTTGGTGAATGCGGCGTGGTCGCGAGGCCTCGGGGCCGTCATTAACAGCCAGGGCATCATGCAGTCACCGGTAGTTCGCGAACACGCCGGTATTGCCGAAGACCAGGTCATCATGAAAGCGGTTGCGCTCGGCTGGCCGGACGACAGTTTCCCGGCGAACGCTGTGGTGTCGGAACGCAAAAGCGTGGATGAAGCGGCAACCTTTCTTGGTTTTGCTGAGTAGTCGGCCTTCCAGATATCGGAGTACCGAAAAAGCCGGAAAGGTCCCGTGGGTATCCAACTCCGCTTCGACACATCCTCCTGCGAGCGAATCGATGTGGCGCCTACACCGACCGCCACTCCGTTGATGGCCGCAATCACCGGCTTCAGGCTGTCAAAAATACGCAGTGTCACCAGACCGCCCTCGTCCCTGGGGGCTTGGGAATCATTGTGACAATTCACCAATCTCAGCAAAGTGTGACCAGCTAACTCATGTGGTGGCTTCGGTATTTTTGAGTACGCTTGTTCTTGATGCTTGCGCGCATCTCTTTTACGGGCAGCAGCCCGAATTCGAGGGTTAAAGATCGCATGATCTCAAAGTCATCAGCGCAGGCTCCTTCGGGAGCTTGAAATTGATGACAAAACGCACACATTAAGGCGCTATCCTTTGGCACGTGAAGGTCTTTAATTGGAGCGCAGAGAAAAACCAGCGGCTAATTCAGGATCGCGGGGTTTCCTTTGAGGAGGCTGTGTTTTTTATTCAAGCGGGTGGCCTTCTTAATGATATCGTCCACCCGAACGCGGCGGGGTATCCGAATCAGCGAATGTTTGTGGTCGCAATTGAGGAATACGTGTATTTGGTGCCGTACGTTGAGGATGCGGATCAGATATTTCTGAAAACGATTATTCCGAGCCGAAAGTTCACAAAGTTGTATTTGGGAGAGGCGAAATGAGCAAATCGAAGTTGCCTAAAGAAGAGCGAGAATTGCTCAAAGCCGTTGAGCGCGGCGACTTTATGTCCGAACTCAGCGATCAGCGTCGTGCCGAACTCGAACTAATAGCAGGCAACACCTTCAAGAAAGACAAGCGAATCAATATCCGGATTTCCAACCGGGATCTGCTCGCAGTGCAGTCCAAAGCATCGCAAGAAGGCATTCCTTATCAGACGTTGGTTTCAAGCATCATTCACAAATACGTAAGCGGATCGCTCCGCGACGTATCTCAAAACGAAGATTAATTGGTGGGCCCAGTAGGACTTGAACCTACGACCAATCGATTATGAGTCGACTGCTCTAACCAACTGAGCTATGGGCCCTGTGAGGGTGGTGCTTTGCGGGGAGCGCGATTATAGGTGATCGTGTGGATCATCGCACCGTTTAATCAGCGGCGCGGTTTCGCCAATCCAATCAGGCATTCTTCACTCGTTTTCTCGCACAACCTCTAAGAACGCCTCCGCATATTTCTCACACTTTCGCTCCCCAACACCAGACAGCTCTGCAAATTCCGCAACGGTTTTAGGCCGTAGATCACACATTTGCTGAAGCGTGCGATCGTGGAATACGACGTACGGGGGAATACCCTGTTCCTCTGCCAGCTGGCGGCGGCATTCGCGCAGTGCTTCCCAGAGCGTTACGTCGATGTGTTCGGGCAAGGCGGTTTTGGTGGTGCGTTTAGCGCTGCTGGATTTCGGGTCTTGACGCAGGGCGATCTCGACTTCGCCGCGCAGGACGCCGCGAGCGGCCGGTTGCAAAACCACTGCGCCAAAGCGGTCCATGTCGACGCTGAGATAGCCCCTGGCAACCAGTTGCCGAAAAACCGATCGCCATTGCTTAACGCTGAGTTCTTTCCCCACGCCGAAGGTGGGCAGGTAGTGATGGTTGTTGGTGAAGATCTTGTCGTTTTCCGTGCCGCGCAGCACATCGATCAGGTGGTTTACGCCAAAACGCTGGTCGGTGCGATACACGGCCGAGAGCGCCATTTTCGATGCCTCGGTGCCATCCCAGGTGCTGACCGGGGTAATGCAGTTATCGCAGTTCCCGCACGGTGTTTCCCGCTCTTCACCAAAGTAGCCCAGCAACGCCAGCCGTCGACAGGTGGTGATCTCGCAAAGGCCGAGCAGTGCGTTGAGCCGGTTTTGCTCTTCTCGCTTGTAGTCTTCGCTGCCCTGAGATTGCTGCAGCATCTGGCGAAGCATGATGACGTCTTGCAGACCGTAGACCATCCAGGCATCGGCGGCTTGTCCATCGCGTCCGGCGCGGCCCGTTTCCTGGTAATAGGCTTCGACGGTTTTGGGGAGATCAAGGTGAGCGACGAATCGCACGTCTGGTTTGTCGATGCCCATGCCGAAGGCAATGGTCGCGACAATGATGACGCCATCTTCCCGGAGAAAGCGTCGTTGGTGCGCCTCTCGCTGTTCACTTCTGAGCCCCGCATGGTAGGGCAGGGCGTCAAAGCCCTGGTCCTTCAGCCACTGGGCTGTTTCTTCTACCCGTTTACGCGACAGGCAGTAAACGATGCCCGCATCATTCGCATGCTCGTTACGCAAAAACTTCAGGAGCTGGGCGCGGGGATTGTCCTTCAACGCGATTCGGTAGCAGATATTAGGCCGGTCGAAACTGGCAACAAAGTGTCGTGTGGCTTCAAGCTGCAGGCGCTGGGCAATCTCCTTTCGCGTGCGCTCGTCGGCGGTGGCGGTTAGCGCTATGCGGGGTATGGTGGGAAAGCGCTCGTGCAGCTCACTGAGCAGAAGGTAGTCTTCCCGAAAGTCATGTCCCCACTGCGATACGCAATGGGCTTCATCGATGGCGAATAGGGCGGGGGTAACCTGTTCGAGCAGGCTGAGGGTACGAGGCTGAAGCAAGCGCTCGGGGGCGATGTACAAAAGGTCCAGGCGATCGTGCAGCCATTCGTGTTCGATCGCATCCGCCTGCTGTGGCAACAGGCTTGAATTCAGGTAGGCCGCTCGGACGCCCAGCTGTTGCAGCGCTTCAACCTGGTCCTGCATCAGCGCAATCAGCGGCGATACGACAATCGCGCAGCCATCCCGGAGCAACGCAGGGAGTTGATAGCAGAGCGATTTGCCGCCGCCGGTTGGCATAATCACGAGAGCGTCCTCACCCCGCAGGAGGCAATCGACGATCTCGCCCTGCGGTGGTCGAAACGCCGTGTAGCCGAACACCTGTTCCAGGGCGGCTAATGCGGGGCTCGGTGGTGACTGTTCCGAAATCAGAGAGGGCTGTTGAACGGCGGGCGTTTCGGTTGCTGTTTGGCTGGTCATCGTCGCCACTTTAGAAGCATTAGGGCAGTGTTGCCAGATCAACAGCGATCCGTGTGGCTGAATGTGTAAAAGGCGATATGTCTAACCAGGTCGGTTACCGCAAGAGCAAGGTCGGAATACTGGAAGAACGCAATAGGTCCGCCGTTTTGCTGCCAAAGAAAAGCGAACGCAGTGGCGAGTGGCCGAAGGCACCCATAATGAGCAGATCGATGGATTCCTTCTGTACGGTGGTGGCGATGACCGACTCGGCATCACCGGGAATCATGTTGGCGTTAACGTCATAGCCCGCTCGGGAAAGCGTCCTCTCCGCCCAGGCGAGTTTGTTCGAACCGTCCGCACTGACCTTTCCCGACATCAGCAGCACTATCGGCAATCCGGGGAACAGCTTACTGCTCGCGATCATTTCCACACCCCGTCGGGTCACGGCGCTGCCGTCGAAGGCAAGCATCACTTTTTGTGGTTCACTGAAGCCTTCGGTGACGGTGAGGATTGGTTTCTGCAATGCGCGCACAACGGACTCCACATTGCGGCCCAAGTCGCGGCTGGTGGCTTCGGCGGAACGACCGCGTCGACCCAGGACGATTAATTGCACCCCGTCTTCCTGCTCGTGAAGAGTGTCCACAAGTTCGCCATAACGTTGTCGTACATCGACCTCAGTCGCTCCAGCGTGCTTAGCCCGCTCTCGCAGGCGACTCAGAAAGACTCGGCCTTGCTCGCGTAAGCTGCGCATGCGCGTTTCGTCTTCGGAGGTGAGCTTCGAAAGCAGGTTTTCCTGCGCATCAAAGCCGATCGCTCCGCTGTGGTCCTCGCCGGAGGGGAGAGTTTCGCTGCGATCGATGATGTGCAAAAGCTCAAGGCCAGTACCGATTCGCGCGGCGGCCCAGGCGGCATAGTCTGCTACATGGTTGGCGTAGTTGGACTGGTCGACGCAAGCGAGGACTTTCTCTGAGGGCAGTTTCATGCGCTAGTGTCCGAGCAGCAGGTCTTCACTGCCCTTTTTATCGTGGACAGCGAAACGGTCAACCATGGTCGCGCTGGCCTCGTTGAGGCCAACCACTTCGACCTCTGTTCCTTCACGGCGGAATTTGAGAATAACTTTGTCGAGGGCGCTGATAGCCGTGATGTCCCAAAAGTGGGCGCGACTCACATCGATGCAAACCCGCTCGATGACCTCTCGATAGTCAAAGGCAGCGATAAAGCGATCGGCACTGGCGAAAAAAACCTGGCCGGAGACCCGGTAGGTACGCGATCGCCCGTCGTCGTCGACTAGCGATCGCACAAACAAAATCTGTCCTACTTTGTGCGCGAAGAAAAAGCCCGACAGCAAGACACCGGTAAGCACGCCGCGAGCGAGGTCGTGGGTCGCAACGGTCACCGCCACCGTGGCCAGCATCACTACGCTGGAACTCTTCGGGTGGTCGCGAAGGTCTCGTATTGAAGACCAGTTAAAGGTGCCAATCGAGACCATAATCATCACCGCGACGAGTGCAGCCATAGGTATCTGGCTAACCCAGTCACCGAGGAACACCACCATCAGCAGAAGGAACAGGCCCGCCGCAAGCGTCGACAGACGCCCTCGGCCTCCGGATTTCACATTAATCACCGACTGGCCAATCATCGCGCAGCCCGCCATGCCCCCAACGCAACCGCTGGCGATGTTTGCAATTCCTTGACCGATGCACTCGCGATTTTTATCGCTCTTCGTATCGGTGAGGTCATCAACGATGGTTGCGGTCATTAAGGATTCCAGTAGACCAACTACCATGAGCGTCAGCGCAAAAGGGAAAATAATGCGGAGGGTTTCTAAATTAAACGGCACATCCGGCAGCAGGAATATCGGTAGGCTATCTGGTAGTTCGCCCATATCTCCGACGCGACGAATATCGAGGTCCATAAAAATGGCCACCGCAGTGAGAACGACGATGGTAACGAGAGGCGATGGCACAGCTCGCGTCACGTAAGGAAGGCCATAAATAATGGCAAGCCCCGCAACGGTCATAGTGTAAACGTGCCAGGTTACGTCGATGAGTTCCGGCAACTGAGCCATGAAAATTAATATGGCGAGTGCGTTCACGAACCCGGTCACAACGGAACGTGAAACAAAACGCATCAAACTCCCCAGGCGGATGTAGCCCGCAAGGATTTGCAACACACCCGTAAGCAAGGTCGCCGCCAGCAGATACTGTAGTCCATGCTCTTTGACCAGAGTCACCATCACCAAAGCCATCGCACCGGTTGCGGCTGAGATCATTCCGGGTCGACCGCCGGCAAACGCAATGACCGTCGCAATGCAGAACGAGGCGTAAAGACCAACCTTGGGGTCTACTCCCGCAATAATGGAAAACGCGATTGCTTCGGGTATTAGCGCAAGGGCGACTACGAGACCGGCGAGCAGATCATTTCGCGCGTTGGCGAGCCAATCCTGATGAAGTGATGCGAACAAAGTATTACCTGTTTGTTGTCTTGGTCAGTTGCTAGGACGCCGCAAACCAAAAGCGCTAAGCGACTACCCACGGCTAGTGCTGAATAGGCCGCCCTTAGGTGTCGTTAGCTGTGCCTATCTACGCGGCTGATCGTTACCTAGAGCTTGCAGTCGAGAATATTTGCGGTTGAATGCGGCTAAGACGGATCCACTTTTTAGGCTGCTGCTGCGGATTTAGGTCGCACGTTGCGGCGAGCCTTCGCCCTGGGAGGGGCGCGGCGAGCTACTTTACTCTTGTTTTTGGTCGCGGATTTTCCGCCCCGTGCTTTTTTCTTGGCCTTAGCTGGCGTTTTGCCGATGGTTGCCTTTTTAAGTTCCGCAAAGCTTTCGTAGAGGCACTCCTGATAAAAGCTTGGATCCGGCATCATTTCTCGGCAGCTAGTAGCCGAGATCGAAAATTCACCGCAGTAGCTGCTAATGACATGAAACAAACCCAAACCGTCGGCCACCGGGCCGGTACCGAAGTAAGAGACCATGCGCGCACCGGTATTGTAGAGGGGTATTTGCGGGCCAGGCACATTGGTAACAACACAGTTGTATATCGGGTTCATCTGATTTGCTAGGCCCCAGCGGCTGGCAAGGCGAGCCGCTTGCGCCGTCAGAGTAGACGGTATGAACTGCGTGTAGTCGGTCATCGCTTTGGCGCCGATTGCATTGTTCAGGGCCTTGGCCGAGTTAGTACCGCCCTTCACAGCTTCAAGGCGCTTCTTTGCGTCGGCAATATGACTGCCTACACGGACCGCCATGGCCGAGACCACATTGCCGCCGGTACCTTTTTCCGAGGTATCGCGAACATTGATGGGCGCCATTGCGACCATCGGTTCCTTGGGCAATTCACCGTGTTTTTTGAGATAGGCGCGCATAGCACCGCCCACGATCGCAAGCGCTACATCGTTCACGGTAGCTCCAGGTACCGCGTCCTTGACCGCTTTGACCTCCTTTAAGGGGAGGCTGGATGCGCTGAAAACGCGGTGTGGTGTAACGGTCTTGTTAAAGCGCGTTCGCGGTACTTTTCCGACTCTTTCAAGCTCACCACGCCGGAGACGCATCAAGGTCTTAGCGAAGCCAGGGACCGTGTTTCGCGCAACGGAGATAAATCGAAGGGGCTGGCGGATGCTGTTTTTCTGCGCTTCGACAATGAGCTTGAGACTGCTCGGTCTCGGTTCGCCTTTTGGGTCGGTATAGGTCAGGTCGGTGACGACGTCTGGAGTGAGGTCGTGAATAGCGGCCTGCAGTTCCATGCCGGAGGCGCCATCGACCGCCGCATGATGCATCTTAGTAAATAGCGCAAAGCAGCCGGGGGGATAGCCCTCAATGTTATCGAGCCCCTCGATCACGTGCATCTCCCACAGCGGCCTAGAGCGATCCAGGGGGCGCGCGTGAATTCGCGACACCATAATGCACAGCTGTCGCCAGTCGCCTGGAGCGGGTAGGGCGGCATGGCGGATGTGGAACTCTGGGTCGAAATTCGAATCGTCTATCCAATAAGGATGATCGAGTCCAAGCGGAACGCTTTGGAGCTTTCTTGTTAGGCTCGCGACACGCTGCACACGGGCCGCGGTCGCCGCGATGATCTCCTTAAAGCGAACAATGCCTCCGGGTACTGTTTCTTGCGTGTAAATACCAAGCCCGGAAATATGCATAGGAGAGTTGGGTGTCTCCAGGTAGAGAAAAGACGCATCCAAGCCAGTCAATTGCTGCATTTCAACATTCCTGCTGTTTAGTGGTTCTTGCTGCCTTTAAAGGCGGCTTTTCCCAGGCCGATTCAGTTCAAAAGCTATGGGGTTTTATGGGTGTGAAGTTACGCTAGTCGTTGTCTGGGGCTGCGGCGATGCATTCGATCTCAACGCGCGTTTCCGAGCCCATGCCAGCGTTCCCCACGGCGGTACGTACGGGCTTATTCTCAAAGAACGTTACGTAGACTTCATTCATCGCTGCCCACTCATCAAAACTTGCCAGAAACACAGTGCACTTCAATACCCGGTCCATCGAACCACCGGCTCTCTCAAGCGAGGCCTGGAGGTTCTCTAAAGCCTGGCGGGTCTGAGGTTGAATGCCGCCCGGCGCTAATTTGCCCGTCTCTGGGTCTCGCCCCAGATGCCCCGCCAGGAAAATAAGATCGCCGTAGACAACGGCTTCTGAATAAGGCGTGGGACCAGAGCGACCTGCCGGAGCGTTATAGACTGGTTCATCGGCGTAGCTGACTGGCGCGAAAAGCTGGACCAGCAACCCGAAAGCAAGAATAAGAGCGGCCATGATGTATTACCTTTTGGTACAAAAAGACGGTGCCATGTTCGATGCTAAGAGTTCGATGCTAATAGTTCGATGCTAAGAACAGTGCCACAAGCAGTTATAGAAAACGTAACCGCCGCAGCTTCTACGTCCCAGTATTACGCGCACGGAGCTCAATACAAAAGTTCGCGCCTAGGAAAACGCCAAGATATACACGCCCACGTAGACCATCTACAAGCGGGATTACCAATAAAAAAGCCGCCATCGGCGGCTTTCTAACTCGGCAACACTGCTAGCCGTTTTCATCTAAGAAACTGCGCAGGTAATCCGAACGGGTCGGATGACGCAGTTTTCTCAATGCTTTCGCTTCGATCTGTCGGATTCGCTCGCGGGTGACATCAAACTGCTTGCCGACTTCTTCCAGCGTATGGTCCGTGTTCATGTCAATGCCAAATCTCATGCGCAGCACTTTCGCCTCGCGAGCGGTCAGGCCGGCGAGGACGTCCTTGGTCGCTTCTTGCAGACCCTGACCTGTTGCCGAATCGATCGGTGAGCTGATGGTTTGGTCCTCGATAAAGTCGCCAAGGTGTGAATCTTCATCATCACCAATGGGTGTCTCCATCGAGATCGGCTCTTTCGCGATCTTGAGTACCTTACGCACCTTGTCTTCCGGCATTTCCATTCGTTCGCCGAGCTCTTCCGGAGTAGGCTCACGACCCATTTCCTGAAGCATCTGTCGAGAGATGCGATTGAGCTTGTTGATCGTCTCAATCATGTGTACCGGAATCCGAATCGTTCGGGCTTGGTCTGCGATCGACCGGGTGATCGCCTGGCGAATCCACCAGGTTGCGTAGGTCGAGAATTTGTAGCCGCGACGATATTCAAACTTGTCGACCGCTTTCATCAAACCAATATTGCCTTCCTGGATGAGGTCGAGGAACTGCAAGCCACGATTCGTGTACTTCTTCGCAATCGAGATCACCAAGCGTAGGTTCGCTTCTACCATTTCTTTCTTCGCACGACGCGCGCGGGCTTCGCCCATCGACATGCGCCTATTGATTTCCTTGATCTCGGTAACAGAAAGCCCCGTGAATTCCTCGATCTGTACGATACGTCGCTGCGCTCGTTGGATCTCGTCTTTGTAGCCGGTGAGCTTCGCGCCGAAGTCTTTCTTTCGCGCATGCCGCGAGACCCAGTTCAGGCTGGACTCGCTGCCCTGAAACGACTTAATGAACTCCTTTCGCGGCATCCCGCAGCGGCGCACGGCGATCGTCATGATCTCACGCTCTTGCACACGCACACCGGCTAGGGCCAAGCGTGCTTCTTCTATACGTGGATCGATTATGCGCGGAGTGAACTTGAAGAACTTAAACAGCTCACCCAGCTTCTCCATCTCTTTGATGGCGGCGGCGCTCTGACGGCCTTTATCTTCAATGACTTTTTCGGTCTTGTTGAACTGACGCTTGAGCGCGGTAAAGCGTTTCTTCGCTTCTACCGGATCGGGCCCCGTGTCAGCGGCTTCTTCCGAGTCGTCTTCGCCCTTGGCGGCCTGCTGCTCCGCAATCTGCTGTGCCGATGGAACGTGCTCGGCAGGATCAAGGTAGCCAACGAGAATGTCAGCTAGCTTTTTCTCTTCTTTGGTGACCGCGGTCCAATCTTCGAGAATGGTCGCTACGGCGCCGGGGAAGAACGCTAGGGCGGCCATTAATTCTCGAATGCCTTCCTCGATACGCTTGGCGATAACGATCTCGCCCTCGCGCGTGAGGAGCTCTACGGTGCCCATTTCGCGCATGTACATACGAACTGGATCGGTTGTGCGGCCGGCTTCTGTTTCAACCGCTGCGAGGGCTGCAGCCGCTTCCGCGGCGGCAATATCATCAGCGGAGGAGTCCCCTTCGCTCAGGATCATATCGTCGGCATCTGGTGCTTGTTCGAACACCTGGATACCCATGTCATTGATCATTTGAATGATGTCTTCGACCTGATCCGGGTCGGAGATGTCGTCGGGAAGGTGGTCGTTAACCTCGGCGTAGGTGAGGTAGCCCTGCTCCTTTCCCTTGGCAATCAGCGCTTTCAAACGCGATTGTTGCGTAACTGCGTCGTTCATGGATGACCTTACTCTGGACTAGTCGTCTGATCTAAAACCTAACAAATGTCTGAGACAATCGATTCCCGAAGCCAGCAGGTTGCTCGCCCGATTCATCGTGTATCGAATTTTTTACCGACCTGCTTACCGTTTTCGAATTGTCGACCGGGTTTACTTCGACGGTTATTTCCACGGTCACATCCGCTTGGGATCGAATTGTTCGGCCGGAGGTCGGTGAATTTGCCTCAGATAGCCGCCCAGTATAGCACAAACCAAGACAAAACATTGGCGGGGGAGGCTAGTTTTGCCTCGGCTGGGATGGTCGTTTATGGCAAAAAGTGAGTCAATTCAGTTATTTGCGGGACCGCTTCGCGTATCAAGATCTCTCAAGGCACGGATTAGCTCAGGCAATCTCGCGCGATCATCGCCTGTGAGCTGCTCGTAGGGTCGGCTTTTGAGGCTGTTGATCTCTTCTACAATGCGCTGGCGCAGAGGCAAGGTAGATAACTTACGCATGATGTCTTGAAACTGCGCTTCTATTCCCTCCGTAGGAATCAATCGCTCCTGGCCCGCGAGTTCTGCCAGGAGCGCCCCTTCTTCTGTGCCATGCCAGTGTCCCAACAGCATGCCTGTAGTGGACTCGGGACGTTTTTGTAGTAGCTCAACTACCGCTGCCAGCAGCTTTCCATCTTGGCTAGCGAGATCTTGCAGTGTGTGTGTCTCCACCAGCTGTGAAATAGATGGCTTGTGCAAAAGTAACGCCAAGGCCGACTGAGTTAGCGTTGTGTGCACGGTCATCGGCTTAGCCAGCGGATCACGTTGCCGCGGCCCCGCTTCCCCCATCGCTTGCGTTTCTTCACCGCTGTCTGCGTAAGAATGTGGTACTTCCTCGTAGGAGGGCGGCGGCTCTTGGTAGCTGGGCCTGCTCGCGGGCTCGGGCACCTCAAGTTTTTTTAGGGACTCCAGTTCGATCCCTGCCCGATCTGCCAGGGATTGGTACATGAGTGTTTTAAATACACCTTCTGGGAGTTGGCGTAGCAGAGGAAGGACACGTTTTGACAGCGTTGCTCTACCTTCCATAGTCGTCAGTTCTAGGCCCGCTGCCTGACTTTCGAACAGATACTCTTCGAGCGGCTTGGCCGCGAGCGCGCGGTCGAGAAAGGCCGAAGCACCAGCGCTCCGCACCATCGTGTCTGGGTCTTCGCCGCTAGGAAGAAACAAAAATCTCGCTTGCCGGCCATCCGTCATGGCCGGGAGGGTGTTGAGTAGCGCTCTTTCAGCGGCCTTCCGTCCGGCCTCGTCTCCGTCAAAGCAAAAGACCACTTCCGGCACCATACGAAAGATCCGTTCGAGATGTTCCGTGGATGTGGCTGTGCCTAGCGTCGCGACCGCGTAGCTTATGCCTGCTTGCGCCAGAGCGATTACGTCCATGTAACCCTCAACCACGATCAGCCGTTCTAGCTGACGGTTAGCGCGGCGCGCCTCATACAGGCCGTACAGTTCTCGACCCTTATGAAAAACGGGTGACTCCGGCGAGTTCAGATACTTTGGTTTATCGTCGCCGAGAACCCGACCTCCGAAGGCGATGACTCGACCCCGTCGATCGCGGATTGGAAAAATGATGCGCTCACGGAAGCGGTCATAAACTCGCCCTGAGTCATTCTTGACTACTATCCCGGCACCAATAGCCCTCTCTGTTAGAGAATTGATCTTATCGTCCCCAATACCTTCCCCGGGGCCGTTCGATTCCTGAGGGCTCTCGCGGTCGCTCTCCAGCAGATGGCTGAGCAGGTTGTCCCAGCCTTTGGGAGCGAAACCCAGGGCAAAGTCTCGCGCGATCTCGCCGGTCAGACCGCGGGACTTTAAGTACTCTACTGCGGCGTTTCGTTGCGGGTGATTCTTGAGCGACGCCTTGTAAAAATTGGCCGATTCTTCGAGTAGCTGAAAGAGCGCTTTGTGCGGTGATTCAGTGGCTTGTCCCTGCGGCTGCCTTCCTGCTGCTTGTTCACGGGGGACATCCATACCGACGGTGGCGGCTAAATTTTCTACCGCCTGGGGGAACTCAATGTTCTCATAGTCCATGATAAAGCCGAGCGCATTGCCGCCGGCACCGCATCCGAAACAGTAGTAAAACTGCTTCTCTGGATTCACGCTGAATGAGGGTGTTTTTTCATCGTGAAAAGGGCAGCGCGCACTATAGTTCTTACCTGTCTTCTTTAACTTTACCCGTCGATCAATCACATCGACGATATCTACTCGGTCGAGCAGATCGTCGATAAATGGTTGAGGGATGCGTCCTCGCATAAAGTTGGATGGATCCTGAGTCGCGCTCACCGATCTGTCATGGTGCCCACGGAGCGCTGCTGCCTGGGTTCAATGCCTTCGACAGTCCAGTATGCCACGCGCGTTGTTCAACGCTGGCACAACAATCGATTTTCTTTAATAACTCTTAGTTTGGAGGGCGAGCCGCCCGCCAACATGGCACTGGAAGCACAGGGACGAAAATAGAGGCACTGGAGTTGGGAGTAAGAAGCTGAATTAGCAGTACTAAATTGATTATTGCTATGCCGCCAAGACCGGTGTAATGCAGGCCGTTGCGGTGTGGACTAGATATCCAGATCTACGACATTAGGCGCGCCTTTACCTTCTGGCTCACTGCGCCCATGTCCGCACGCCCCTGCAGCTGCGGCTTCAACACGCCCATGACCGCGCCCATCGCCTGCATACCGCTCCCTTCCGCCGATTCGATTGCCGAATCGATCATTGCATTCAACTCATCGTCGGACAGCTGTTCCGGTAGGAACTCCTGAATGACGCTAATTTCCGCTGCCTCTTGTGCGGCTAATTCGGTGCGTCCTGCGGCTTCAAATTGCTGCTTGGAGTCTCGACGCTGTTTGATCATCTTATCGAGAATAGTAAGTACGCGAGCCTCACCTAGCGCGATACGCTCATCGACTTCGACTCTTTTGAATTCCGCCTGCATCAGGCGAATGGTGGCGAGTCGCTCTTTGGCTCGGCTCTTCATGGCCTCTTTCATCGCTGCCTTGATGGCGGCTTGTGTCTGCGATGCGCCGGCGTTTGACTCGCTCATTTTGAGGTGACCTGGGGTATTTCTGTGCCCTCTAAGGGCCTATAGCTGTTGTACGTGATTGTTTTAAGTTCTGCCGCCTTTGGGTTCGGCCCTTCGTCGGCAAAGGCCTGCAAAAAGCGTCTAGTACAAACGGACGCGCTTGCGGTTTTCGCGAGATACCTTCTTAAGATGACGCTTCACCGCTGCAGCTGCAGCACGTTTACGGACCGTGGTCGGCTTTTCATAGTGCTCGCGGCGACGCACCTCAGATAACACACCTGCCTTCTCGCAGGAGCGCTTGAAGCGGCGCAGTGCCACGTCAAAGGGCTCGTTTTCCTTTACCTTGATATGAGGCATCTTTTAATCCTGTGTTCCTGTTCTTTTCAGTGATCTGCGTGCGACTTTGGGCCCAGCAGATAGATCCAATTACGTTAGAGTCCCGCCTTTGCTGTGCTTACGGTTTGTTCGAACCGGCACGGCAGAACCCTTAAATTTGAGGGCGCGCAGTCTAAACACTTAAGTCCTTATTTGCAAAGTGAAAAGTGTACGGGCGAAGCGGCTTCTTTTGGCCTAGCAGATCCACCCGATCGGCAGTTTCAAAGCATGGAAATCGTGCAGTATCTATCTGTGGCGACCATCGCGGCGTTTGCATACACTCGCGTTCCCGTCGCGCGGCGAATCGCGCAGTTGTTGGCATTGTAAAAGCATCAGTGATCGTTCTTGGCATAGAAACTTCTTGCGACGAGACTGGAGTCGCTCTCTTCGACACAGAATCCGGGTTGCTGGCGCACGCGTTATTTTCCCAGGTTGCTGTCCACCGAGAATATGGCGGTGTGGTTCCCGAGTTAGCTTCGCGGGATCACATTCGCAAAACGCTTCCGCTGATCGATGAAGTACTCAACGAGGCATCGCTTTCATCCGATGCTGTTGACGCGGTGGCCTATACCGCGGGTCCCGGATTGATCGGTTCGCTTATGGTTGGAGCCACAACGGCACGCGCGCTTGCCTTAGGCTGGGGAGTGCCAGCCTTGGGCGTACATCATATGGAGGGGCACCTTCTGGCCCCTATGCTGGAGGAAGTGAGGCCCGAATTCCCCTTTGTTGCGCTGCTTGTATCCGGTGGGCATACGCAGCTCATAAGAGTTGATGGAATTGGTTGTTACACGCTCTTAGGTGAATCACTCGACGACGCGGCGGGCGAAGCCTTTGATAAAACCGCGAAAATGCTTGGTTTGCCTTACCCGGGTGGCCCTTACGTGGCCAAGCTTGCGGAGCAAGGCGATCCGACGCGCTTTCACTTTCCCCGACCGATGGTGAATCGACCGGGCTTGGACTTCTCCTTTAGTGGGCTTAAGACTCACACATTGACGACGCTAAAAAGTTTAGAGTCGGAGGATAAACTAGACCAGCAGGCTCGCGCCGATATTGCGCGTGCCTTTGAAGAAGCTGTCGTTGCCACCCTTGTGATTAAATGCCGTCGTGCCCTTGAACAGGAAAAGCTGTCCCGCATCATCATGTCGGGGGGTGTTAGCGCCAATGTGAACCTGCGTAGGCAGT
Source organism: Pseudomonadota bacterium (assembly GCA_039815155.1). Taxonomy (GTDB): domain Bacteria; phylum Pseudomonadota; class Gammaproteobacteria; order Pseudomonadales; family Halieaceae; genus Congregibacter. The sequence goes on from JBCBZV010000008.1 coordinate 19,812, forward strand.
TAGCTGCCGCTATGAACAAGATCGGCGCGAAAGCGTTCTATCCAGCGATGGAATACTGCACGGACAACGGGGCGATGATCGCGTATGCCGGCGCACAAAGGCTTTTGGCTGGCCAAAAAGATGACAAGGAACTGCGAGTGCGTGCCCGCTGGCCGCTGACTGAGCTGGACCCTATCCCGAATTCGCTACCGCAAGAATAGGAAGACACGATTGCAGGATATCGTTTACATCCATGAGTTACGCGTTGCTACGGTGATTGGCGTGTACCCCTGGGAACGAGAGGTGCGTCAGGAACTGGTTCTCGACCTTGATATGGCTTGGAACACCGCAGTAGCGGCAGAATCCGATGAGGTAGCTCGGGCGCTCGATTATGCGTCAGTGTCGGACCGATTGCTCGAATTTGCCAGCGAGTCTTGCTTCCAACTCATCGAAACTTTTGCAGAGCAAGTAGCGGTACTTTTGCAGCGCGAGTATTCGGTTCCTTGGGTGCAGGTGTCTGTTGCGAAGCCGGGTGCGGTCCGCGCTGCGGGCAGCGTGGGTGTACGTATCGTTCGAGGTGAACGCCCCCAATGAGCGGCCTTGCCCGAATATTTCTTGGTGTCGGCAGTAACATCGATCCGGCGCACAATATCCCGGCTGGTTTGGATGCACTGCGAGCTTTGTTTGGGCATATCGAGTGCTCAAATGTCTACCAGAGCGACGCTGTGGGCTTTACCGGATCGCCCTTCTGGAACCTCGTTATCACCTGTCAAAGTGAGCTAACCGTGGGCGCTTTACAGCGGGCACTGCGGCAGATCGAGTTCGACTTTGGACGACCGAAGAATGCGTCCCGATACAGTGATCGTCACCTAGACATCGATATCCTACTGGTCGGAGATTTGACCGGTACTGTCGATGGCGTAGAGCTTCCGCGCGGCGAGATTCTGGAACAGGCATTTGTACTGCGCCCGCTGGCCGAACTTGCGCCAAAGCTGATACATCCTCTGAGAGCCTGTGCTATCGAAGCGCTGTGGCGGGAGTTCGACCAAGAGCAGCAACGATTGCTACCCGTTAATCTGGGTCAGCTTCTTGCTGTGATGTGAGTTGGAGAGGGCAGCGTAAGCGGCGTAAGCATGAGGTAGCGCGTATAAACGGACGCTTGAATCCGGCCCAGCTATACCAATAGCTATACCCACAACTATACCAATGACTACACCAACAGCTACGCCGGCGACCACACCAGCAACTACGCCAAAAAGTAATCTAACTAGGAGGCCGCCTTATCTCCAGCTCCGTTGACGGCTCGGTAAGGAGAACTCTTAGGTCCCTGATCCTTCTTTAGCTTTGAATCTTTCCAAGGCATCTATGCGCTCTGATCTGATCGCTTTGCCCAGCGCGACTCCCTGGGGCTTTTTATCCTCATCGAGGAACTTCAGGAGAACGGAGGCGGCATCCACCGCGCCTGCTTTCGCTGCTGCCCTGCGTAGAAAATCGGCTTGCAGGTAGTCGATGTCTTCATAGCCGGCACGACCCCGCGAATCTGCCTCGCAACAGGCTAAAAACAGTTCAAACTTGTCTTGTCCTTTGAGCGCACCGGCCTTTTCGAGCAGTGCGAGTAGCTCGCTGGCGTCGAGATCTAACGCGCGGTGGCTGTCTAAGTGATGCTCGCAGGTAAGTTCCGCCAATTGCTGAAACCGTTTGGGCACCGCCAGCCGATGACAGAGGGCTTTTACTAGTGGGAGTCCGGCGAGTTCGTGACCCTTATGGGATGGCAGCTGTCGCTTTGGTGTGACCCCTTTACCAAGATCATGCGTTAGTGCCGCAAAGCCGACGACGCTGTTGCGCGCAAGTTCTGCCGCGCGTCGCAGCACAAGCAAAAGATGGCTGCCAACGTCTCCCTCTGGATGGTGTTTTACGCTTTGAGGAAGGCCGAACAGCACATCTACCTCAGGCATTAACTTCTTCAAAGCACCGCACTCATGCAGAACCTGAATGTAGGCATCTGGCCGAGACTCACTCAAGGCGCGTTCCGTCTCCACCCAGATCCGTTCTTTCGGAATTGTGGTGAGCTCATCGGTTGCAGAGATTTCTTTCATAAGCGCCATAGTTTCTTCTGCGACCTTGAAACCTAAATGCGCATAGCGAGCGGCAAAGCGCGCTACGCGAAGGACGCGAAGCGGGTCTTCTGTGAACGCCCCCGATACATGTCTTAGTATCCTATCTTTCAGATCCTTCCGGCCGCCGTAGGGATCGATAAGGTTTTCGCTAAGGTCTAGCGCCATAGCGTTAATAGTCAGATCGCGACGCAGTAGGTCTTCCTCCAATGTGACGTCGGAGGCGAAGTGCGTTTCGAAACCGGTATAGCCGGGGCCAGATTTTCGCTCAGTGCGAGCGAGAGCGTATTCCTCTTTACTCGTGGGATGGAGAAACACGGGGAAGTCTTTGCCCACCTGCGTGTAGCCCAGCTTACGGAGTTCCTCGGGGCTGGAGCCGATCACCACCCAATCTTTCTCTTTAAAGGGATAGTTGAGCAGCGTATCGCGAACTGCACCGCCGACGAGATAGCACTCTAAGGGCATGCTCAGCGGGAGCAGGGTTCTATCACCCGCTCTCCAGTCTCTAGGCAATAAAGCGTCATCGCGTTACCCCATACGCATCCCGTATCCAAAGCGATAGCGGTCGCCGAGCCGGTGACGCCACCCAGCGCCGCCCAATGACCAAAAATCACTTTGTGATTGGCGGCTTTCCGGTCCGCGTGCTGGAACCAAGGGGCAAACTGTTCGCTACCACTGCGTTCGGTGTCAGTTTCGCTTTCGTGTCCACCGTTTTCTTCCGCGTGATCGGTGGGAGCACCCTTACTTTGCAAATCAAGGCGTCCTTGCGAGCTGCAAAAGCGCATCCGGGTCAGATAGTTGGTAATGACTCGCAAACGCTCCATGCCTCGCAGGTCGTCAGACCAGAGATCCGGTTCGTTTCCATACATCGCTTCATAAAAGTCGATTCGCTGTGGTCCTCGCAATACGGCCTCTACTTCGCGCGCGCGCTGCTCGGCCTCATACACGCTCCACTGAGGTGGGATGCCTGCATGCACCAGGGTGAACTCACCCTCCCGCAACAGCAGTGGTTGCTGCTCAAGCCAGCAGAGCATCTCATTTCTGTCCTCGGCCGCGAGTATTTCGCCGAGCGTATCGGACTTACCCATTGGCCTCGTGCCCGCAGCAATAGCGAGTAGATGAAGATCGTGGTTGCCCAGCACAACACGCACATTGTCTCGGTGCTTGTAGAAAAATCTCAATGATTTAAGGCAGCTGGGGCCGCGGTTGATCAAATCTCCGGTTGACCACAACAGGTCGCGATCCCAGCTGAAGTTAACGCGCTTCAGCAGTCGCTTCAGCGGTTTCCTGCAGCCTTGCACATCTCCGACTACCCAAGTGGCCATAGCAGATCGCCGCCAGCTCAGTTGAGCGAGGTGGGTGTGTGGAGGGTAAAGGCTGGAATTTCCACGTCGAAGCTCGACTGTTCGCGGGTCTCACCACCGGTGTCTTCCGAGTAGGGAATCATTGTGTATTCTCCGCGCATATAGCCAACCGGTGTCGCCAAAGTGGCTCCGCTCGAGTAGCGAAAGAACCTTCCTGGTCTGATGACCGGTTGTTCACCTACAACTCCCTCACCTCGAACATCTTGGACCTCCTCGTTGCCATCGGTGATCACCCAGTGGCGAGAAAGGAGCTGTACGGAGACGTCGCCGGCATTCGAAATGGTAATCGTATAGGCGAAGGTATACTCGCTGTTCTCCGGATGAGAGAAACGAGGTAAGAAAGTGACCTGCGAAGCCACTCGAATAAGCGCCGGATTTATTGCTGTCAGGTCGACCATATCGTCTGGCCATTATGCTCTAGTGCCGGTTCTGAGCGCGAGCTTAGCAAAGTCATCGACATCTAAGGTCTCCGCTCGGGCACCTGGATCCACGCCCTGCGCCTGGATCAGGTTCTCCGTAAGGATGCCCTTTAGGTTGTTGCGCAGGGTTTTTCTGCGCTGAGCGAACGCGGCTTGCACTAGTTTTTCTATGTGTTGCAGTTCCTCTGCTGTGTGCTTTAGTACCTGGTTAGGCGTCAGCCGAACAATTGCCGACTTTACTTTCGGTGCTGGACTGAAGGCGCTTGGGGGCACTTCAAACAGCATTTCTGTCGCGCAGCGCAGCTGGCACATGATCCCCAGACGTCCCCAGTGTTTGCTTCCTGGTTTGGCGGTCAAGCGCTGGACGACTTCGAGTTGCAGCATAAAGTGCATATCTTGGATGGCTTGGTACTGATCTAGTAGATGGAAGATCAGTGGGGTCGAAATGTTGTAAGGCAGGTTACCCACGACACGCAGACGTGTCTCGTTACTGGCAAGGCTAGAAAAGTCGAACTTCAGCGCGTCTGCTTTATGCAGCGAAAAATTCTCATAGATCGAAAATGCCGCAAGCAACGGCGTCGCGAGATCCCTATCTAGCTCGATCGCATCCAAGCGGCAGCCGCTGGGGAGTAACTCGCGCGTTAGGGCTCCCAATCCGGGGCCTATTTCAACCAGATGCTCCGTTGCCTGCGGACGGATCGCATCTTCGATTGCACTGATGACGCTTGGATCCGTCAAAAAGTTCTGGCCAAAGCGTTTGCGAGCTTGATGTTTGGGAGGGCTCTGCTTCATCGTCCGCATTCTAGCTTGTGCGTTGCTCCTCTCCCATCGCTAGAAATGCGGATGCACATTAGTGCTAACCCAGCAAACCGTCGCTGGACGCGCTCGCCTCGCTTGCCTACGATGCGCAGCATTCTCTAGGCGGACCGCGTGAACCTACAATCCTTCTATCGCTACTTTTCCTTGGTCGATATTCAAGCTCGAATGTCGCTGCGAGCCGATGCATCTCGGATGTATCTGGGCTATTTGTGGTGGACCTTGGAACCACTGCTCTATGTTGCGGTGTTTTATCTTGTGTTTGACGTCATCCTGAGCAGCGGGCGAGCCGATTTTCTGCTTTTCCTAGCCTGCGGCAAGCTCCCCTTCATGTGGTTTTCTGGGAGTGTCAATACGGCTTCGAACGCGATGCTTAACGCCAAAGGCCTGATTGGCCAGTCTCGTCTTCCGAAGGTCTTGTTTCCGCTTGCTCGTGTTCAAGAAGGGCTTTATCGCCAGGCGACGGTGTTCTGTGTACTTATACTTTTGCTCTTACTTTCAGGCGTGGCTCCGGGCGCCAGTTGGCTTTGGCTCTTCCCCATTATGCTCGTTCAGTATTTGATCATCGTACCCTGCGCTATTTTCGCAGCACTGCTGGTTTGCATAGCGCGAGACTTCATGCGAGTTGTATCGCTTGGTACGGTGTTTTTACTGTTCGTGTCGGGCATCTTCTGGGATGTGCGCGATGTCGCGTCCGTGCAGACGCAGCAGCTGATACTCACGGTAAATCCCCTAGCTTTCATTCTCGATGCTTACCGGCAGGCGCTGCTCTACGGGGTTGCTCCAGATGGTATTCATCTTCTCGTTCTCGGCGCTGTCGGACTACTCGCGTCGGTTTTAATGATGAAATTAGTGAGCCGTCTCGACCAGTGGATAGCACTGCGGGTGTTGTCTTCATGAGCGAGACTGCGCTACAGCTTGCAAACGACGGGGCGGTGCTTTCTTTGCGCTCGGTCGATCTGGATTTTCATCGACGAACAGGCTTGCTCGGCTCCGTGCCCGTGCCGATTTTACAGCGGGTTGATCTTGATCTTCTCAGAGGTGAAACGCTTGGCGTTATCGGCTTAAACGGTTGTGGTAAGAGCAGCTTGATGCGCGTGCTGGCGGGCATCTTGGCGCCTACCCGTGGGAGTATTGCACTGCGCCAGGGAACCACTCGCGCTGTGCTTGCTTTGGGCCTCGGTTTTCGGCCCGAGCTGACGGGGCGGGATAACGCTCTTCTTAGTGCGATGCTTCAAGGATGCTCCCGCGAGCAAGCCGAGGGCTACTTAGATGCGATTCTTGATTTTTCCGAATTGAACGAATATTTCGAGCAACCGGTAAGCACCTATTCTTCGGGTATGCGCTCGAGGCTCGGGTTTTCTACCGCCTTGATTAGTCAGGTCGATATCCTGTTCATAGATGAGGTACTTGCAGTAGGAGACGCGTCTTTCCGACAAAAAGCTTCCGCAGCGATTAAGGAAAAGATCCGGGGTGAGCAAACGGTGGTGTTGGTCTCACATAATTTGCAAGAAGTAGAAGAGCTTTGCGATCGCGTGGCTTTGATACATGCAGGTCGCTTGATGGAGCTGGGTCCTACGCTAGAGGTTACTGACAGTTACCGGAAACTTTTAAACGATCTGGCGCGATCCAGATCCACCTAAGCCAAACCCACCTAAGCCAGATCCAACTACGCAAGGCCCACCTAAGCCAGGCAAGCCTAAGTTGAACCGGATTTTCTGATGGAACCTGCATTGTCTTCGTCCGCTTTACCGTCGATAGCTTGCTGGTACACGGGACTCATCAGCTCTGCACAGCGACTGACGGTAAAGTGCTCCAGGAAACGTCGCCGGCCCTGTTTTCCGAGGGTGTTACGGAGCGCGCGGTCTTCCATTAAAAGTTGGATCTTATGCGCTAGGTCCTGCGCGTCCCCGGCGCGTGCGACCAAACCAGCGTTGGGCGCATCCACCACCCATTGCATGCCCGATCCCTCGACATTGGTCACTACGCACGCGACTTGCGCGCGCATGGCTTCTAACAAGACCACGCCGAATGCTTCGGTTCGCTCTATGGACGACATGCACAGAATGTCACAACTAGCGTAGCGTGCGACGAGATCCTCATCCGAGCATGAGTGAACAAAGTTCACGCGACCGCCAAGAGCAAGATCTGCTGCGAGCTCTTTGAGCTGATCGCGAAAGTCACCGTCCCCCACGAGGGTAAGACGAACTTCTGGAAGCAACTGCATTGCACGAAGTAAATCGAAAAAGCCTTTGTAGTAGGTTAGCCGGCCGACGGCTAACACACTGACGCTGTCTCCTGCCGCCGAATCGTCATTGTCGAGATTACTAGAGGGCTCACTCAAATTATGATTGCTAATGTCCTCAATCCCTAGCGGGACAACGGTGCATTTTTGTCGAACGGTGAGGAGTGGTTTGCTGCTCTGAAGGTAAGGTGGAGACGTAGCGACGATTCGTCGCGCGCGCCGCAGGAGAGCCCGCTCCGGGAATCGATAGAGCTGATACAGCAAGCGAAGTTTCGCGCTGTGCGGCGAAGTGACTACATCGGAATGCCAATGTACTACCCAGGGTAGCCGTCGAGCTGCGGGTAGTAACATACAAAAGAATGCCGACGGATTCGGCATGTGAATATGCAAAACATCCGGTTTGAATTCCTTAATTAGCGCCGCGAGACGCAGCGGGTAGCTTGGGCTTACCGGGGCAAACGCGACGGTGAACCAACGGCCTGCCAGATCAAGCGAGAGTCGCTGGCCTCTCCATTCAATGCTCTTTTGCTCGCTGAAAAATCGCTTCTCGCCGCTGTGGACTAGCGTCGCCACAATCAAGCCCTGGCGTTGCTGTTCCGCGACAAGACTTCGAAGAAACGTTTCCATGCCGCCACGAAAGGGAGGGAAAAATTTTCCCAAATGCAAAATACGTTTTGGCTCGGCTGGTTTATCGGTCATCGCGCTGACAAGCCTTCGGAGCCGCTTCTCCAACAGGCGCGATCAGAAAGGCGCTTTGGTCTTCCCAAATTAGCTCGCTCAGTGAGCCCATGCGCCGGTTCCAGCTAACTAGAACTTCCCCAGAGCCAACAGCATCCTCCCCCTGTACGCCGTAGCGCAGTTTCAGAACAAGCGCCTGATTTGCAATTCCAGGGGGTGCGGTATTCGCTATCGATTCATGAGCATAGGCTGCGGCTGGCAGCGCATGGTACTTCGCTCGCAAGAGCTGAAAACGCATGTCCTTTTCTGAATCGGCTGCGATCAGCATGCGTTTGTTTAAGTCTGAGTCTGCATTACAGGTTGCGCGATCGACGGCGGCTGCAGTGAGTTTATCGTCGCCAAATTCAAGCGGTGCGGAACCGGCGAGGTCATAGGCGTCAAGCGTTTGGGACGCAAGGGCAGTCCGCGTTACAAGCCACCGTAAGTCCAAGCAAAGCCAGCAGATCAGAGCAAAGAAGATCAGTGACGTCGATCTTTGTGTTACAGGAAGGAGAGAAGTAGCAGGTAAAAACCTGATAGAGATCGCTACTAGAAAAAATCCAGCTAGAAACACGGGCAGCGGTAACAGACCGCTTATATTGCCCGCCGGAAGCCAATGTACCGAGCGTTGAGACCAGGGCGTAACAAACCTCCAATCCTGCCACACTTTGGTCGCTAGGCCGGCAAGGGTCTTACTTGCGAGACTAAATTCCTCAAGTACGACAGTCCCGTCATCATCGTAAAAAACAAAACCCAACTCGCTGATCGCGCCTTTCCAAAACTCCGATGAGCTTAGATCCTGCAGGCTGTGTCCAAGGCCATCGATGGTAACGCTATACAAATCTCCATCGCTTTGTAATCGCCAAAAGAACGTGAACTCTCTTCGATTTGAGCCCCGAGTCTTCAGGCTTAGCAGCTTTAATCTATCCGCATCTAGACTTATAGGACCTGAGCTCAGCAGGGCTATATTGTTGTCATAGCGAGTGACTTGCAGTGCGTTGCTTGCTTCCCGTTCACCGCGTCCGGCGCCGACCATCACGTTCATGGCCCGTCCTTCTCGTTGAAACGAGGGGGCATCTACCGAATCGCTTTTGCTGTACAGATAGATCAGGCTGAGGATAGACGCGCCAACGACGCTCAGTAAGAATAAGCGAGTCGTTGCTTTGGCGGCTATAACATTGGCATCAGAATGCGTTGCAGCCGTCTGTTGCAGAAAAATCGCGAGTAGTACCGCAGGTGCGAAGTGTAGCGGTAGCCGATTAATCGCGGTCCAGTCATCAGCCCATGCACCCTGTTCTGTGAAAAAGAAAATCGTAATCTGCGCGGCACTGGCGATGAGCAAGAAGCTCAAAAACACGAAGGAGGATCGCTGTTTCAGCTGGAAACTCGAGGAAACAACAGCGACAACTGTGCCGAACCAAAGAAGATGCCAGCTTCCACCAAGAAAAAAGTTGCTCAGGTAATCATCACCTAGCGTATAGCTTTGGAGAGCGTAGCTACCAATTAAGGGTACGAAGAGACGACCATCGACCACTCCCGCGGTTCCGAGGACAGGGAGATCGACCGATTGCAAGCCGAGCAAGAAAAGGCTGATCACGAGTAGCAAAACAAGTAGTGAGGCTGCCGCAACCAGCTTAGGCTTAGAGGTAAAGGCAAAGAGGATCACGGCGGCCAGGGCCCAGACAGTGCCCTCAACTTTGACCTGAGCTCCGCATCCGATAAGCAGCAGCCCCAATAAGGAAAGCATCGTGCTTCGCTGCATTTGGCCGCTGCAAAGCGCAGCGAAGCCGAGACCGCAGAAGCCAGCCATCCAGATGTCCGCCTGCCCCGCAAGGGAAAGGTGCGCTCCGATCAGCGGCAGGGAGAGTAAAAGATAGGCCAGCACTGTTGCTACTAGGCAACTAAGGCCAGCCTGCCGCGCTAAGCCAAACACCCCTAGCGCTAAGGCAGTTCCACAGGCCAGGTAGGGTAAATTGACTAAGGTTTCGCTCCATTGGCCCAGAGCGACCGAGAACCAAAGCGCAGTCGTGGGTAAGAATACCGGGTAGTGCGCTCCGGCGACTGCATACTTGCTGTTAATCTCGCCGCGCGCCCAAGCTGTCACGTCGTCCATGACGGAGACTTCACCTGATAGATACCAGGCTTTAGCCCGATACATCCAATGGTGCCAGGCATCCCACGGAAAGACGGGTCTGTGCAGAACTTCGATTGTGGTGAGTGCCAGGTGAAGGCCTATCAGGCCAATCACTATCCAAAGCAATAAGGGCTGTTTGCCAGCTAAGGGTGGATCGATTTGCGCGGTCTGCGACTCTTGCGCAGTCCAGGAACAGGACCGCTGCGTCCACCAGAGCATGCCGGCGCAGCTTCCCAGAGTTGCGCAGGTGGCTAACACCGCGGCTGGCAGATCAAGAAATCGCGCCGCGTACGCAAACAGGCAGTAGTGAACAAAAAGACCGAGAAATAAACCCAGTCCCAGCGACATAGCCGGATGCGATTGAACGCGTCCAAGCCTGCAGAGCTTTTCAATCAGAAGTGAACCGGCGAGCCACGCGATAAGCAGGGCGGAGATTGCGTAGGCAACTCCCAGCATTTACTTCCTCTTAAGTGCATTTTTTGCAAGCACCTATTGCGACTCAAAAAGGTGCTTACGGATAGATGGCCATGCGTCAAGCGCGGATGCGTATCCTAGAAGCATCTTGCGGAAGCCATCACATACCTCTTCTAAGGATTTGTTATCCGGTACTTCTCTGATATCTTTTGGGCTCCATTCTTTCTGCAAAGCTGCTTGCAACTCGGAAACACCTCGACGGAGATATCCCTGCCAGTTTGCTGAGTTGAAGTCCTTGGTGCTGGCTTGCTGCTTCGTGATTTTATTTAGCAGCATGGAGTGAGACTTTGCTACCTCACGGCGATAATCCAGCAGCATATCCGGATCGCTTTTCGTGGCAAGTCGTCTAAGATCAGCAACGATCATCCTAATACGCTCTTCCGCGCTGCTGGCGTCGGTGTAGTCGATCTGGTTCGTCAGGTAAGCTGCGAATAGGCCCACTCCGCCAGCACTCGCCATAGGCTCTTTGAGGCTTTTTACCTTACGATTTTCTGGCAAGTGAGGCACGGAAAAACCACATTCCAAAACTGCCCCTTGTGGATGCAATGCCTCGACGAGGCTGGCAAATAGAAGATCTTCCCCGCGATAAGCAGTGAAATATGGCGGTAGCAGCTCTGTATTATCTAGCCCGGTCATCTGCGACATAAAGGCTACTTTCATAATCGCGTAGCGTGGAGAGCCCAGCCAAACATGTCGGTTCTCGACGGCTTCGGCCATACCATTGCTGGCTGTTAGTAAGCGACTGATCGAATGGCCTGACAAATTCAGAATCCAATGCGAGTCTCCGGTTCCTGGATCTCCCCAAGCCCCACACTGGGTCACCAGGATCTTCGATTCAGCAGACCAAACACTCGCCATGGCAGCGTTTCCGTCCACGAACCAATCGACGGGAATTGATCCTCCTCCCAGTAATTCGAGCGAGTCCCCTAGTCGACGGCCCAGGTGCTCATCGTGCAATTCCAATGGTGATTTCTCATGCAGTGCTCCCGCTGACATTAGAGATTCGCGATCGGAAAAAAATGACGCTTCCCGAACACCATTACTCCCAATAAAAACCCCTTCCTCCGGCACCGCCGGCAACACTGCCTGGCAAAGAATATCGTCGTCCAACACGATCAAGCGCCGGCCCATGGAATGCATAAGGGCAAGCGTCCGCGCTCGGCCATAGGTCGCGCATCCTCGCCAGCGATCAGCGTCGATCAGAAAGCGAATGCCTTCTTCATGTGTTGGAAGATCTCTAACCAGGCGGTTGAGGAGGTCAGTTTGTTCTGCCTCACCCAGGTAATGCATATCAATGGCGCTGCTCGAATTAAACCATTCAACTACAGCCTGATTTCTCTCTCTGTTTTCCAACTCTTTCGAATCATCTATCAGGTAGAGAGCTTCGTAGTTTGATAACCCGGCTGATCGAAGCATCGATTCCAGCAAACGTTGCAGTTGATCTGGCCTATCGCAGGTAATGACGAACACTCGGGTGGGTGCCAGTTCGACCGGTACGTCCGCATCAAGACGATCCCTTATTGTCGCCGCTTTCGTTAAGAAACCTGAATCGGTTAGCTGAAGTAGTGTTTGCCTTACAACGGCTTCTTGATCCTTCAGCTCCGGGCGACTAGAGCAAAGTCTCGATGTATGATGGTCGACCGTCTGAAACTGCACGCAAGTCTTCAAAGCTTCGACAACTTGTGAGGCAATCATTTGCTGTCGACCAGTCTCGCGACTGATCATTAGCAGTAACTCGTTATTTACTGGAACAAGGTCACAAGTCGCAAAGGCTACTAGTGGTGAATCGTTTTGAGGCGGATCCGACGGGCCTGGCGATTGCGCGTTGTCGACGGAATAAGAAACTGAGAATGAGTCCGACATAGTGTGTCCGAAATACGAAAAATAGAACAAAAATGTTAAAAAATAAAGAGCGACGATTTGTCGGAGCGGTGTCACATCCGAACTGGTCGATCGATATCCGTAAAATTATTGGCAGAGCTTCCTGACAAAAACAGCGCTTTTTCGCCCCCGCAGCCTTTGCCTGAACGGGTCCTAATCTCAAACATGTGGGGATCTGAAAGAGCTTGCAGATTCTAACAAAGTTGATAGAAGCGTACTCAGCGATTTGTTTTTGCATCGCTGTCTAAAATTTGCGTTTTATCGGTATACGGTTCGATTGTTTTCTCAATCTACTTACATCAATCGCATTTAGTGCTCGAAACGCAGGTACCCTCGAGCCTTGTAGACAGAACGCAAAGCAGGGGAAATGAGATGCTTTAGAGGGGCAACTCTCGGACCTTTGGCCTTGAGCTTTGAACTTAAGAGTCGTTCCGGCAATCAAACACGATATTTCTAAAATATTAAGAAGCCCAAACGTTATCGGATCGTCATTATAGCCGTAGAAGAAAATACTACTTTAAACGATCAGAGTCCGGGATTTAAGGCTCGTAGCGACGAATATTATGCCGGTAGAAATCTCACTATATTAAAATTATGAAGTTTTACGATTTCGGCAGGATAAAACAAAAAAACTGAATAAAAATAACAAAGATAATTCATTATATTGTTGGTGTTTTCGTTCTTTAAACCATCTCGAGGCTATATTTGACGCTAAACTAATAAGGCACATATGCTAGCGACTTAAGGCGTAGCCGTTCGCGCGACTGTCTGCAATCGAATTTAAATATCAATCGCGAATAATTATTAATGCGGATTTTTCGAAAACTCACTATTCCATTGAAGATTAAGAGCGAATTAATTTTTCTTCCGGCAGTGGGCGCTATTTTTGAGTTAAACTAAGACATTACAAAAACATTGCATAGACAATGGAACACTAAAAACAGGAGAGTCCAATGGCATCCGTGCTCGCACCACTAGTAAAATCAAAAATGAAAGCCCGTTCGGCCGCGAAAGGTCTAACTGCTTCCGAATTAGAAAAAGTCATCGGCAATTTGCAACAGGTACTAAAGTCCGAGGTCGTCCGCGAAGAGGCGAAGGCGGCCGCTGCGAAAAAAGCCAAAATTGCCAAGATCAGAGCCTTAATGGAGGAGAGCGGCCTCAATGCCAGCGATCTAAAGCCTACGCGTGGTAGACGCGGACGTAAAAAATCTGCCGTAGGAAAGCGAACAAAGGTCGCACCTAAGTACCGCTTGGTCGTGAGCGGCGTGGAACACCTTTGGACGGGTAGAGGGCGCCCGCCGAAAGTGTTTAAGGACTATATGGATTCAGGGAAGTCAAAAGAAAGCTGCGCGATTAAATAGTCCTTTGCAATAGTCCTTTGCGCTTAATAGCTAAGCTTTAGGGTAAAACGAAGCTGCAGGCTTGCCTTATCGCTTCAAGCATACCGGCCGCGCTGGCGCGGCCCGTTCCTGCTAGTTCAAGCGCCGTTCCATGGTCTACGCTGATTCGTGTGAACGGTAGCCCCAAGCTTATGTTCACTGCAGCTCCAAAACTAGCATACTTCAAAACTGGCAAGCCCTGATCGTGAAACATCGCGAGATAAACGTCTGTTGCCGATAGCAGCTTGGGATTGAAAGCGGTGTCCGCAGGCCAGGGTCCTGATACATCCATACCTTCTCGCTGCGCTTTCTTGATCGCAGGCTCAATAATCTCAATTTCTTCCCTTCCTAGATGTCCGTCCTCACCGGCGTGAGGGTTTAATCCGAGAACACTAATCCTCGGCTTCGCGATCCCGAATTTGGTCACAAAATCAGATCGGATTATCTTGAGCGTTTGCTCTAGTAGCTGTGGAGTAATCGCCGCCGGTACTGCATTCAACGGGAGGTGAGTCGTAGCTAAAGCAACCCTCATTTCCTTGGAGGCAAGAAGCATTACCACATGTTCAGCGCTACTTAGACTCGCGAGAAATTCTGTGTGCCCTGTAAACGCGAAACCGGCCTCGTTAATGGCCGCTTTGTGGATCGGAGCAGTTATTAAGGCCGCAAATTCTCCGTCTAGACACCCGGTTGTTCCTCTTGTCAGGGCCTCTAGCACATAAGCGGAATTGTCCGGATTGGTCTCACCCGGTTTGCAAGGCGAACGCATGGGGACGTTTAGAACGGGAATTTGATGCGATCGTGGACGCGCATCCGCGAAAACATCGCTCAAATAGTCCTCGTAGTTTACAAAAGAGCAAGACAGGCCTAGTGTCTCGGCGCGCACTTCTAGAAGCGTTCTGTCGGCAATCAATACGAGATCCGCTGGCCAACTTTCCAACGCGGCCGTGATAGCGATATCTGGACCTATGCCGGCGGGTTCGCCAACAGAAACTGCTAGCCGTGCTTTTCTGTTGGGTATATTCAATGGCGTCTACCGGTGCGCGCCTGCTGGTCCAACGGGTCGCGTTTCAGCGACGGAGAGCAGCGCCTCTAGTTGGTTACTGGGTCGCTGTGATTAGCTTGTTTACTTTATATCTACGAACGCTTCGTCGCGAATTTTTCGCAGCCAGACATCCAATTCCTCCTGATACTTGCGACTGTGAAGAAACTCCTGAATCTGTGCTCGGCGCATTTCGTTGGTCATATCTTTCTCGCGCCGCTCTTCCACTTCGAGAATGTGCCAACCGAACTCGCTTCGCACTGGCTGTGAAATCGTGCCCACCGGAGTGCTGTCCATCATGTTCTCGAACTCCGGAACCATTTGGCCAGCCATCGTCCAGCCAAGTTCTCCACCTTCCGCCGCGGAGCCGATGTCTTCAGAAAACTCCTTTGCGAGCGTGGCAAAATCTTCGCCCGTCTCGATTCGTGTTTTTAGTTCCGCTGCCAGTTCCTGTGCGCCTGTGTCCGATAAGATTTCAGAGGGTTTAATTAAAATGTGTCGAACTTTGGTTTGGTTCATGGTTAGGCCCGCGCCACGCCGATCCGCTAACTTCACGATGTGGAGTCCGCTTGCGCTTTCGAATAGATCTGCGGTCGCCCCTGCGTCGAGCTCTTGAGCCACCTCCTGGAAGATACTCGGAAGATCGTCCAGCTTACGCCAGCCGAGATCACCGCCGGTGAATGTGTAGGCCGATTCTGCACCACCGACGACCGCATCAAAGTCCTCACCGGCTTGAATACGCGTAACTAAGCCTCCTGCGAATTTTTCTGCGGCAGTTCTTTCGCTGGGACTCGAACCAGAATCTATCGGTAAAAGCGCATGCACGATCCGATACTCGGGTTGGACAAGCTTCTGTCCTTCTTCCGTGCTTAGGTAATTCTCGACTTCTTGTTCTGTTATTTGGATTAACTGATTGACGTTTCCCTGCTGGACCCGTTGGATGACCATCTCACGTCGTATGTTCTCCCGCAGCTCTGCATAAGAGCGCCCGTCCTGCTGGAGAGCGAACGCGAACTGCTGCGGCGACATGCGATTCTGAGAGGCAATTCGGCCCATAGCCGCATCTAGTTGTGCATCGGAAATTCGTACGCCAAAGCGGTCACCCATCTGCATCTGGATGCTCTCCAGGATGAGTCGATCGAGCGTTTCCCGTATCAAAACGTCCTCGGCGGGCAATTCTGTCCCACGGGTTTCTAAATTTTCACGAACGGTGACCAAGCGTTCTCGCAACTCGCTTGCCATTACAACGTCGTCGTCTACTATCGCCACAACCTGATCGATCATCTGCGTTGCCGCCCATAGTGGCGTGGCGATTAGCGGTGTAGCGACTATCAAAGCCGTCGCAAAAGAAACTGCTCTAAGGTCTACGGTAAACAAGCTGGTTAAATCCTCTAATCATGTCGCCCAGTAATTGCTCAACGCCATCACCAAACCCACCAAGACCTTTGAGTACAAACTGAACTTGGGTCGTAAATTCCCGGTCGAGATTGTCGAAATCGGGATTGATATTGCGTGCGGTATCGAAATAGCGCAGATGCAGCAGTCGCACCTGCCAGCAACAGCTATCGTATTCGATTCCCACCATGTCTTCCACGCTACGATTGGCCTCTAGACTGTAGTTCCAGCCCATAAAAAAGCGCCAATTTTTGTTAATCGGGAAATAGGTGGATAAATTGACCTGATCAGTGGTCGGTTGGTTCCCCACCAGCGCCACCGGACGGCGAAAGGTGTAGCCAAGGTTGATGACGCTCTCATCGCGCCTGTTGTAACTGGCTAGAAAGTTGCCTGCGTTCATTTTTCCGGTGGACGGGTCGTATTGTAGGTTCGTCCGCAGGGTCAGTCGTTTGTTCGGGTAGAAATTCAGTTCCCCCGCGACCTCCGAACTTGATTGATCCAGTTCTGGATCTGAGTCCAAGAGCCTGACACGCCGGTTCGTGAAGTAAAAAATTTGGCCTATGCTGGCATTGAAGCGCTCAAAGCCGGTCTCCTGGTCCAAAAAGCGCGTGGACACACCCACCGCGAGCTGATTCGCATCATCGAGTCGGTCGCGACCAGAAAACCGCGTATCTCGAAACAGCTGGTTGTAGTTGAACGTCAGTTCAGCACTGTCAAAATCCGGTTGCCCCGACTGATTGTCAAACTGGCTGTACAAGTAAAAAAGTCGTGGTTCCAGCGTTTGCACTACATTTTTGCCCGCCAGAGAGGTCTGCCGCTCAAAAAATAGGCCGCTGTCCAAGCTCGCTAGCGCAGATCTGGCCGACGGGTTCTCATCTAAAACCGACTCCTCCCGGTCGAGCGAATAGTTGAGCAAGCGGTATTTCGCGGTTGGTCTCAAAAAACCGAAAGACCAGTTCATCGGATAGGTGACACCGGCTTCCGCATAAAGACGCTGACCAGTCACCAGGCCCGGTATTTCCGTATCGAAGTAAGAGTACTGGGTAAGACCTATTGGATTTAGCTTAAAGGGCTCATCGGTTCCGCGATAGAGCGCCGTAAGCTGAGGAAGCTTGCGGTAATCTTCGAGTATGTCTTCCGCTAGCGGCTGAAACTGCTGAGCCTGTAAATTGACCAACCAGCGATCTCCCAAGTAGTCGATCTGCCCCAGCTGTAATAGGTTGACGTCTCGGCGGGTGTCCAGGCGCGAGGTTTCTAGATCCCTGATTAGGTCGACATCGGACACGCGCGTGAAGTTAATTTCTGAACGCCAGCGGTCTGCGTACAAGCCCTGGTGGCGTACGGTCGCCAACCAGCGGTCGCTATCATTTTGCTCCGGAAAGTCTTCCTCGAACTGCTCATCGTCGGTGATGTAGCTGCCACCCGCGCTCCAGGTGCCATTGAATCGATCGAGGTATCGAGCCTGCGCCACATGGTTTAAGCCTCGCTGACCAATGTAGCGAGGTGAATAGGTCAGGTCGTAATTCGGCGCCAGATTCAGATAAAGAGGCACTGCTATATCCAGGCCACCACGGCTGTCTGAGCCTACTGCTGGAAAGAGCAGGCCCGAACGCCGCCGGTCGTCGATCGAGAAGGTCAACCAGGGCGCGTAAAAAACCGGGATCCCACCGGCCCTCAGCGTTGCATCCCGAGCGGTACCTACACCTCGTTCAAGGTCTAGTTCTAGTTGTCCGGTGCGCAGCAGCCAGTGGTTGTCGCCCGGCGCGCAAAAAGTAACTTCTCCATCCTCTATCCGAATCAACTTGTCCGCATCGCGAGAGAGCAAGGTGGCGCTGCCGCGCAGGTGTTCCTGGTGCAGCACAAAGAGGCTGTTTTCCAGCTGTGCTTCTCCGGAGCGAGAGAAGAACTCGCCTCGCTCACCGCGTAGGAGCACGCCCGGTTCACGGAGAACAATATTGCCTTCAAGCGTGCCCGCGCGGGAGTCTTTGTTGATGCGAGCTTCGTCGCTCGAAAATTCTCGGTTCCCTTGAATGACTTCTACACCCCCTGACAGGGTAACCGTGTCCCCTTGTAACTCCGTGCGCCGGGCTCTCGCCTCGATGGGTGCTTTATCTGGGTCTGTACGCGCGGTTGTTGGGGACTGGGGGTCGATGTAGCGACCGCCGCATAGGCGGCAGCGCAAATCGCGGAGCTCTTCGGGAAGTTCTTCTGCTCGTACCCAGTCCAAGGCCTGTACCGCGCTAGCCTTAATGGGCTCTTCGCTGATCCGCTCCCCACTTGGCGCAAGTTCCGATTGGGAAAGAGCGGAAGCAGTCCACAATATGGCGACTATCCCGTACCATCGCGGCAAAAAAGTCGACGTGGTGCTTGCTTGGGCTGCGCTTCGGTTTTTATTGCGGGTACGGGGAGAAACCGGCATTTGGTAGTGCTCTATAGTGAAACCGCATCATAATGCAAAGGCTGAGCGTAGGGGTTACTAATTCAAAAGCCATTTCCCCGTTGAGCGAGGGGCATCCCCTCGCTATGACCGGATTTGTAGCTTCGAGCGAGATCCAACTAGATGCTAGTCGAAAATGACAGAACTACGGCTCTCGGTACTTGGTATCGCGAGTGGTCCGGGCGCTCGGACTCGGACCTCACCCTAATTGCAGGAGACGCCAGCTTCCGGCGTTACTTTCGCGCGCCGTTGGGGGAAGGAACCACCATTCTTTGTGATTCTCCGCCGCAGACAGAAAAGAACGATGAGTTTTTGGCGCTAGCCAGTATTCTGTCAGGCTCCGATATTCGCGTACCGTCAATTCTCAACCATGACCTTGTTCAGGGGTTTTTCGCCCTCGAAGATCTCGGTAATGAGATCTTGCAAAATCACCTGACACAGAAGTCTGCGAACCACTACTATTCATTGGCTAACAGCAAGCTTCTGAAGCTAGCACTTATCGATACCAGTCTCTATAACTTGGATGACTACGGCCGGGCAAAACTCGAAGCAGAGCTGCAATTGTTCCCCGATTGGTTTTGTGAGGGTCTACTAGGTGTCTCGCTGAGCGACGCAGATCGCGCTCTCTTGGAAGAGTTGGCGGCTTACCTGTGCACCAACGCTTTGTCGCAGCCCCAAGTATTGGTGCATCGCGACTTTCACTGCCGTAATTTAATGCTTCTCGGAGACGGTGAACTTGCAACTATCGACTTTCAAGATGCCGTAGTCGGGCCTATCACCTACGATCCTGTATCGCTTTATCGCGACTGCTATATACGATGGGAGGATCGGCAGGTTAAGGATTGGGTCTTGGGGTATCGGCAGGCGCTAGTGGGCTCGGGTGTGGCGGTTTCTGAAGAGCAGGAGTTTCTAAGAGACTTCGATCTCATGGGTTTACAGCGTCACCTAAAGGTCTTGGGTATATTTGCTCGACTATTCATACGCGATGGGAAGAAAGCGTATCTGAGTGATCTTTCTAGGGTCATCGGTTACGTCAGGGACGCCGCGAACGCCCGTTCCGATATTGCAGCCCTCAATAACTTTCTTGCCTGGTTCAATGGTGACCTAATGCCACGGATTGAGACGCAAACGTGGTGGTCGGCGGAACTGGCTGAAGCACCCAGTCAATGAGTTTCTCATCGGTTTCATCGGCGCAACGCTTCTAAACCAAGGATAAGTTGATTCTATGCGCGCGATGATTCTAGCAGCGGGTAAAGGAGAACGAATGCGACCCCTGACCTTACATCGCCCTAAGCCTCTGCTAGAAGTGGCCGACAAGCCCCTACTTGTCTATCACCTTGAGCGCCTTCGAGACGCGGGGATACGGGAGCTGGTTGTCAATGTGTCCTGGCTCGGTGAACAAATTGTTGAGCATATTGGCTCCGGTGAGCGTTGGGGCCTCGCGATTCAATACAGTCGAGAGGAGGAGCCCTTGGAGACTGCTGGAGGCATTGTTCGCGCGCTGCCGCTGCTGGGAGATGCGCCCTTTATTGTTATCAATGCGGATGTCTGGACCGATTTCGACTGCTCAACCTGGGTTTCTTCCCTCTCGGAGAAAAGCAGCTGGGTAACAAGAGACGCTCATTTGCTCCTCGTGCCCAATCCCGAACATCATCCACAGGGTGATTTTTCACTGGTTGATCGGAGCGTGCATAGAAGGGGCGAAAATCCAGTGACCTTTGCTGGCATCGCCGCATATCATCCAAGGTTCTTTGCGGAGTGCGCGGGCGGCGTGCAGGCGCTTCTTCCTTTATTTTTGAATTCGATCGACAAGCGCACCCTCGCGGGAGAGCTGTACTGTGGCGTTTGGCAAGACGTTGGTACGCCTGCGAGACTCGATGAATTGGATCGTGCGGTAAGGGATAATCAGCTCAGCCCCTAAGAAAAAATAGCAGCCATAAAGAGAACAAAATGAAAGATTATCTGATAGCGCCTTCCATTCTATCAGCCGACTTCGCTCGCTTGGGTGAAGAGGTCGATGCGGTGCTGGAGGCTGGCGCGGATGTTGTCCATTTTGATGTTATGGACAATCACTATGTGCCCAATCTCACGATTGGTCCGATGATTTGTAAGGCGCTCCGCAGTCACGGAGTGACTGCCCCCATTGATGTCCATTTGATGGTGAGTCCAGTGGATCGGCTGATTGGCGACTTTGCGGAAGCTGGCGCTAGCTACATAACCTTTCACCCAGACGCATCGACCCACGTCGATCGTTCCCTGCAGATGATTAGAGACGCCGGATGCAAGGCCGGCTTAGTCTTCAATCCCCACGTGGGCCTCGAGGCTCTGACCTATGTGTTGGATAAAATAGACATGGTGCTGCTGATGTCGGTGAATCCCGGTTTCGGTGGTCAGGCTTTTATTCCATCTACGCTGGGAAAACTGCGCGAAGCACGTGCGCTCCTAGACGGCGCGGGCCTCGATATTCGGCTTGAAGTTGATGGTGGAGTCACGCCCGCCAACATTGCAGAAATCGCTGCCGCCGGTGCCGATACTTTTGTCGCTGGCTCTGCGATTTTTGGTAAGGATGATTATCGTGCCGTTATCGATGAGATGAGGTCGCAACTTGCCAGGGTGTGATGCAGCAAAAAGCATGGCCTTAGCGTCGCGATCTCTCTCCTAGTTAAGAATCCCTCTATCCAGTTGCGCACGACCACGTCCAGGAGATTTTTTTCTCCTCGAGGCATGGGCGGCATGCCCCCTCTTGTGTCATAGCAATCCCGAGTTACAATAGGCGGATGGACGTTGTAATGACACTTTTCGCTAGACCCGCTTCAAGCGATCACAGCATGCGAGAGTATTCTCGTTGGCGATGGTGATTCCCTGGGCCCGTTCGCGGCCCTCAATCACAGAACTTTTTTAAGCGCTCTCGTTTAAAACTTGTTCATAAAACGGTCCTTGAGTTAAAGCTGTATTCAGACAAACCCCTAAGAAAGACCTAAGCAGCTCACTGACCTTCGCCAGTTTTTAGCAGTCTCCTGGCTGCAATTTTCAGGACATCGCCATGAACCATACCGATAATGCTGCTCTGGCTGCGCTTGCCGCCCAGGGCTTTAATCGAGTACCCGTACACCGAGAGGTGCTTGCGGACTTCGAAACACCTCTGTCGACGTACCGCAAGCTTGCCGCCGGTCCCTACTCCTACTTGTTTGAATCCGTAGAGGGCGGAGAGAAGTGGAGTCGATTTTCCATCATCGGCCTACCCTGTAAAAACAGCTATCGAGTTTTCGGCAATCGAATTGAAGTTTGGGACGGCAACGACCTTAAGCAAGAGATTATGAGCGAGGACCCGCTATCCTTCATTGAGTCGCTACAAGCCGATATGCGTAGCCCAGAAGATCCGGAGCTGCCTATGTTCTTCGGCGGTCTGGTGGGTTTCTTCGGTTATGACACCGTTCGCTATGTCGAGCCGAGGCTGCGTGCTAGCTGTCCTAAGGATGAGCTCAAAACGCCGGATATTTTGTTGATGGTATCGGACGAGGTTTTGGTCTTCGACAATCTTGCTGGGACGTTGAAGATTGTCGTAAACGCGGATCCAGGAAACGAAACCGCGGTGCGTAGCGC
This sequence comes from Pseudomonadota bacterium, assembly GCA_039815155.1. GTDB lineage: Bacteria > Pseudomonadota > Gammaproteobacteria > Pseudomonadales > Halieaceae > Congregibacter. The sequence goes on from JBCBZV010000008.1 coordinate 41,808, forward strand.
GCAAGCGAGGGTCGAGGAACTCATCGCACTGCTTTCTTCGACCTCAGCCGATCCCTTGCCTCCCGTGTCCCTTCAGGGTGCGGATGGCGGTGAATTGGAGGCGCAAGCAAAGAGCAGCATGAGTCAGGGCGAATACGAAGATGCAGTGCGCCGGGTAAAGGAATACGTACTCGACGGCGATGTTATGCAGGTCGTACCTGCGCAACGCATGAGTGTTCCCTTTACCGCTCCACCGCTGAATCTCTATCGAGCCCTGCGCAACCTCAATCCCTCCCCATACCTCTTCTATTTGGACTTGGACAAGTTTCATGTCGTTGGCTCTTCGCCGGAAATTCTTGTGCGCGCTGAGCTGGGCAAAGTGACCGTTCGACCCATCGCTGGAACCCGTCGCCGTGGACAAACAGAGGACGAAGACAGAGAGCTTGAGGCGGATCTCCTGGCTGATCCAAAAGAGATAGCCGAACATCTTATGTTGATCGACTTAGGACGAAATGATGTTGGGCGAATAGCAGAGACCGGCAGCGTAAAGCTAACGGAAAAAATGCTGATCGAACGCTACTCTCACGTTATGCACATCGTCTCTAACGTGGAGGGTGACCTGCTTCCGGATTGCACTGCGATAGATGCACTTCGTGCCGCACTCCCTGCAGGTACGCTGAGTGGCGCTCCTAAAATCCGGGCGATGGAAATCATAGATGAGCTTGAGCCTGTGAAACGCGGCATCTATGGCGGAGCTGTCGGCTATCTTTCCTACTCCGGCAACATGGATACGGCGATAGCCATTCGAACCGCGGTTGTTAAAGACGAAACCTTACACATTCAAGTAGGCGCAGGGGTTGTAGCTGACTCCGTGCCGAGTTCCGAGTGGCAGGAAACACTGGACAAAGCGCGAGCCCTTTTGCGCGCCGCCGCGATGGTCGCGGCGGGCGGCGTCACTGTGCCGGTACCCGCAAATTCCGCTGCGAGCGCAACCGTCAACGTAGCTGATGCAGGGGAGGACCTCTAATGTTACTAATGATCGATAACTACGATTCCTTCACCTACAACGTGGTTCAATATTTGGCCGAACTCGGAGCCGACGTTAAGGTAATTCGCAATGATGAGTTGGACCTCGACGAAATCGAAGCGCTGGCGCCGGAGAAAATTGTGATCTCCCCCGGGCCTTGTACTCCCAACGAAGCGGGTGTTTCGATGGCGGTCATCGAGCGTTTTGCTGGCCGGCTTCCGCTGCTTGGTATTTGTCTCGGCCATCAAAGCTTGGGTCAGGTATTTGGCGGCAGGGTAGTGCGGGCGCAGACGGTCATGCATGGCAAAGTCTCCGACATTCACCACAATGGCGTGGGCGTCTTCAGCAGTTTGCCGTCGCCGTTTGTCGCTACCCGCTACCATTCACTGGTAGTCGACCGAGACAGTTTACCCGATGCTTTTGAGGCAACTGCATGGACTGTCGATGAGTCTGGATCGGTAGCAGAGATTATGGGCCTTCGTCATAAAACCACGGGCGCTGAGGGCGTTCAGTTTCATCCCGAGTCTATTCTCAGCGAGCACGGACACGCTTTGCTTGAGAATTTTTTGGCGCTTGGCGCACCCGTATCCGCAAAAGAGGTTCAATAGCTTATGGATATACAAAAAGCCCTAGCTAGCGTTGCCGAGGGTGAAAACCTGGGATTCGATGATATGGCGGCGGTAATGCGCGTGATCATGTCGGGGGATGCCACCGATGCGCAGATCGGGGGCCTGCTAATGGCCCTGCGTATAAAAGGCGAAACCATTGAGGAGATCGCGGGCGCCGCTTCGATAATGCGAGAACTCGCCACACCGGTTCAGCTGACGGTAGCTGATCCGGTGGATTTGGTCGGTACCGGTGGAGACGGTGCGAACTTGTTCAACGTTTCCACTGCGGCGTGTTTCGTTGTAGCGGCGGCGGGAGTACCGGTAGCAAAACATGGCAATCGCTCCGTATCTAGCACCAGCGGAAGCTCTGACGTTCTCGAGAGTCTTGGTGTTCCTCTGGATCTCGACGCGATTCAGGTCGGCACGCTTGTAGATACGATTGGCATCGGCTTCATGTTCGCGCCTAGCCACCACAGCGCTATGCGCTACGCCGTTGGTCCGCGTCGTGAGCTGGGACTACGAACCTTGTTCAATGTGCTCGGCCCGTTGACGAACCCCGCTGGTGTCAAACGGCAAGTACTCGGTGTATTTGATGCGGACCTTTGTGTGCCCTTGGCACAATCACTAAAAACTCTGGGTAGCGTCCACGCGATGGTCGTGCACTCCGATGATGGGCTGGACGAACTATCCGTTGCAGCACCAAGTAAAGTAGCGGAGCTCAGAGACGGTCAGGTTCAGTCCTTCGTGCTAGATCCGCGTGACTACGATCTTCATGCCGACGATCTGTCAGGTTTGGCGGTGGATTCCGCCGCTGCTTCCGCGTCCATGATTCGCGCCGCTCTCGGCGGCGAGCACTCGCACTTCGCTGAAGACGAAAGCTACGATATCGAAAAAGCGAAAAAAATTATTGCGCTGAATGCTGGTGCGACGATCTATGTTGCAGGCAGAGCATCTACTTTGGCAGACGGAATGGCACAGGCGAAAACCCTGCTCGAAAACGGGTCTGCAGTCACTAAGCTTGATGATTTTATCGCAGCAACGCAGGCGGCGAGGGGCGCCGGGTCGGGCTGATCAGCTCGGGACCGGTACCGAGTTATTACTACTTCTTGTTCGGGGTTACAGTTAAGTCGCAATGAACGGTCAAGTTCCAGATACGCTAGTACGGATTCTCAATCGGAAACGGGAAGAGGTTGACGAGCGTCAATCAAAAAAGACGATTTCCGCGCTCGAAGCCGATATTCTGCAGGCGCCGGCGCCCCGTGGCTTTGCCAGCGCAATTAGAGGCCGAATCCACGCCGGCCAGCCCGCTGTTATCGCCGAAGTTAAGAAGGCAAGTCCAAGCAAAGGCGTTATCCGGGATCACTTCGTACCGGCGGAGATTGCCGCCAGCTACGAGCGCGGCGGCGCAAGCTGTTTATCTGTCCTCACCGACGAAGACTTTTTTCTCGGTAGCGATGAATACCTTCAGCAAGCGCGTGCAGCCTGCACCCTTCCGGTCTTGCGCAAGGACTTTGTCATCGATCCTTATCAAATTGTCGAAGCAAGATCGCTTGGGGCGGATGCGGTGCTTCTGATCGTTGCTGCGCTGAGTGATCAACAGCTGAATGAGTTCTGCGATGTGGCAGCGAGCTGTCGCTTAGATGTGTTGGTTGAAGTCCATGATCGCGAGGAGCTCGAAAGAGCTCTGCCGCTCTCGCCTTCACTGCTTGGAATCAATAACCGAAACCTCCGAGACTTCACCACAAGCCTCTCTGCTACGCTCGACTTACTTGGCCACGTGCCCGCAGAGAAGTATGTCGTGACCGAAAGTGCGATCCATACGAGAGGAGATGTACAACGCATGCGCTCGGCGGGTGTGAATGCCTTTTTAGTGGGAGAGGCTTTTATGCGCGCAGATGAACCGGGAACCGCACTTGCGAGACTTTTCGAAGATTGAATAGGGCTTGGCCCTGAGCCTAACAGTTTTTGCTAGCCAAAGCGCCACAGCACAGCACAGCAGTGCCGAAAGTGCCTAAACCTAAAGTGGTGAAAGTGGTGAAAGTAGCGAAAGTCGTGAAAGTGGCGAAAGCACGCTGGGAATTCGAATCCGCTAGCGAATCGCCGCTACGCTAATGTGTGCCCCGTCGCGGTGTCATCGCGCGTCATAAACCACGATGGTTTTGCCGGCTACGGATACCAATCCCTCTTCCTCCAGAGCTTTGAGCACCCTTCCCGCCATTTCCCGTGAGCAGCCCGCAATCTTGCCAAGCTCCTGACGCGTAATTTTTATCTGCATCCCATCCGGGTGAGTCATCGCATCGGGTTGCTTGCAGAGGTCCATCAGCGTATGCGCGATACGCCCTGATACATCAACAAAGGCAAGGTTTTTGAGTTTAAAGGTTGTCTTACGCAGGCGAACGGCCATCTGCGTCGCGATTGCAAAAAGTATGTCGGGAAACTGCGCCTTGATCTTCATGAAACGGTCATAGGAAATCTCGGCGATTTTGCTTGCCTCTTTGGTGATTACCTCTGCGCTACGGGCTTCGTCCTCACTGCCAAAAAGGCCCATCTCACCGAAAAAATCTCCCAAGTTCAGATAGCTGACAACCATCTTGTGATCGCCATCCTGCTCATCCTCGACCATGACGGTCACGGAACCGTCCACGATCAGGTAGAGCTTGTCGCTAAGTTCGCCCTCCCGCAGCAGCGTTGTGCGATTCGGATACTCGCGGATGTCGCAATAGCGTAAAAACTCTTCGACATTGGGAATGGCTTGCAGAAGCTGCGGTCTCAGCATCGACACTTTCTCCTAATACGGGTGAGCAAGTGTACCCGGCATCGCAGCGGAGGCAAATTCCCGATCCTCTTGCTCGGTTTTTTAGCAGGAAATGGGCGCAGCTGTGCGGTGGGTGTAGGAACGTTTACCACCGCAGTTCGCTTGGCGGCTGTGCTAATCTCCCGCGCCTGCAATACTGGAGTTTGAGCATGGAAGTGACCGTAAAGTGGATGGATGGGGCTATGTTTGTCGGTGAGTCAGGCTCCGGCCATTCTGTCGTAATGGACGGTCCTCCGGATTTGGGTGGTCGAAACCTGGGTCCACGCCCGATGGAAATGCTGCTTCTGGGTACGGGCGGCTGTGCGATTTACGATGTACTGAGTATGCTTAAAAAGTCTCGGCAGGCGGTTCGCGATTGCCGGGTAGAGATCCAGGCCGAAAGAGCCGACGCAGTGCCAGCTGTTTTTACAAAGCTCAATATGCATTTTATCGTAAGTGGTTCAGCCCTTAAGGAGAATCACGTCAAACGCGCGGTTGAGCTATCGGCTGAGAAATACTGCTCGGCTTCGATTATGTTGGAAGCCGCTGGCGTCGCAATGTCCCACAGTTTCGAAGTGGTCGACGATCCCGCCTAACCAGCCGTGCTTAGTCATCTCGCTCCAGGGCGCGCCAACCGATGTCTTTACGATAAGTTACCTGGGGCCAATTGATGGTTCCCACGCGTGCATAGGCGGTCGCTTGCGCAGCGGCTAGACTCTCGCCCAGCGCCGCCACGCAAAGGACTCGTCCACCGCTGGTCACTAACTGTTCTTCCTCAAGGCGCGTACCCGCGTGGAAGACTTTGCAATCGCCGGTATCGGCACAGCTTTTTCTTTGGTCCGAAGTCGCCTCATCCGTTAGGCCCTGAATGACCTGTCCTTTGTCATAGTTCCCCGGATATCCTCCTGCAGCCATGACCACTCCAAGCGCGGGGCGCGGATCCCAGCGGAGGCTGTAATCTTCGAGGTTTCCATCCAGAGCGGCTTCGCACAGCGTCAAGAGATCGCTGCGCAGTCTCAGCATAATCGGCTGAGTCTCCGGATCACCGAAGCGGCAGTTGAATTCAATCACCTTCGGAGCGCCGTCTGCTCCAATCATCAAACCTGCGTACAGAAAACCGACGTAAGGATTGCCATCGGCCGCCATCCCCCTAACCGTGGGTTCGATGACCTCGCGCATGACGCGTTCATAAACCGCATTATCGACCACAGGTGCTGGTGAGTATGCGCCCATGCCACCGGTGTTCGGTCCTCGATCACCGTCGCCGATTCGTTTGTGGTCCTGGCTTGTTGCCATCGGCACAATGTTCTGTCCATCACACACCACAATAAAACTGGCTTCCTCGCCATCGAGGAACTCTTCGATGACTACTCGGCAGCCTGCCTCTCCGAAGGCATTACCGCTGAGCATATCGGTAACCGCTTGCTCTGCTTCTCCTAGGCTCATTGCCACTACGACACCTTTTCCTGCCGCAAGACCGTCCGCTTTAACGACGATTGGCGCACCGACAGCCCGTAGATAGCTGAGTGCTGCCTGCAAATCGGTGAAGGTCGCGTACGCGGCGGTCGGGATCCGATGTCGCTTAAGGAAGTCTTTCGTGAAAGCCTTAGAGCCTTCCAATTGGGCGGCTGCGGCCGACGGCCCGAAGCACCGGTGCTTTCGCTCGGCGAAATAATCGACTATTCCATCAACTAAAGGCGCTTCTGGCCCAACCATCGTAAAGGCGATGTCTTGGGCTTCGACAAACGCAATTAACGCGGGAAAGTCCGCCGCATCAAGATCGACGTTGTTTATATTTGGCTCAAGGGCCGTTCCCGCGTTACCCGGAGCGACGAACACTGTATTCGCTTTTTCTGCTTGGGCGAGTTTCCAGGCGAGCGCGTGTTCGCGCCCGCCGCTACCTATAACGAGGATGTTCATCTCAGTGCCGGAAGTGGCGCATGCCGGTGAATACCATGGCCATGTCGTGCTCGTTGGCGGCGGTGATGACCTCTTCATCGCGAACGGAGCCGCCGGGCTGGATCACCGCACAAATACCCGCCGCGGCCGCGTTATCGATGCCGTCTCGAAAGGGGAAGAAGGCGTCTGAGGCCATTACCGATCCGCTGACTTCAAAGCCTGCATGCTCGGCCTTAATGGCTGCAATCCGCGCCGAATTCACCCGGCTCATTTGCCCTGCGCCAACACCAATCGTTTGTTGCTTTGCGGCGTAAATAATGGCGTTGGACTTGACGAATTTTGCAACGCGCCAGGCAAACAGCAAGTCGGCTAGCTCAGCGTCCGTCGGTTTTCTTGCACTCACGAGCTTGAGGTCTTGCGGCCCTACAACACCAAGATCCGTATCCTGGACAAGCATCCCACCGTTGACACGCTTGTAATCCCAACTGGCGGCTGGGGCCTGCAGGGGGCCGGTCGTCAGCACGCGCACGTTCTTTTTACTCCCTAGTACGGAGACAGCACCATGACTCAGCGCGGGGGCGGCGAGGACTTCTACAAATTGCTTATCGACGATTGCTCTTGCTGTCGCCTCATCAAGTTCGCGATTAAACGCAATGATGCCACCGAAGGCTGATTCTTGATCGGTTGCGAACGCTCGCTCGTAGGCTTCCTGGCAACTCGTTCCAATCGCCACGCCACAGGGGTTTGCATGTTTCACAATCACGCAGGCGGTCTCTGCGAATTGTCGTACGCACTCCAACGCCGCATCGGTGTCTGCGATATTGTTGTAAGAAAGTTCCTTGCCTTGCAGTTGAGTTGTGCTTGAGATTGTTCCCGGTGCTGGATTCAGCTCTTGGTAGAACGCCGCCTGTTGGTGCGGGTTCTCTCCATAACGCAGTTCCTGCACTTTGTGAAATTGCAGATTCACCGTCCTGCTGAATCGTTCTTCCTGCTGGTCGTCAAGCTGCCTACCAAGGTAATTGGCTATCGCTCCGTCATAGGCCGCTGTATGTTCAAACGCACGTACTGCCAAATCTCTACGAAGTTCAGCAGGTAGAGTCCCATCGTGTTCGGCCATGGCCTGCAAAACACGACCGTAGTCGGCGGCTTGGGTGACGATCCCGACCCAGGCGTGATTCTTCGCGGCGGCTCGGACCATGCTTGGGCCACCGATATCGATATTTTCAATGGCCAAGTCAAGCGTACAGTCTTTGCTCGCTATCGTTTCCTCAAATGGGTAAAGATTCACAACGACGAGATCGATTGTATCTATAGCGTGCGCTGCTAGCGCCCGGTCATCCTGGCCGCGTCTCGCGAGTATGCCGCCATGGATTTTCGGGTGGAGCGTCTTAACTCGGCCGTCCATCATCTCCGGAAAACCAGTGTAGCTAGACACCTCCGTTACGGGAATTCCCTCACTCTCGATGAGCCGGTAGGTGCCTCCAGTGGATAGAAGTTCTACGCCAGACTCGTGAAGGGTTCGGGCAAAGTCGACGATGCCGCTTTTGTCCGATACGCTGATGAGAGCGCGTTTTACAGGCCGAACGCTCATCGCGCTTTGCGCCGGCGATCAAAAACATGATGCTGCTTGAGCTTCTTGCGAAGGGTGCCTCGGTTCAGACCCAGCATTTGCGCCGCCTTGGTTTGGTTGTAACGGGTGTACTCCATCACCGCCTGCAACAATGGGCCTTCGACTTCATTCAATACCAAATCATAGAAATCTGTCCCGAGCTCGCCATCCATCTCGTCGAGGTAGCGGCGAACGAACAAGTCGGCCGCCTCTCGTAGAGATGCGACTGTGGCCGCTTCTGTCGGTTGCGTCAGTTCAAACGTGGTTGTGCTGTTGCTTGGAGCAAGAGCAGCGCTTTCAGCCAAAGTTTCGGCTCTACTCATGCAGCTAGTTCCTGTCGATCTAATTCGTTAAAAATATCGTCTAAAAATAAAACTTGGTCATCGGGGCTTTCAAGCGTATTGAAGCCCCTGCGAACTTCTTGGTACTCACCTAGCCGGGAAAAACACCAGCCGACATGCTTGCGTGCGATTCTTGTGCCCAAATAGTCGCCGTAAAAATGATGCAGCTCGATCAAATGCTCGCGAAGAATCTGATGTTGAACGCGCAGTTCTGGTTCCACGCAAGCTCCGCCTTTGATCTGATTGGCGATCAGCCCAGGCAGCCAGGGCGCGCCCTGTGCCGCCCGACCGATCATGACGCCCGCCGCCCCCGTGTGTTGGAGCACTTTGCTAGCGCAGCTCGCAGAATCAATATCGCCGTTTGCCAGCACCGGTATATTCACAGCCTCAACTATTCGGGCGGTCGTTTCGTGTTCCGCCTCGCCGCGAAACGCACAGGCTCTGGTGCGCCCGTGCACTGCAAGCAGAGCAATGCCCGTGTCTTCGGCGATCCGAGCGATGCTTGGTCCATTACGTTTCGAAGGTTCGACGCCGGTACGAATCTTCAGCGTCACTGGTACGGAGACTGCGCCAACCACTGCCTCGAGTATCTCCCTGACCAGGGTTTCGTCAGCGAGCAGCGCAGAACCCGCCGCCTTCTTGCAGACTTTTTTCGCAGGGCAGCCCATATTGATATCAATGACCTGTGCCCCGGTGGCCACGTTGAAGCGAGCGGCTTCGGCCATTAGCTGCGCTTGATTCCCAACTATTTGTACCGAGCGTGGCTCGACCGAACCTTTCGTAAAGTCAAGCTGGCGTCGTAGGATACTCTTGGACGACTGGCGTAACTTCGGATCGCTGTGAATCATTTCTCCAACCAGCAAGCCCGCCCCAAAGCGCGAGCACAGCCGGCGAAAGGGCAGGTCTGTCACTCCCGCCATTGGTGCTAGCGCCACGTTGTTGCGTAATTGATAGGGTCCTAGGGACAGCATGGTCGATTTAAGCGTGAGCTAGCGCGAGTCGTAGAATGAGTGGGTCGCAAAAAAGGATCGCAATATTACGCGAGGCGACTCCGGCAAAAAAGGCTGGACAGATGAATTTCAGCGATTCAAGCAGTAAGAGAATAGATTTCTCTCGCCGGCAAAGGATCAATAGAAGAATTATTCAGCTTACTACTTGCGAGCTTCCTAGAACTCCGTCGCCAGACAGACCCATTCATCTGATTGTTCGCGAACTTTCAGTTCCCGTGTCAGCTGCGCTAGCGCGTTATAGCGTGTGAGCAGAGTATCGGCCTGCGATTCCAAGATACCCGCGAGCACAAGCATTCCGTCGGGTTTCAGAAAGTCGCACAGGGACTCTGCGAGCGTGTCCAAGGGCCCCGCCAGGATATTAGCAACTACCAGGTCTGCTTTCTGATGCCAATCTCGGACATCCACTTCCGGTGGATCACAGCGCAGTGTTCCACTTCCGATCCGATTCCGGTTCGCATTAGCCCGTGTCGCATCCAGCGCCTGCGGATCGTTGTCGATGCAGAGCACCGAATTCGCCCCCAGCAAGGCGGCAGCAACGCCCAGCACACCAGAGCCACAGCCATAATCGACCACCTGCATACCCGGTGCTAGCGCTTGGTCCAGCGCTTTTAGGCACATCGCTGTGGACGGATGGGTACCGGTACCAAAAGCGAGTCCTGGATCTAGAAGCAGGTTGATTGCATCTTTTTCTGGCGGTTCGGTCCAGCTTGGACAGATCCACAGGCGCGTACCAAAGCACATGGGTCTGTAGTGGTCCATCCACGCGCGAGACCAGTCTTTATCTTCAAGAATCTCCGGCGTTGGAGGTACACCCTGATTGAGACTAGCAAGGTCGGCGGTACCGCCTGCGAGCTCAGCCTCTGCTGAAAAAAGAGCGGTGACTTTAACCGCATTCCACAGCGGAGTTTCTCCCACCTTAGGTTCGAGCAGAGCTTGGTCGGCGCGGTCCTCGAGCGTGACGGACAAAGCACCCAGATCCAGAAGTGCGGCTTCTGCCTCCGGAACGCGGTCTTTTCCGCAATTCAGCCGCAGCTGGATCCAAGCCATAGGCGACACAGCCCTGCCGCGGAGAGACTGGGTTCTATCCGTCTTCGAGCTTGCTCTCTAAGTAGTGAATGCTCACACCGCCGGCCATAAACGATGCGTCTCTGACTAACTCTCGGTGCAGTGAGGTATTTGTGCGAATGCCCTCGATCACCAACTCATCGAGCGCTTGCTGCATCCGGGTCATGGCCTGGTGACGATCCTCGCCGTAACTAATTACCTTCGCAATCAGCGAATCGTAAAAAGGCGGAACCGTATAGCCGTCGTAGATGTGTGAATCGACGCGAATTCCTGGTCCACCGGGCGCATGGAAAGTAGTAATGCGGCCGGGGGAGGGAAGAAAGCTCTGCGGATCTTCCGCATTTATTCGACACTCCAGAGCATGGCCGGTGAACGTCACATCTTTCTGCTCAACGGAGATAGGCATACCGCTCGCAATGCGAATTTGTTCGCGCACGATATCGACACCCGTAATCAGCTCGGTTACTGGATGCTCAACCTGAACTCGCGTATTCATCTCGATAAAGTAAAAGCAGCCATCCTCGTAGAGAAACTCAAAGGTTCCCGCGCCTCGGTAGCCGATTTCTTGGCAGGCTTTGACACAGGAGTCTGCGCAAGCGCGACGCGCCTCTTCGTCTATGGCGGGCGCGGGTGCTTCTTCGATGACTTTCTGATGGCGACGCTGCAGCGAGCAATCGCGGTCTCCAAGATGGATCGCGTTACCCTTACCGTCTGCGATTACCTGGATTTCGACGTGGCGCGGGCGTTGCAGGTATTTCTCCATGTAGACCACGTCCGAACCGAACGCTACAGCGGCCTCGCCTTTAGTGATTTGTACCGAGTTCACCAATGCGGCTTCGTTGTGGACTACTCGCATGCCACGTCCACCACCGCCGGCCGCCGCTTTGATGATGACCGGATAGCCCACTTGGCGCGCGGTCTCAATCATAAGGTCCGGATCGTCACTCAACGGTCCATCGGAGCCAGGAACCACCGGTACGCCGGCTTCGATCATTGCCTCTTTGGCGGATACTTTGTCCCCCATCAGTCGAATGGTTTCTGACCTAGGCCCAATAAAGGTGAAGCCAGACTTTTCTACCTGCTCGGCGAAATCAGCGTTTTCCGCAAGAAATCCATAGCCTGGATGAACAGCGTCTGCATTGCTAACTTCTGCCGCCGAAATTATTGCTGGCGAGTGCAGGTAGCTTTCTGTGGCCCCGGCGGGCCCGATACAGATAGATTCGTCTGCGAGCCGAACATGCATGAGGTCCGCATCTGCTTTCGAATGGACAGCGACCGTTTGAATGCCCATGGTCTTGCAGGCACGAAGAATGCGCAATGCGATCTCTCCGCGATTCGCGATGAGTACTTTCTCTAACATGGCTTGTCCTCCGTCGCGCTAAACGATGGAGAACAGGGGTTGGTCAAATTCGACGGGTTCGCCGTTCTCCACTAGCACGGCCTCGACCGTGCCAGACACGTCGGCTTCTATCTGATTCATCATTTTCATAGCCTCAACGATGCATAAGACATCGCCAGCTTTGACTGTAGCGCCGATCTCAACGAAAGCCGGAGTAGACGGTGAAGGCGACCGGTAAAAGGTGCCCACCATAGGTGACTTCACCACATTGCCCGCGACGCCGGGTGCTGCAGTTGAAGTATCTGTCTCAGCGACAGGAGCCGGTGCTGGCGAGGCTGCCGGTGTCGATGCTACCGGAGTAGCAGGTGCGGGCGGCGGTGCTACTGCGTAGTTCACTGGGGCCGCAGGCGCCGCGTTGACGCCTCTGCTGATGCGGACGGACTCCTCCCCCTCTTTGATCTCAATTTCGCCAATCCCGCTTTCTTCGAGGAGTTCGATTAGTTTTTTGACTTTGCGAATATCCATACGGTTTTCTCTTTTATTGGATTTGGCTTAGAACATGGCCTAGCGCCAGCTCGTATCCCTGCGGACCAAAGCCACAAATTACTCCTTGGGCTAGGTCTGAAAAGTAGGATGTATGTCTAAACGGCTCGCGAGCGTGCACGTTGGAGATATGTATTTCGAAGAACGGTAGTTCGCTGGCAGCTAAGGCATCCCGCAGGGCGATCGATGTATGAGTGAAGGCTGCCGGGTTAATCAATACATACTCTGTGCCGTTTGTCGCTGCGTTGTGGATGGCCTCAATAAGCTCCGCTTCCGAGTTGCTCTGGAAACAACGTAAGCTCACTCCTGCCTCGCCAGCCAGTTGCTCAAGCTTTGTGTTTATAGCGTCCAAAGTAACATCCCCGTAAATACCAGGTTCTCTCTGTCCGAGGAGGTTCAAATTGGGTCCGTGTAGGACTAGAAGGCGCGCCATAGGGAACACACTTATTCGTTATTAACGCGAAGTGTTCCCGAATCTGTTGTGTTTGTCCAGTACTGGCTAGTTTTTCAGGATTTAGGCGCACTTTAGTGCATTTAGCGACATTTTTGAGGAATTACTGATGCGAGTGTTTCCACGCCTTACTTTCATCGCTGGTCTGAGCCTACTTTCTACTAGTCCCTCAAGGCCAAGCGAGTTGGCGCAGTATTGGGCAGCGAACTCAAAACCGTTTGCTTACGCAGGATTTGTGGCAGAACCTTTGGCGATTCCTCGCCCTCATAAACCACGTAAAGTGGAATTCCGCTACGTCCATGGCTCTCAACAAAATCAGCTATTACGGGATCGTAGTCAGTCCAATCCGCGACCATGTACACGACGTCCCGTTGCCTAAACGCGTCCTGAATGGCATCTGTCGCGAGCACCGCTCGTTCATTGGCGAGGCAGGTAATACACCAATCGGCGGTGACATCAACAAAGACGTCACGGCCCGAGCGACGTAGCTCTGAGAGGCGTTCCGGTGAGTAAGCGACGGCGCCGGCGGGTAGTTTGCCGCTACCGGGCTGGCTTAGTTCCGGCCTCCACAACGCAATCGAGGCTGCCACTAGGAGGCAAGCGACGGACAAGCCTCGTACAACTAAGCCGCCGCTGCTCCACAGCCAAATGCCCAGTGCTAAAAGCAAGGCACCGAGGAGCGTCGCGGCCATAAAATCGATACCCACTTGACGACCAGCAACCCAAAACAACCAAAGCGCGGTTGCGTAGAGTGGAAAGGCAAGGAACTGTTTTAACTTTTCCGTCCACTCGCCTGGCTTGGGCATATAGCGTCGCGCCAGTTCGCTGTGCGAAAGAGCGAACATTGGGGCCGCCATGCCCAATCCGAGAGCAGCAAATACTAGGAGCGCTTCAAAAGGTGGCCGCACCAGGGCGTAACCGAGAGCGCTTCCCATAAACGGCGCGGTACAAGGACTGGCGACAAGCACCGCTAGTACACCAGTGAAAAAGCTGCCGCTGGGGCCTTCTCGCTCAGCAAGAGAGTTGCCTAGATTCATAAATTGCGCCCCACCAAGCTGCACTAAACCGCTTAGCGAAAACCCGAGCACAACGAACAGATAAGCAAGAGCAACCACAAAACCGGTCGACTGCAGTTGAAAACCCCACCCCATTGCTTGGCCCCCACTGCGTAGGCTAATGAGCAGTAGAGCGACAACCAGAAAGCTGCTTATCACTCCAAGGCTGTAAAAAACACCGTGTTGACGACGTACCTCCGGTGCTGCGCAGGTAAAACTGATGACCTTTAGAGACAGAATTGGCAGGACACACGGCATAAGATTGAGGATGAGGCCGCCAGCGAAGGCAAACGCCGCCATCAGCAATAAGGACCACGCATTGAAGTTTTCTAGCCCACTACTAGTTGTAGCCTTGGCAGCGGGGAGCGGCGTGTCCCGCGCTGTCAGTTCGGTAATTGTTACCCGATCCGAAGCTACACCGGACTGACCGCCCACACCGGGTGTATCTAGCTGAAAAAATTGCGTGCGCGGTGGATAACACAAGCCTGCGTCGGCACAGCCTTGCGAGCTGATCTCTAGCTTGTTACCCGCGAGAGACCCTTCAACCAGTGACCCTTCAACCAATGGCCCATCAAAAGATAGACTCACGGCCAATTCGCTGTAGTACACTTCCACCTTGCCAAAGTACTCGTCTTCGCGCTGGAGACCTTCCGGAATCGAGCTAGATACGGCCACCGCGTCTCCGTTGCGGGTCGCGGAGAACTCTAGCGAGTGGCGATAAAGGTAGTAGCCCGGCTGTATCTGCCATAACAACAAAATCTCGTTTGGTCCGACCTGTTCAACGGCTAACCGGTACGCCTCCTCCACGGGCAGAAATACCGGTTCGGAAGGAGTCACTCCAAGCGTCGGCGTCTGTTGTTCTTGCCGGAAGAGAGACGGCGAAGAAAGAGGTGCGGAAGCGAAACCGCTCTCTTCGGCTAAGGTCGCGACGCTAGCGGCGATTGCAAACACGCTGGCGACCCAAACCAGCACTAAACGGAGGCTCAGCGACTGGCACACCTGGTGTCCTAGCAAACGACGAGTCCTCAATTTTGAGTTAAAAGATATCGCGTGCATTGAGTTTTACGCTTTCCGCATAGTTCATGGTGATCAATTGCTATTTGGGTTTCTGCTCATTACCAATACGAGCGGCAATACGCCCGAAGCCTTTGGCACTCGCTAGCTACGTACATTGTAGCTTGATCGGACTAACATTCAGATAACCCAGTCTAGTGTTTGCTAAGATTGCGAGGTTGCCGATTGGTTCCCAAAACGCAGCGATGCTCCGTCGCATGGATTGCGACACTAAAGCCGTGTTTATCATTGCGTCAGCGATGTTGAAGACGCCGACAAACTCGAGACACGTTCAAAACACCCACCGACTTTAAGAGGACTAGCAGCTAAGTGAAGGCTTTTCAGTACACACAGGCGACGATTCAGGGAACTCCGATGCGCAAATATGGACGCCTTAAACGCTTTTGGTTGCACCCAAAGAGGTCAACTGTCGCCTGGGCTGGGCGTTGGATTTGTCGTTCAGCGTTGGTTTTACCCGCGGTTTCGCATTTAGTTGGCCCAGCTGCATACGCCGATGAGACGACCAAATTGCCGTCTCAGCCGCAGCAAAGTCAGAGTGAACCAGCGCTCGTTATTGAAGATCCCTGGGTGCGAGCTATGCCGCCCGGACGCGCCATGACCGCTGGCTATTTACGTGTAGAAAATACCTCCGCCTATCCGGTCCAGATTACCGGCGTGGCCAGCAGTGCCGGTAACGCGAGCTTGCACGAAACGCGAATGGTGGAAGGCAAGAGCTCCATGCGCCCGGTCGAGGACTTGCTTATCGAACCAGGGGAGACTCTCGCACTCGCTCCGGGCGGTCTACACATCATGCTCATGGGGCTCGCGGCCACTCCGCTGGAGGGTGAGCTCGTACCCCTGTGCTTGACTACGAGTATTGGAGAGGCCTGTACGCAGGCCACGGTTCGCCGCAGTGCACCTTCAACAGAACGCGCGGCAGATCACAATCATCACTGAGCGTGGTAGCGTTAGTCTATGAGTGAATCGCAATCTCCAACATCGTCGACAAGTTCGCCGGGTTTTATGCGCCGTTTGCGGAATTTCGGTGACGATTACCTACCGCAAGGGCGCTGGCTCAATATTGCCGCTGGCGCTTTTCTGGCCTACGCGGTCGTTGTTGCTGTCCTAGGGGCCTACTGGAGCATTGCACCGTCAGAATTCGACGTAAGAGAACGTGCCTCCGGCTATGCGGTTACCGGACCTCGCGCGAATGGGGAGTTAGTAACCGGTGCGGTTACCACAAGCGCACTGCTTGCCGTCGTCGAGACGCTGCTCGATAAACCGGGTGGTTTTTTGTCCAACGACAGGTTTCCTCCGGGAGCGTATCTCGACAACATTCCCAACTGGGAGTACGGCGCCCTCATCCAATCACGTGATCTGGCGCGGGCGATGCGCGAGTATTTTTCGCGTTCCCAATCCCAATCAAAGGAAGATGTAGATTTAGCCATCGCCGAGCCGGGTTTAAATTTTCGTTCCGACAGTTGGATACTACCGGCTTCCGAGGGTAGCTACAGGGAGGCGATGGAGCACACTCGTAGTTACCTCCAGCGCCTTGCAGATCCGCAGGTTCGTGACGCGCAGTTTTATGCGCGAGCTGATAATTTGCGTGAGTGGTTGGCGGTCGTGAACACCAGGCTAGGCAGTCTTTCACAGCGCCTTTCTGCTTCCGTCGGGCAGCGCCGGGTAAATACGGACTTAGCGGGTGAGTCGGAGGCATCCCAATCTACGGCTACGCCGAGTGAGTTGGAGGTGCGTACGCCGTGGTATGAGATTGACGACGTTTTCTACGAGTCTCGTGGGGCGGCGTGGGCTCTGATTCATTTTCTGAAAGCCGCCGAAGTTGATTTCGCCGACGTACTCCGCAAGAAAAACGCTCAGGTGAGCCTGAGACAGATTATCCGCGAATTAGAGGCAACACAGGACTTTGTGTGGAGCCCGATGATCTTAAACGGGACTGGATTTGGCTTCCTCGCCAATCACTCGCTGGTGATGGCTTCCTACATAAGCCGGGCGAACGCAGCCATCATTGATTTAAGAGATCTGCTCTCGCAAGGCTAGTTTAGCCCCTCTAGCCATTGGAGCCTCGTTTTTACTTTGCGGAGTAGATTTTCCGTGACGCTAGGATCTGCGGTAACGCAGGCGAGTGCCCGTTTGCAGTGACAGCTGAATTTCCGCAGGGCTCAGTTCGTCGGGGAAATAGACACCGCTAACTTTCGCATCCAAGAGACTTGCACCTTCGAGGTTGGTCGTTCGAAAGTCTATTCCCGATAAATCCGTGTTGCGAAAGTAAGCGTTGCTAAAGTCCAAACCCTCTGCGTTTAGGTTGCGCAGATCTCGGCCCCGGTAGTCGCCGTTCTTGAGTTCGTTGCTGTCGAGTTTATCCCGTTGTTCATTAAAGGACTTCACGTCTTCCTGGCGTAAAAGTTGATACAACGGGTCCGGCTTAATCTTTGGCTTGTCGGTCACGGTTGGTCTTTCTCTACCTCTTGTTTCCAGTCTGGTTCGTAACTTTTTTCGCGACGCCTTCGACTTTCTGGCCCCGTCTAGGGCTTGCACCTTGAAAAAAACCGCCAATGTTCACCATTGTTTAACTGCCAGGCGGGCAGCGCTGGTTCGATGTATAGCAAGCTAGGCGCCAAAAAACTCAGCCTTAAGTGTCCCATATTGCTCCGCCCGTAAGCGAGGGCCCCATTGGGAAACCACTTGGGCCGCGGCGCGAGAAGCAAAGGCTCCTGCCGTCGCAACACTTTCGCCATTGGTTATTGCGTACAGAAACGCTCCAGCGAACATATCACCTGCTCCGTTACTGTCTACCGCCGTAATCGCGTGTCCCGCAACCTTGTGCAGCTCGTCCCCATCAGAGCACACAGCACCGTCAGCACCCAGAGTGATCGCAAACTGTTTGGCGGTGGACTCCATAGCTTTGCTAGCAGCGGCTACGTCTTCTGCGCCAGTCCACTTTAATGCTTCTGCTTCGTTAGCGAATACCAAATCCAAGCCATCGCCGACAATTTGCTTAAATTGGTCAGGAAAGTGCTCGACCATCCCTGGATCAGAGAAACTCAAGGCCACGGGTACGCCCGCTGCCTGTGCGATTTCGCGGGTGCGAATCGCCGCTTCGAGACCAGTTGGTGAGGTGACCAGGTAGCCCTCGATGTACACAAATTCAGAATCGACAATAGCTTGCTCATCGAGTTGTTCCGTACTGAGGCTCGCAGAAGCCCCCAGGTAGGTATTCATGCTTCGCTCTGCATCCGGTGTGACAAGAACAAGGCACTTCCCCGTGGCCTCATCGCACTTAACCGGAGGAGGATAGCTGGCCCCTGCCTGCTCCATATCGGCGATATATATAGCACCGTCCGCATCATCGGCTACGCGGCAGCTCATAAAGCAAGGTCCCCCAAGGGAAGCGCTCGCGATCAAGGAGTTGCCGACGCTGCCGCCGCTGGCGTGATGCGCTTCGACGAGGTGAGTTTTAAGCGCAGCTAGCAATTCGGCGCGGCGGTCCGTATCAACCAGCGTCATAAGCCCCTTTTCGACACCCATGTTTGCCAGATCTTCGTCGCTTACCCGAATCTCCGTGTCTACCAGCGCTGCGCCGATGCCGTACACCTTAAATCGCTTCATTAATCTAATCTGCTCTCTCCTGGAAAGCGCGGCATTATGCGCAAGGTAACGAGCATTGGGTAGTTTTCTATAAACGTAGAAAGATGCTGGTTTAGGGTTGGTCTGGAGGTGGATGGGCGCCGCCTAGCCTGTCAGGGATGACGGTTTTTGGCGATCCGCAGCGATTCATCGACCTTCAGACCAGATGCCGACAGAAAACATCGATTCTCTAAAGGGTAAAAGAGATATCCGCCAAGTCGCGGGAGCGATCGTCCAGTTCAGCAAGGTATCCAAAATCCGACTTCGCTGAATCAAAGTTCTAAGGTCGGGTCGCTAAGGGACTGTGGCGTAGCTGCCACATAGCGGGGCAAGTACACTCCCAATAATGGTGGTTTTAAAAAAAGTTTTGTTTCGGATCCTACTGATCGGCACGTGCATCCTGCTTGCCTTCTGTGTCTATTTAGACGGCATCGTAACTTCCACCTTTAATGACAAACGCTTTGCGCTACCCGCTGCTGTCTATGCGAGGCCCTTGGAGCTCTATGCAGGCGCACGTGTTAGTCGAGAGGCGCTTCGCCAAGAGTTAGATCTATTGGGTTACCGTCGCGTTGGCGTCGCTCGTTCACCGGGAGACTATGAACTGGCAAGCGAGGAGCTGCGACTCTACAGCCGCGGCTTCGATTTTCCTGATGGGGAGGAAAAGCCGATCTTAGCCAAGGCGACCTTCAGCGAAGCTAGTGTCGAGTCCATCCGGTCTGCGGGTGTTGACTACGATCTTCTACGCTTAGAGCCGTTGCTGATCGGTGGCATTTATCCAAAGCACGGGGAGGACAGACTTCTTCTTCGCCTGAAGGACGCTCCGCAAACACTGATAGACGGACTGAAACTGATCGAGGATCGCAACTTTGACGGTCACTGGGGATTTTCACCCACAGGCATTCTTCGGGCCGCCCTTGGGAACATGCAGTCAGGCCGCGTAGTAGCTGGCGGAAGTACGATCACCCAACAGCTGGTGAAGAACTATTACTTGAGCCCGGACCGAACGGTTCAGCGTAAGCTGATTGAGCTCGTAATGGCAGTACTCATTGAGCTGCATTACGCAAAAGACGAGATCTTAGAGAGCTACCTGAACGAAATTTATTTAGGGCAAGATGGCCCTCGCGCGATTCACGGTTTTGCCCTTGCATCCCTCCACTATTTTGACACCCCGCTAGAGACGCTTGGGTTGCATCAGCAGGCGTTACTGATCGGCATGATTCGTGGTCCTAGTCTTTACAATCCGCGTCGCAACCCAGAACGTGCTCTTGAACGTCGTAACTTGGTCCTGCGGGTCATGGCCGCAGGAGGGGCGATCAATCAGGAGCAGGCGCTGGTTGCCCAGGCTATGCCACTCGGTCTTAAACGGGGTTCACGCCCAGACAGCTACCCCGCTTATCTCGATCTTGTGCGCATGCAGCTGCGTGAACAGTATGCTCGGTCTGATTACGGCAGCGCCGGCTTGAAAATTTTTACGCCCTTCAACCCTAAGCTGCAGCAGGCGCTCGAAAGCGGAACGACGAAAGTGTTGAACACGCTCAATCCGGCTGGCGACATGCAAACGGGAAGCGTCGTTACGCGAACCAGCAATGGCGAAGTGGTTGCCCTCACCGGTGGTCGTACGCCCGGAGCGATCGGGTTCAATCGCGCTCTGAATGCGCGCAGGCCCGCCGGCTCTTTGCTCAAACCCGCGGTTTATTTGACTGCGCTTCGTCAATCGGAGCGTTTTACGCTGGCCACACCCTTGGACGACTCGCCCGTGTCTATTGCAATGGACAACGGCAGCCGCTGGACGCCGAGAAACTTCGACCGCGAATCGCATGGAACGGTGCTACTTCATACTGCGCTGGCAAGATCTTACAACCAGGCGACGGCCAGATTGGCGCAGGAGCTGGGCACCGAGGCTATCGTAGAAACCTTGGCGGATCTCGGGGTGCGAGAAGGCGTGGCTTCTGTTCCCTCGCTAGCGCTAGGCGCGGGTGAGTATTCGCCTCTCGCCATGAGCAGAATGTATCTGCCGCTGGCGATAGATGGGTCAAGCCCTCCTTTGCGCGCGATCCGCTTTATCGTAAATCGTCAAGGCGAAACGCTCCGTGCTAACACCACCGACTACGAGCGCGCAGTGGATCAGCGGGTGAACTATCTGATTCAGTATGCGCTGCGAGAAGCCGTTAGGGAGGGTACCGGACGTTCCGTGTACCGAACCCTCGACAAGAACTTTCACGTGGCGGGTAAAACCGGTACCACAAATGACGGCCGTGATTCCTGGTTCGCCGGCTTCTCGAACGATCTACTAGCTGTAGTTTGGGTGGGTCGCGATAATAACGCCGCCACCGGACTGACTGGGGCGTCCGGGGCCTTACGTATTTGGACCGAATTCATGACGAAGGCCGATAGTCGCTCGCTAGCCAACCCTGTGCCGTCGGGCGTAGAGCTGCACCGCGTTGACGACACTAGTGGTGTATTGACCGGCGAGGGCTGTAGCGATGCTCGTTTGTTGCCTTTCATAAAGGGTTCGGCGCCTACGGAGCGAAGCCAATGTGGCGGAGCAAAGTCCGGCGTGCGCAACTGGTTTGAGAGACTGTTTCGGGGATAGTTCAGATGCGCATGTGGCTGTTACTGCTGTTCATCGTGTTCGTTGCTGCATGTGCTACCGGACCGGCACCGGTACCACCGGAAAACCCAGCTGCTCGAGTACCGGGCGACCTCGATACAACGCCTGCGGTAACGGCCCCAGAAGAGAAAAGCAAAAGCCTGTCGGCGCCCGTTGCGCGTCTCCTCGACGAGGCGGTAGCGCTGCGCAAAAAAGGCTCCCTCGACGCGAGCTTTTCCCGTTTAGAGCGAGCCTTGCGTATTTCTCCGGAAGCGCCAGAGGTGTATTTAGCGCTGGCACAAAATTATCAGATGAGGGGCAACAGCGCATCGGCTCGCAACGCAGCGGAGCGAGGACTGCCATTTTGCTATGGCGAGTTGTGCCGTGAGCTGCGCGCATTCCTGAGAGACTGAAAAGACGGTTTTTCCATCGGATATCGAAGGGAATGCTTAACGCAGCCCCCGCGTCTTGGATCCTGAAATTGCGTTTATCGGTCGCCTCAAAATCTAATAGTTAGAGGTCCGACACGCGAACCCTGGATCCTGCTTCCGTTGGGAAAAACTCGAGCAGCTGATTAATACATGAGGGACGCTCGCCCACTGTATGACTAACGAAAAGCAATTGCGTGTTCCCCTGGTCAACGACGTGCTCTACTGCCCGCAGCAGCAAGCTCCGATGTCCGGCATCTAGCGCGAGAGTAGCTTCATCGAGCAACAGCAGCGGTGGCGACTTCACCATTGCCCGTGCCAGGAGAACCAGTCGCTGCAAACCGAAGCTCAGCGTATCGAAGTGCATGCTCGCATATTCGCCGAGCCCCAGCGCTGCCAGCCAATTTCTCGCAAGGAACTTCTGCTGATCGCTCGCTTGATTTCGTAAGCCCAGTGAGTCGAAAAACCCCGAAAGAACTACCGCTAGGACGGTGCTGCCACTGGGAATTGCGAACTGCATTTGCGCATCCACTCGACCAAACAGATTTTTCACGTCCCACACGCTTTCTCCAGAACCTCTGCGTCGCCCAAACAAAGCCACCTGTTGTCCATAGGCTTTGTGATTGTCGCCGGTTAATAGATCTAACAAGGTGCTCTTTCCGCTTCCGTTGGGCCCGCTGATCATGCAGTGCTGGCCTTTCGCTAGGCTCCAGCTAAGATCTTGGAACACAACTTTCTGGCCGAAGCTCACGCTCACCTTGTGGAGTTCAATCGCAGAACCCACATCATTTCGCTGTGCCTCAGCTTGACGGATAGGCTCCGCGGGCGCCGAAAAAGTCAACTTAGGGGCCGATAGACCGGCTGTTACCTCTGATTGGCGACAGACAGTTTCACGCTCACCGGCGATTAAGATTTTGCCGGCTTCAAGTACTAAGACATGGCTACACGCTTGGGGTATCTCGCTCAGCCCTCGGCATAAAATAAGCACCGCGGGAAGTTCATCTATAAGGCTATTGATCGCGCCGCTCAGACGGGATTGGGTCTCCCGGTCGAGCCCGTCCAGGGGGCTGTCTAGGATCAATAGCTCTGGTTCGGCCAGTACCGCAGCAGCAAACAGCGCTTTGCGGAATTCACCGGTACTAAGATATCGAATACCCCGATTGAGCAAGGGCTCTAAAGCTAGAAGCTCAATCGTTTGTTGATACAGCGAGTCGTGAGCCCGCTGTGCAGGCAACAAATTCGCGACTGAGGTGCCTAGATCGACGCCCGACTCTTCGTATTCGGTGCAGTCCAGTTTTCTGTCTTTTTCCCTTCGCAGGCTCCCCCGCTCAAAACAGACAAAGGAAACCTGTGACGGTAGTAGCTTTGCCCCGCGTTTCAGCGTTCCGGAGTAATGCTTCAGCTCCGCCGATAACACTTTTGCCAGCGTGGATTTTCCAGCACCGTTAGCGCCGAGAACCGCCCAATGTTGCCCCGCTTGCCAGCGCCAGTCGATGGCGCGAAGTGCCGGTTTCGCGCGATAGGTCACCCCCAACTGCTCCATGGCGAATAGCTCTTGCTCGCTATTGTTGCTGATGGCCTTGTTCGCCATTATTCGCCTATCGAGAGGTTTGTAGTTCGGCTCGCTGGGCTGGGCGATCTGTCATCGAGTAGGATCCTGAACCCAAGACCCACTGTTCCGCCGCGGGCGCCTCGTTGGCTAAACGCGTCGTTGACTAAATGAGTGGATTCAAAGCCGCTAAGCTGAAGTAAACGCATTCGGTATAGTCGCGGGAAAGATTTTGGGAAATTTCTGAAGGAAATTAGCATTTGTCCCTAACGCTATTAGCTATGGCCGAGTCCGGGTTAGCCGCCTACAAACCGCAGCACAAGTGGTTGAAGTTGGTTTCGCGCCGCGCCGCCGTCGCTATGATTCTACAGCTTCGCGAAGGCGAACTCGGAGTATGGATGATCAAACGGGCGGAGCACGAAAAGGACCCCTGGTCCGGTCATATGGCGTTCCCCGGCGGTCGCCTAGAGGCAAGTGATCGCAACGGACTAGCCGCCGCACTGCGTGAAACGGAAGAGGAGACTGGGCTACAGCTTGGTGCGCAAGAGCCGTGTATAGGTCGCTTGTCCGACTTGAACGCGGTAAATCGCCGTCTACGAGGCGCGCTGGTCATTTCACCCTACGTATTCCATCTGAAGCGGAGCGTGAGCTTTCGTCCCAACGAGGAGGTGGACGAGATGGTCTGGGTACCGCTTGAATTTCTTCTGGATACGAATAACCGAGAAGAAATGGTTTGGGAACGGGGCAAGATAAGCCTCAAGCTTCCCGCCCGTGAAGACCGGAAGGTGGCCGGAGCCGCCCCCGGTCACAATCCCGACCTTGCCGGACTTACCAGGCTTGGCCCGCTTCACGACCTTGCCGCTGTCGCCGTGCATTGCGTAGTGCTCGGGGTGAGCGGCGATCATGCCCTCCAACATTTCGTCGACATAGGCTTCGGGGGCGTTCAGGATTTTTTTCATGCCCGTTTCCTCCGGTTCAAGGGGTTGAGGCCGCTGTCCGCCAGCACGCGGCTGTTCAGCACCATTACGAAGATCAAAAGGCCGCCCCAGATGAGTTCCCGTGCGAAGTTCGAGACCTGAAGCATGTTAAGGCCCGAGGACAGAAACTGCATCGATAACACCGCAAGGACGACACCGATGACGCGGCCGTAGCCGCCGTAGGGGTTCACGCCGCCAAGCACCGCAATGAGGACGGCGAGCAGCAGGTAAGACGAGCCATAGTCAGCCTTCGCCGAGTTGGCGCGGCTCATCACGATGAGCCCGGCGACCGAAGCGAGCATGCCGGCGGCCACATACACGCGCAGCAGCATGGCGTTGATGTTGATGGCAGCATAAAGCGCGGCCAGCGGGTTCGCGCCGTACATTGTGACCCGAAGGCCGAAGGCTGTGCGGGTCAGGAGGAGGTGCAGGCCAACGGCGAGCGCTGCGAAAATCAGCAACGGGACCGGCGCTCCCGCAAGTGTCGCGTTGCCGATGACCGACACGATATCGGGCAGTCCGAAGACCGCGGAACCGCCTGTCATGGCAATGGCAAAGCCTGTGAAGACGAGGCCGGACCCCAGTGTGGCCAGAATCGGCGGCAAGCCCAGAAAGGCGACCAGCGCGCCGTTACAGAGCCCCGCCAGCGCGCCGACGGAGACCGCGAGCACAACGCCAACCGCCAGCCAGAGCAGCGCCTCCGCACCCGTCACGTCCGCGCCGGCGAAGTGTTTCA
>JBCBZV010000248.1:0-3268 GCA_039815155.1 Pseudomonadota bacterium
ATCTGAGGGGCCAAGGCATCCTTCAACCATACCCAGGCCCATACAAGGCACTGTTCCCTGGCTGCTCAGTAAACTCGCTCCTGCTGCCTAGTCTTAAAACTCAAGGAAAATAACAATGAAACTTGTGACTTTTACCGACAGTACTTCGACCCGTATCGGAGTGATGAAAGGGGAGCAAATCGTGGATTTGTCTCTGGCCGCCCCGTCGCTGCCGCACGATATGGTGTCTTTGCTCGCGGTCGGTGACGAGGCTATGGCCGAAGCGAAGAGAGTCGCGGAGTCAGCGGAAGCAACCGTCGCTGTCGATGCAGTAACGCTCAACAGCCCAATACTCGCTCCGCGAAAGCTGATGGCCATTGGTTTGAACTACATGGACCACTTCAATGAAGTACCCGAGGAAATCAAACAGCGGGCGGGCTTTAAAATCCCGGAAACACCGATCCTCTTCAACAAGCAGGTAACCTCGATTACCGGCCCCTTTGACTCGGTAGATCTACCGCCTGAGTCCGACGAATTGGACTACGAGGCTGAGTTGGCGGTCGTTATTGGCAAAACCTGCCGTCGTGTGGCACCGGAAGATGTTTCTAAGGTAATCGCTGGCTACACCATTGCCAATGACGTTTCGATACGGGATTGGCAGCGCGCTGCGCCGACGATGGTCATGGGCAAGTCCTGGGATACGCATTGCCCGCTTGGACCTGCCCTGGTGACCCCGGACGAGTTGCCGAATCCTGTGGACCTCAAGGTGAAGCTCACCGTCGACGGTGAGACTCGACAGGAGTTTCAAACGGCGGACATGCTGTTCGATATTGCGACGCAAATCTCGTACATGTCCACCGCATTCACCTTGGAGCCAGGGGACGTGTTGCTCACGGGAACATCGGCGGGTGTCGGTTTTTTCTGGCCCGGTGGTGGTTTGCTAAAAGAAGGCCAAGTTGTTCGAGTCGAAATCGAGCACCTGGGCGCTATCGAAAATACGGTGGTGGCTGACTCGGGAGAGTCATTCATTCGCTGAGTCGGATCGATGCGAAAGCTATTACTTCTCCTCCTGTCGCCTCTGCTCCTGCTCTCGCTGCCAGCCGTAGCCCTGCTGTTCTTCTACCGAGCAAAAACGTACCGGCGACGGAAGGGGCTACAGGACTATACCGTTTCGAGCGAACACCCTCTTGAGCTGTATTTCATGCAGCTCTCCCTGTGTTCAAGCAAGGTTCTGTTTGCGTTAGAAGCGGCCGGTATCGAGGTGCATAAAAAAGAAATCGATATCGGCCACTTCGGTCGCTTTGAGCAGCTCGAGAGCGAGTTTTTGCGCATTAATCCAAATGCTTGCGTACCGGTTCTCGTGCACGAAGGAAAACCGATTCTGGAATCTGATGAGATCCTTAAATACTTGGCGAGTTCGCTACGTCCCGGCTGTTTGACGCCACCGGAACAGGATCGGGAAGCTACCGCCATAATGCAACACTGGCTCGATCGGGGTGGTTTCGTAGACATGCATGGAACGATGGGTGCTAAAGCAGGGGCCGCTGTGGCGGCTTTATCAGCACCGCTGTTTGCCGTTGATCATCGCTACATGGGCCTTATCACGCTGGTAAAAGCGCTGTTTAAGCATCCGCAGCCGCAAATTGTGGTGCTGAAGATCGCCAATTGGTTTCTCGGGAGTGTAAAGCCGCCGCCAAAAATGATCGACGAGGCATTCTCGACATTGACGAGCTGTTTTTCAGATATCGAAACGGTGCTCGCCCAAAACGGGAAATGGCTAAGCGGAGATACCTTTACGCTGGCTGATGTCACTTGGGCAGCCAACTTTGTTCGACTCGACATGCTCGGTGTATTGCCGTTCTTTCTTGAGGACCGGGAACATACTCGTGCCTACTGGTCTCGGTTGCAGCAATACCCTGGTTTTGACGAGGCGTTTGTTCAACCATTCACACAGAGCACCGAGTTCCTCGAACTGCAGCGAGTATCCACGGAAGCTAAGCAAAAGGTTGCGCGCAGTGGAGCGGCTGCAGCGTATGGATGGACATCGGCTTAGCCGATACTGGTGCAAGGTATGCCTTGGGCCGGTAACGACGAGATGGCCTGGGTATCAGAGTTGCCCAGTTATTTAAGCAGCTAATAAGAATCGCGCCTGAAACGGAGAACGTTTGATGCAATCAACACCAAAGGTATTTCAACTCGGCTACGTGTCGCTAGGGGTTTCTGATGTTGAAGAATCCCGGGACCACTATCTGCGCACTATGGGGGCGACGGAAACGGATCGCAGCGAAGACGGCACCACCTACGCAAGTATCGGTCTGAATCACCACGATCTCGTTTTGTCACCCGCTATTAAGCCCGGTCAGGCTCAGATCGGACTACAGCTAACACCTGATATTGACCTCGGAGATTTTGCGAGCGACGTGAAAGCATTCGGTCTGCGGGCGGAGGTAAAAAGCGATTCTCAGCCGGGTATTGGAAAAATGGTAGAGGTTGTTGGCCCGGACGACTATGTGGTTCAGTTTTACAGCGATGCGGACTTGACGGCGCCGGGCTACTCCGGCGCCGGTATTGCCCCGCTGCGACTCGGCCACGTCGCACTGATGAGCCCGAAAGCCGACGAACTGGTCACTTTTTTTCGCGAGTTCCTTGGCTTTTACAAAACGGATCAAATCGGAGATCGGGCCACTTTTTTGACCTGTAATCACGAGCACCATGTACTCAATATCGTGAACTCCCCCGAAACGCTCGTTCATCACATCGCTTTTCAACTGCACGAGTCCGCCGATCATGTACGGGCAGCCGATACCCTGCGAAGTGACGGAAAGAAAACCGTGTGGGGGCCATCGCGTCACACGGCGGGACACAATCTGGCGGCCTACCATTTAGATCCGGATAAAGTGATTGTCGAACTCTATACAGATATGGATATTTACCTACCCGCTGCCGACTGCTTTGAGCAGCGCCCGTGGCACGAAGACACGCCTCAACGGCCCAAGGTGTGGGGACCCCAGCTCAGCGCTTGGGAGGTAGATTTTTTATTCAGCTTGGGGAGCCGAACAGCAGCTGATTGACGTTTTTCGGCGCTTTCGCGGATCGCTTTTGTCGCCAACGCGCTAAGACCGCCTTGAACGGCGGTCCGTAATTCATAATTACCGCCTAGCTGGGCATCTAGTCGCGAGAAATGTCGGTCTCGTTACGGTTTCGGTTTCACAAGAAATTCGGTCTGCTCTAAGGCAATAGGGCGAGAAAGCTGTTCCAAGACTGGCTGTCTCTTTGGCCTAATCATGCG
>JBCBZV010000201.1:0-5571 GCA_039815155.1 Pseudomonadota bacterium
CACCTTCGTTCAGAAAAATTCACGCACGGGTAGCCGATGCGGAAGAAATTTACGTGTTGGAGCTGAACAGCTACGACGCCCCAACGGGTGACGATCAGTGGCTCGATCAACAGCTACTGGCGAAAGATAAGGTGCTAAACCTCGTCGTCGATGGAACCGCTTTTGATCAAGTTGACGGTGAATGGCGCACAGCGGCGGAGCAAGGTCCGAGCGACGACGCGGAAAGCACAGGCAACAAGGAAACGGATGAAGAAGCAGCAAAAATCAATACAGACGCTTTAGAGCAGCTCTCGACCAGTCTCGCGAGTTTACGCGTGACTGGCCTGGCTGATGATGAAGACGCCGCCGCCCCGGGTGCGAGCGTTTTGGTTCTCGAAGGCAATGCCGACAGCGGCGCGCCAGCAGAGCGCTTTGCGTATACGTTTTTTCACCAAGTTGAGGAAGAACGCTACTTTGTGCGGTCTTCTGCCTATCCGCAGATGTTCAGTACCAGTGCGTATGATGCGGAGCGTCTGATTGAGGCAGCCGCAACGTTACTTAGAAGAGAGGTCGAGGAAGCTGCGACTAACCCCGCGAGTGAAGCGGCCCCCAGCCTGTCTTCTGCAAGCGAGATGAGCCTCGACTCCCCCGAAGGCTAATGTAGCCCACAGCCAAGGGCTCCTGCGTACAATAACGGCCAATAAGTACAGCCATCGATGAGCGGAGATCGGCGAAATGGAGTGGCGAGGAAGAAGGCGCAGTAGCAACATTGAAGACGCGCGAGGACGACCTGTTTCGCGCGGTGGCAGAGGAGCGATTGGACCGCTTCTAAACTTCGTATTCCGCACCTTCGGTATAAAAGGAGTGTTAGCACTCTGCGCCGTCGGCTTCGTCGGTAGCCAACTTGGCCTGGTCGATCTCGCGGCATTGCTAGGCAGCAGCAGCGCGGTAAGCACCTCAACACCGGTGCAAAGCTCGCCGGAAGAAGACGCTCGCTATCAGTTTGTATCGGTAGTGCTCGCCGATACGGAGGACATTTGGCAAAAAGAGTTTCAGGCGATTGATCAGCGATATCGCGAGCCCACACTAGTCATCTACAGGCAGCGAGTTAACACACGCTGCGGCGCTGGCGATGCACGTATGGGGCCTTTCTATTGTCCCGCTGACGAGAAAATCTACATAGATCTTAGCTTTTACGATGAGCTAGCAAGTCAGTTTGATGCGCCGGGAGACTTCGCTCAGGCCTACGTGATCGCTCACGAAGTCGGTCATCACGTGCAGAACTTACTCGGCGTCTCGTCCCAGGTTGCCGCAAAGCGAGGGCAGCCGGACTACAACGAATACTCCGTTCGCCTAGAACTACAGGCGGATTACCTCGCCGGATTGTGGGCCAGCAGGAACCAGCGGTACCTTGAATCGGGAGACATCGAAGAGGCTATGCGCGCGGCTAACCAAATTGGTGATGACGCGATTCAAGCACGCACGCAGGGGAAGGTCGTTCCCCATGCGTTTACGCACGGCACCTCTGAACAGCGCATGCGCTGGTTTCAACGGGGAATGGAGATTGCCACGATGGAAGGAGCCGACACCTTCATACAGCCCTACGAGGATCTCTAGGGCGCCAAATACTGGCCATCCAAGATGCGCTGCTTGTCAGACAAAAAGCGAGGATGGATGTTCAAGGCGCTTGCGCAGCGATTGCACTAAGCGGGCCCCGTCAAAACCATCGACGATGCGGTGATCAAAGGAGGCTGATAAGTTCATCATCATTCTCGGCACGATTTGATCATCGCGGATCATCGGGCGCTGCTGCATTTTGTTTATGCCAATGATTGCCGTCTCTGGAGCGTTGATTACCGGCGTCGATGCAATGCCGCCAAGATTACCGAGGCTGGTGATCGTGATCGTAGAGCCTGAAAGTTCTGCCAGGCTGCTGCGATTGGAACGAGCTCTTTCCGCCAGTTCGGCGATTTGTTCAGCAGACTGCCAAATATCTAGGTTCTGAGCATTTTGTAAAACCGGCACCTTTAAACCTTGCGGCGTCATGGTTGCAATGCCCGCATGTACGGACCTGTGCTGCAGTAGGAGCTCCGCTTCTTCGTCGTAGCGCGCGTTGCAGTGAGGAAACTCTGGCAGCGAGCGGATCAGTGCACGCAAGATAAACGGAAGAAGGGTGAGCTTTACCTGATCCGCTTGACGCTCGTCATTTAGAAACCGTCGCGTCGCCTCCAACTCGGTTACGTCTACCTCTTCGATATAGGAGTAGTGCGGAATATTACGCTTTGCTGCCTGCAACTTTTTGGCGATCACCCGACGCGTTCCACTCAGGGGAATACGGCTGATTTGGTCTTCTACAGAACTGTTGTTTGCTGTCGCAGGTTCTGAGGGGGGTGAAGAAGCCACGCCTATGCCCGCTACCTCAGAAGCCAGATATGTGTCCAAGTCTTCATGGCTGAGTCGCCCACTGGGATGTGTACTAGGAACCCGCGCCAAGTTAATCCCTTCTTCCCGCGCCCGCCGACGTAAAGAAGGCGAAGCAAGAACCTCTCGTACCGCGTCTGCATTAGCAACGGCGCGAGGAGCGGTGGTGATTGCTCCGACCTGCACCTGCTGTTCTGGCGCTACTGACCGATTCTGAACAGGAGGCTTCTCAAGCTTGTCTTCCGTCTTTGTGTTGGCAGCGCTTGTTTCAGGTGCTTTGCTTGCGCCGGACTCCGTGTCAAAGCGAACGAGCTCTGCACCGACCGCCAGCATGTCGCCCGCATGGCAGCCAAGAGCGAGAACAACGCCGCTTACCGGCGATCCGACTTCAACGACGGCCTTGTCTGTTTGCACGTCAGCGATTACCTGGTCTTCGAGCACATACTCACCTACCGCGATGTGCCATTCACTGACCTCTGACTCGACAGAACCTTCGCCTAAATCCGGCAGTTTGAAGCTGAATTCACTCATTTCCTCAAACCCACCGAACTCAACGACAAGCCAGAGCGCGCCGCAGCGCAGCGACTATTCGAGCGCGCGTGGGAAAGTACTCCCACTCAAATACGTGCGGGTAAGGGGTGTCCCAGCCAGTCACCCTTTCTATCGGAGCTTTTAGGTGCCAGAAACAAGCTTCCTGGACCTCGGCGACAAGCTCCGCCCCGTAGCCACTTGTTCGCGTCGCTTCGTGTAAAACCACACAGCGACCTGTTTTCTCTACGGAGGTCACGACGGTGTCGAGATCCAGCGGTAGCAAAGATCGTAGATCAATCAGTTCCGCATCGACACCGGAAGAATCGATCGCCGCTTCCGCCACGTGGACCATCGCACCGTAGGTAAGCACGGTGACGGCGTTCCCCGGTCGCAAAATCTTCGCGCTTTGGAGCGGTATTCGATAGTAGCCATCTGGTACTTCACCGGCCGAATGACTTGCCCAGGTGCTGGCAGCATCTTCCTCGTGGCCGTAGAACGGCCCGTTATAGATTCGCTTGGGTTCAAAAAAGATTACCGGGTCATCGTCTTCGATTGCGGCAATCAACAAGCCTTTCGCATCGTAGGGACTAGACGGCATCACCGTTTTTAAACCGCAAACATGTGTGAAGATTCCCTCCGGGCTCTGCGAGTGGGTTTGGCCGCCGCGAATACCTCCGCCGCAGGGAGCGCGAATCACAACCGGCGCCCAGTACTCACCGCCGGAGCGGTGACGAAGCTTGGCCAGCTCACTCACGATTTGGTCAAACGCGGGATAGATATAGTCGGCAAACTGCATCTCAACGACCGGTCGTAGACCGTTCACTCCCATACCGATCGCCGTCGCCACAATACCGCCTTCGCTGATGGGCGTATCTAAGGCTCGATGAGCACCGTATTTCTCGTAGAGCCCCTCGGTACAGCGAAAGACACCACCGAAAAAGCCAACGTCTTCGCCCATCACGAGCACCATCGGGTCCCGATCCATGCAGCAATCCAGTGCGGAACGGATTGCCTGGGTCATTGTCATAGCAGTCACGATTTGTTCACCCACTTACTCTCATCAGCTTTCGCTCATCATTAGGGTTCGCTGGTGTCGAAGGTGGTCGGGCATCTCTTTGAAGACGTCATCGAACATCGTTTCAACAGGCCAATGAGGACCTTCTTCGAAGCTGCCGTGCGTCAGCGCCTCTTTCCAATCCTTAGCCACTGACTCAGTGAGTTCCGCCTCTAAGGCTGCATGGCGCTGGTCGCTCCACTCACCTAAGCTGATCAAGTGGTTTTTTAAACGTTCAATCGGATCTCCAAGCGGCCATCGCTCTGCTTCATTTTTTGCCCGATAACCGTCTGGGTTGTCGCTGGTTGAGTGGCCGGCAACTCGATAGGTGAGCAGCTCAATAAAGCTAGCACCATGCCCCGCGCGAGCCCGCTGGGCAGCCCATTGCGTCACCGCGTGAACCGCGAGAAAGTCATTGCCGTCGACACGAATACTCGGAAGGTTGTAGCCGAGGCCTCGGGACGCAAAGGTCATACCTGCACAAGCGAAGCTGGCCGGAGTCGAAATCGCCCACTGGTTGTTTACGACGTTTAAGATGACTGGAGCGCGGTAGGTGGCCGCAAACAGCATCGCATTGTGCACATCGGCTTCGGCTGTACTTCCGTCACCAACCCAGGCAACTGCTAAATCGTCCTCACCCTTGTAGGCGGCACCCATGGCCCATCCCACGGCCTGGCTGACCTGCGTCGCCAAGTTGCCCGATATGGTGAAAAAGTTGCCCTCTTTCCAGCTGTAGAGAACCGGAAGCTGGCGACCCTTAATGCTATCCCCCGCATTCGATAGACACTGGCACATCATGTCTAAAACAGGGCGTTCTCGAACAAACAGCAACCCCTGCTGACGGTAGGTGGGAAACAACATGTCCCCGGGGCGGAGGGCCATGGCCTGGGCCACTGCGACCGCTTCTTCTCCGGTGCATTTCATGTAGAAAGACAGCTTGCCCTGGCGCTGCATGCGAAACATGCGCTCATCGAACACGCGCACGTGAAGCATGTGTCTCAAGCCGGCCATGAGGGTTTGCATATCAAGCTTAGGGTTCCAAGGACCCTGGGCCTGCGAATTGTGATCTAGAACTCGCACCAGCCCTTCACTCAGGGCCGCCGTATCGGCGGCCCTGGCATCCACCGGAGGCCTGGGCGCGCAACCGACCTCGGGGATATGCAGACCGCTAAAGTCCGGCGTTTCGCCGGGCCGGGAGCTCGCCTCGGGCACGTACAAGCGGCTCTTGGAAGGCGTAGGCTGCTGAGCCGCAGAAGCGCTTGTTGTCATTATTGACGCTCCAGGAACAAAGAGTGTTCGTTGATTGGATCTTTTGACTATAAGATAGGCCAATTTCGAACTAATTTTTATAGTTTTACTGGCGTTCAATGGTCTGAAGGGCCAGACCAATTATGATCCGGTTATATCACGTTCCGCTTTCGCCATTCTGCCGCAAAGTCCGCTTGTCGCTGGCGGAAAAGAAGCTTGAGGTTGATTTGGTCGAAGAGAAGTACTGGGAGAAAGACCCAGAGTTCATTCGGCGCAATCCTGCGGGGAAAGTCCCTGTACTGAAGATCGACGGTGTGACACTCTCCGAAAGTACGGCG
>JBCBZV010000064.1:0-23502 GCA_039815155.1 Pseudomonadota bacterium
CAGGTTAGTACAGGCTAACGGAGATTAACGAAGGTCGCACTGTTCAGAAGCTGCCCGTTCAGTTGACCTTTGTAAGACCCGCATTTAAATCAATAAGGCCCACAGTCTAATCAAACGGGCAGCAGGTCGCCGATAACGCGAACTGGCCCCTCTAGACCTTCCGAAACCGGATCTGTTGCCGGTAAGCCATAGCGGTCCTCTAGCGTATCTAGGTAGGGCCGTCGCTCGGCCTCGACCAGTGCACTGCAGTTCACACTAAGTCCAATACAGCGAATGTCCTGGTTCACCCGCAAACCGATGTCGATGGTTCGCTCTATGACCTCGCCGATGCTGGGAAGCGGGAATTCGTCCCAACCGGAAATGTTTTCCCGCCCCGCGGCGTGGCAGACAACGAATGCATCCGGTTGTGATCCGAGCAAAAGGCCGTGTGTTACAGCAGCATATCCGGGATGAAAAATACTTCCTTGGCCTTCTATTACATCCCAATGCGCAGGACTGTTGGCCGGAGACAGGCACTCCGCGGCACCGGAAACAAAGTCGCCTACCACGCAGTCGATCGGTATACCTTCACCGGCAATCATGATTCCTGTTTGACCTGATGCGCGAAAGCTAGCGTCTACACCTTGATGCCTTAGCGCTCGCTCGAGATACAAAGCCGTGTACTTTTTACCGAGCGCGCAGTCCGTACCGACGGTAAGTAGGCGTCGACCCGTTCGCTTTTTGCCCGTACCTACCGGGAGATCTGTCGGGGGAGTGCGAATATCGACTAACTTTGCGCCATTGGCTTCCGCTCGCTCGCTAAGGGCAGAGATGGAATCAAGCCTGCGGTGAAGGCCAGCGACGATATCCAGACCGGCATCGAGCGCAGTTTCGAAAATTCCTTGCCAAGTAGGATCGATGGCGCCGCCGATTTGCGCTGTACCCACCAACAGCGAATTGACTCCCGCGGCTTTGGCCGCCGTAATGTCCATGTCGGGAAGGCCGAGGTCGATTGCTTTTTCACTTAGGCGCATCTGGCCTGCGCACAGCTCTCTTCGCCAGTGGACTAGCCCAAGGCCCGTCTTGGCATAACTTGGTCGATGCTCGTCGGCGACGAAGACAAGATAGGGTGCGCGTAGCTGAATGCGGTTAAGGCTCATTCGTAAAGTCTGCCTAGGATAGGAAAAAAGAGAAGCTGCGTGCCCACCGTGGTCCAGCGGTTCGGTCAACGGGACTCAAGCGTGTCTAAGGAAGTTGCTCATCGAAAACAACGCTGGTCACAAAGCGGAGTGTTTTACACAAGCTGATGGCGCTCTTCGCGTCAAAACAAACGGTGGTGCCATCTAAGCGGTGGAAACCCTCTAGGTAGCATAAAAGTTCCGCAGGCAAGTGTCGCTGGAAACTAAGCTCAACGCGACAAGGCAGCTCAAAATCGAAGGGCTTTGTACTCGGCGCAGAAAATGCGAGTTCCGCCATTGAGCGCAATTGCTCGCAAGCGTCCTCTGGGTGAAGGCTGGTAGCTGAGTAGCGACCGTGGCTCGTCTTGGTAGCGACGGTCAAAACTTCCGAACCAAGTATGTTTTGGACGTGCCGCGTATAAGCAACATCACCGCTGGCGAGAGTAATCGGAACGCCGAATTCGCCCGCTACAGCGGCGCTTACGACGGTTTCGGAGGCTTCCACGCCATTGATCTTAAGGCCGCTGATAAGCCGCCCGGCGAAGGTGTGCGCAAGAACCCCTTCATCGCAGCGCGCATCCGTGTGATAACCGATGAGCGCGGCGGCCAGAACGCCCGGTTCGTCTACACCCTGCATCATGCCCAGCGGTCTCGGCCAATTGCGTACAACTTGGGTGCCGCGAGGCAGATCTTCAATGAGCAAGTTCTCTCCCTCGCCGTGCGAATCACTGACGATGCAGTAGTCGCAGCCCGCCGCAAGTGCTCCCTCACATACGGCCGCCGCCTCTTGCGTCATCCAGTGGCGCGCCCGTTCATATTCAAAACCTTTACGTACGGTCTGCGCCGGACTCACAACGCCGGCTATGCCTTCAATATCGACCGACAAGTAGGCGATACGCGCATCACTTGCGTTGGACATATTTAGCAGTTCCTTCTCATGACACGGAGGCGTCTAGACGCGCGGATGCACACCGAACCGCGCAGACATCACCGCGGCTTCCAGTCTCCTATCAGGACACCTCAGTACATCCGCCACCGGCGCCAACTGTACCAGTGTGCGCGGAATTAAGCTTCGCACCAGGCCTTGGTGACTCCCCGCTAGGCAACAGATTCGGTACAATCTAATCAGTAATCAGATTATACCCAGTGGACGAGTGGGGTGATGTAAATGACCTTAGAAGACGTAACCGGACTATTCGAACTGATCGCACCACGCGCAGGCAAGATAAGCGCAGCGCTCAAATTCGATTTTGGCGATGACGGACTCGTCTTGCTTGATGCCCGTCAGGAGCCTGTGACCATCAGCAATGCTGACGGCGAGGCCGATACGACAGTGACTGTCTCCCTGCGCGATTTTGGGCGAATTCTAAATAAGGAACTCCCGGGTGATCTCGCGTTTTCAATGGGTAAATTGCGCCTGTCCGGCGACATGATCACAGGTATGTCCGTGACCGAGCTGTTAAATCGCTAGAGTTCCCTAGCCCTGCTCCGTGCAGTTCGGACACTTTGGCCCTGCGAAGAAGAATGCGTGCCGCATAGGTCGTCGTGAGGTCGCCGTGAGATCGGCGCGCCCTGTGCTTAGAAATATCTAAGGAAACAGAGAGACAAGGGCGGCTTTAGCAGGACCCGAACAGGCAGAGGAAGTTCGAATGATCTACCAACAGAATACGATTGGCGCCGACGTGCGCGTCTACGACGAGAAGAGGGATTACCAAGCCGTGGGGATAATCTCCCTCGGCGAAGGCTTGGTACCAGACAGCGTCGTATTGTCAGCGGATCATGAAACGCTCTACGTTAACGGCACCAATCGTTGGGAGTTTTGGCACGATCCGACCGGCGAAGCTCGCAGCGTCTTCGCCGCCTTTGATGCCCATACGTTAGAAGAAAAGTGGCGCATGCCGCTGCTGGGATCCGTAGAGCACTTTGCGGCCTCCCCAGACAAGCGCTACGTCTACAATGCGCACAACGATCGCAAACTGGTCAGTAAAGTTGATGTTGAAACGCGGACCGTGACACCGATTCAAATCGCGAACCTGGGAGGACACAAAGTACGCGTATCCGCCGATGGTACACGCGTTTACGTCGGGTCGATTATCTGGGGGTCCATGGATGAAATAGACGCCACCAGCGACGAATGGACACGGCATATTACCTTCGAAGACAACGTCCGGCCTTTAGCTGTGGCGCCGGACGGCGAGCGGATATTTGTGCAACTCTCTCGAATGCACGGTTTTCATGTGGTGGACGTTGAGCGTTGGCAGGTAGTCGATACCATCGCAATGCCTGGGATGGCTGACGGAAGCCAGCCCCCCTGCGAGGACAAGTATCCTTTTACCATCGACCACGGTATGGAGATCACTCCGGATCAGAAGTACCTCGTCAGTTTATGTACAACGGGAGCCTTTGCGGCGGTTTACAGTTATCCAGATCTCCAGTTTGTACAGCGAATTGAACTGGGCAAACAGCCCAGCTATCTCACTATCAGCAAGGACAGCAAGCTTGCCTACATTAGCTGTCGAGCCTCCTGCCAGCTGCGCGTTATCTCCCTAGAAAACTTCGAGACCGTTCACATCATAGAGCGGGTAGGTGCATTCCCGCAGCGGGTCTGCGTAGATCACTGATGGCCATACCTCAGAACGAACCCGATCGCTGTGGATTAGCTTGGGCCACAAAGGTTGTCGCATCCGGCGTGTTTATTACTCGCCGTGAACCGCAAGAAGTGTTCGACTTTTCTTGCAACTGGATGGCCGCCTCCGACAGTGTTATGAATCAGGTTCTAGAAACCCGTGAGCCCAACGCGCTGCTGGAAATGCCGGTCGAGATAGAGGTCGATAGGAGCGCGGAGTTGGTAACCCTGCGCCTGCACGGCAATGAAGCTTATGCGCGTCGCTTTGGAGATCAAGGCTGCCTGGTGCTTGATGAGCCAAACATGCAGCCGAATTTTCGTCCGCGGCCGATAGCTCCGCAGCCAAGCGTCGACAACTTCGAGCCCGAGGGGCCGCTCCCCGTAGATGCGGCTGCGGAAACCGGCTTAGATCCGTCCGCGGTCCATAGCGCGCTTGAACTCGCTTTTGAAAATCCTATGCATTTCACCAATGCGATGCTGGTCGTTCACAAAGGGCAGGTCATCGCGGAACGGTACCGCGAGCCTTTTGGAGCGGAAACGCAGTTTGAATCCTGGTCCATGGGGAAGAGTATTGCCGCTACGCTCGTTGGGATCGCGCAGCGCAGAGGCCATCTGAGTATCGACGAAGCGGATCTCTTTGAGGAGTGGCGTTTTGGAGATGATCCCCGCCGCGAGATTCGCTTGCGAGACATCTTAAACATGGCAAGCGGTCTAAGGTTTTCCGGGAGCTACGGCCGCGATGAAGATCACTCGGTCAAAAGTGAAAATGGTCGGTTTCTAGACCACATCTATGTGTACGGCGGCGGGGTAAACAGCCATGAATTTTGCCTCAGCCGAATGCAGGAAGATCTGCCGGGAACCGCTGGACGCTACCGGAACTGCGACCCCCTTCTCGCGACGGCCTTTGTACGAGATAGAGTAGTCGGTGGTGATGTGCAGGAGTTTCTGAGCTGGCCGCAGGCGGAACTCTACGATCCCATCGGTTCTCATGGAATGGTGCTTGAGACCGATCCCTTTGGATCTTTTCTTATTTCCGGCCATGACTATGGTCGCGCCCGGGATTGGGCTCGGCTGGGACAGCTCTACCTCAACCGCGGTGCCTGGGGCAGCACACAACTTCTCGACGAGGAGTTTGTCGAGTTCGTACAAACTCCCGCCAAGGTGCCCTGGTCGCATAACCCTTACTACGGCGGTTTTTTCTGCACCAATGCCACCGGCCTGCTTCCCGGTATCCCGGAGGATAGCTACTGGATGAGTGGCGGTGGGCGTCAGCGCACCCTGGTCATTCCATCGCGCGACCTAGTCATTGTTCGGATGGGGCATATGGCGGGGATGATCTTCGGAGCCGAGGATTCTCTTAACGCGGCCACGTCGGCGCTCTGCGGAGCTGTCGATAAAGCCAGCTAAATCTTCTTTGCGAGCCTATGCAGCCTGATCGAGCTTCAGGTATTCGTCGATTTTAGCCATCGCAGTTACGACGGTATTGAGTATTTCCTCTGCACTAAGCTCGCCTTCGCCCGCCATCATTGATGCGAAGGTCTCATTCGTGAACATGTCTAGCCGCGAACCCATCAACCAAGCAAATAAGTCCGGGTCTTCCATCCATTTCGCCTGCGCGGCGAACACATCGCGAAGCATCCTTAGGAAATCAAACTGCGTATCCGGGTGGAGTACCGGAGCCATCAGCTCGTTCTTTCTTGCTTCGCTGCGCTCCATACACTCGACATGGCCGATCGCTGCGGCGCTAAACACCTGCTGACACGGGCGTACGTTCTGCAGTGTAATGAGTTTATCGTCGAAGATGGGTCGGGCCGGTTTTTTTTGTAGACCATCGGCAGTGCAGTTAACAATCAGTGCGTGCTCCGGCGTGGGGTGCTCGCCTTCATCCATGAGCATGCGGACGCTGTTTACCTCCTCAAGCCGACCTTTTCTGATGACCTGAGTGACGGACCGAAGATCGTTCAAATCGGCTTCGGTCACCGTAGCGCAGCGGTACATAGTAGGTGACTCGTTCGCATCAATACGAATGAGTCCACGAATCGCTTCGATCCGAGTGAAGAGATCGTCTAGCGAGGAAGACTCGGCGACGGCGGCCATTTGCCCGGCAAAGTTGCTGATCGGATTGAGTTGAAGTTCCGGATTGGTTTGGATGGTCGCTCGATCCAGTAGCCAGCTCTGCCGAGGCATGATCCAGTGAATGGCGTTCACAGCCACACCGAGATCGATCAGATAGAGAATCGCATCAAAGGCTGTTTTACCTGCCCCAACAACCACGTAGTTTTGAAAGGGTTGGTGGTACTCTTTCGCAAGCCTGGCGAGAGCTCCGGGCGCGCATATTTCTACCGAGTCATCGAATGTAAAGGGCGGTGGCTCTACCGCCGGTACTTTGGCTTCGAGGTAGGCCGCATTGACGACTTTGTGTGCATTAACCACCAGCTCCCGACCGGTGGCTAGTGAGCGTATACGACCCTCCCCAAGGTAATCGCTGAGAGGTAAGAAACTGACTCGGCCACTGGGCAGAAAGTCCTGGCGAAGTACCTGGTCATAGTAAGCCAGGATTTCCGGTGCGCATGCCAGTTCCATCAAGCCTTTATTGCGCCCAACCTTGTCGATGTAGCCGGTATCGAGCTCCCGCGAGTTCACCCCGTAAAACGCGGAAGGCTGGTGTAGGCGTACAAACGGGTAAGCGTTGTTCCAGTGACCGCCAGGCCTATCCATCTTGTCGACCAGGAGGAAGCTTTTATCCGTCTCCTGAAAAATAACGTCCGCAAAGGCCATGCCCATGCCGCCGGCACCGACGATCAGGTAATCAAAACTACGGGCCTCAAGATCGTGATCGATAGCGAACATACGCTGCATCTCTGTTTGAATTATGTAAGCTCACGCTATTCATCCCAGGGACTGCAGTCAATGCTCCAATCTCTTCGAAGTCGGTCGAAAAAAGAGCGCTACGGCCGCGCGCCATCGCGCCATGAGAATCAAAGTTCGAACTGGAAGCCCAGTCCGATCACGCGAGGTTCCCCTACGATTGCGTTCCCCGCTTGCGCATCGGCATTGACGAGATAGGTTCGATCAAACAAGTTCGATGCAAACAAGAACGTGCTGTAGCTTTCCGCTTCATAGGCTATGCGCGCGTTGGCGGTAACCCAGCTATCGTTTAAGCGGCCGGAGCCGAACAGCGGATCTGGGCCGGAATTGTTCGGCACTACCGGCTCGGAATCCCCCTGGAAATTAAAATCGAAAGTGGCGTGAAGCCCGTTCGGATGACGATAGCTTACGCCTGCAGATCCAGAAAAACTGGGGGCAAAGGGGAACTCATCGCCAATAAGATTTTCGTTACCTTCATCCGCATCGGTAATCTCCGTGTGGAGTAAACCAATGCTGGCGAATAATTCGACACGCTCGCTCGCGGCGTACAAAAACTGCGCTTCCATGCCAAAGAGTTCACTGGCACCGACGTTCTCTGTCGCCGAATCCTGAGGAGTATCCGACAGCTGTACTTCGATTTGTTGGTCTTCCCAATCGATAAAGAACAGGTTTGCATTAAACAAACCTCGCCCATCGGCGATTTCAGCTCGTAGCGACAGTTCGTAGTTCCAGGAAAACTCCTGATCAAATACAAATGCTTCGCCGCGAATAGGATTGATACCAATTCCTCCAGGGCGGTAAGCGCGCTGCGCGCTCGCGGCCAGCGATACGCGGTCGTTGATGTTGTAGCGAAGGACGAACTTCGGCAGGAAAACCTCGAAGCTCTGCTCTTCATCCAGCGTTAGGGGAAGAAGCACGTTCTCGTTGCCACCGTTGACGGCTATGACAACCCGTTCTACCAGGTTCCCATAGGCAGGGACGATATTAGGTGTAGCGCTGGCCGCGGCCGCCTCCGCACCGCTTCCAAGCTGGGGCTGAAGCGCAGCGGTGAGGCTGTTTTCTACGGCGGTTGTTAGGCCAGGATTGCCTGCTGCCGTTATTGCAGCCGCATCCGATTCATCAAGCAGCTGATTTACCTGAAAAGCCTCATAGCTTGCTTCTTCTTCCTCATAACGGAATCCGGCGGTCAAGGTCAATTTAGGCGAAAGATCGTAGTTCACTTCTGCAAACACGGCCCAGGTGTTAAAGCTGGGCCCGAAGTTGAAGTCGCTGGCCAGCGGCGCCGAGTCGCCTAGGAGCAGTGGATCATCAAGCAGCCGGGGTGCTCCCGGCGGGGTGCCGATCGAGACGGTGCCGTCTGTCGCTGCCGCGGTGGCGGCCTCATATATGCTATCTAAGCCAAACAAGGTGATATCGACAGGCGGTATGGGGAAGGTTTGAACAGCTCGGGTAAAGTCGTCGCTTTCTCGCTCTGCGTAGAGTGCGCCGAGCAGCATGCTCAAATTGTTGCCATTGGAATAGTTAAAGCGAAACTCTTGCAGCCAGTCCGATTGATCCCGAGTGTTTGTACGCAGCGGTGTGGCC
This sequence comes from Pseudomonadota bacterium, assembly GCA_039815155.1. Taxonomy (GTDB): domain Bacteria; phylum Pseudomonadota; class Gammaproteobacteria; order Pseudomonadales; family Halieaceae; genus Congregibacter. Next base: position 8,236 of record JBCBZV010000064.1, read on the forward strand.
GGAGCGCCCTGGTCTGGTAAGCCGTCGAAGTCGGCTACCTCATCGGTTTCCAACTGCGCGTAACTTGTGACCGATGTGAAGTTCCAGAAATCGCTAATTTCATAGTTGAGACGGCTAGAGAAAGTACTTATCTCTCTATCCGTTCGCGCCAAAATGTCGAAGGTCTGCAACCGCTCCGCTGGGTCGCTCGCATCCACGAGCGTACTGCCATCTTCCTCATCAAGGAAGGAACCGTTGATGTCCCACCGAAGCTTCGGTAGAGCAGCGGGCTCGATCCGCAATTTAGCCCGTACCAGGGTCGTTTCTTCCGGGTCACCGAGTTGCCCATCTGCACGCTTAATGAAGCCATCGCTGCTTAGCCGCTGGAGTGATATTCGGCCGGCGACCTGATCCTTAATGAGCGTTCCTCCGCCAGCGACGGACGCTTCGTAGGTGCTGGCCGTCGCATAGGTTGCTCGCGCGCGAAAATCAGGCTCAAAGCTCGCTTCGCGCGTGTTTACAACGATTGCACCAATGAGCGAGTTACGTCCTTGGAGTGTCGATTGGGCGCCGCGGAGAATCTCGATCTGCTGCACATCCCAAGCGTTTGAAATCGTTGAACCGGCCGCCTGAGTAGGTATAAAAGCATCGTCGATTATAAGAGTGGCAACCGGTGTGCTCCCCGAGGTCACTCCGCTGCTTGGCACGCCTCGTAATACGAACTCATCGTTATTGCCGGTCGCCGTAGTAGACAAGCCCGCATTTCCTGCCCGACGAAGGGCGTCCTCAAGGTCTACTATATTGAGTTGGTCAATGATTTCTGGGGTAACCACAAAGGTACTAGTATCGGTATCTTGGAGCGTCTTACCCTGCTTCTCCCCGCGTATGATGATCTCTTCTAACGCCGCTGCTTCTTGAGCGAAGGCATCGTGATTGATACCCGGACCCAGGCCACAAGCCGCGCCCGCTACCGCATAGGTAAGGAATCTTCGCCGCAAGCTCGCCCCAGAAGGCGCCTGCTGGTCTTCGGTCGCAGGTGATTGGTCGTTTTTAGCGCGTCCAACCCGTAGGATCGATCCTCCCTCGCCGGGGGCGCGGCTTCCTACTGCTTTGCTTTCGCGGTTTTTCATGGGTAGCTCCTCTTCATTAGCTGAATTTAAGAGGGTTAAGAGAGTAAAGCCGATAGAGCTTGTCCCTCTCTACGGTTCTTATTTTTACAACCGGTGTATCGTCCTGCAGACACCTAGGCCCGAAACTGCAAAGACGCTGGAATCGAAGCGGTGAACTAAACGACTTGGGAATGCACTGACATGTCGACAGCTAGGCATACAAGCGCTGAACCTCGTTTTGAATAGGGTCGTGGGAGCGAATGAAGAAAATCATCGCAGCACAGGTAAGCGCGACGTTGACGACGAAGAATCCGACCCACCCCAGGGTTGAGGCAATAATTCCGGCACAGGCACCGGCAGCGGCATAGCCTAGGAACCAGACCGATTGCTGCGCGGTGATGTCGGTACCCGCCTGGTGTTTGGAGGTCCAACCGATTCGCGCTGCGTAAAGCACCATTCGCAGCGGTGCTGTGCAAATTGTTGCCCACAAGATAATGCCGATCACAGCGCTAAGCGTCGCGGAGTCTTGGATCGCCAGCCAGAAAAACCCCGGGCTGGCCGCAGGCGCTACGAACAACATCGCAATCGCTGTGCGCTTAGCACCGAGCCGCTTGATTACCTGCGAAGCGATGCTCAGGGAGATCAACGCGCCAATGCTCGCTGATACGCCAAGGATTACGGCGATTTGAGAGAGCGTAAAGCCTTTGTCGCCGAGAAAGGGCCCAATGATGGCGACGGGCATTTGCACTGCAAAGGCGATCGCAAACACTACGGCGATCACGTGTAAGTTTACGCGGCGCTGGAAAAACTGCTTCAAATTGGCCCGATCGTTAGAGCTCGGCGGATTCTGCGGTCGCTCCGGGCGCAGCAGTACGGGTAAATTACATAGAATAAAGAGAACTGCGGCGGCTGAGAAAGCGCTTTGCCAACCTAGCTTATCCGCCACCGTCACCAGGCCGGCGAAACCGATGATCTGGCCAAACTCCTTACCTATCCACACAATGGACGAACCAATCCCTCGTTCGGACGGGCTCAGTGCCTCCACGACATAGGCATCGGCTGCAATCTCTTGCGTGGCAAAGAAGATCTGCTTCACCACAAATAGGCAGATGATCATGCTTAGGTTTTCTAGGGAAGGCTCTACTAGGCTCACAGCTAAAAAGCTTGCGGCGACCAGGAAAGTCAGAGGGGCCAGCCAGCTTTTGCGCCGTCCTATTTTGGCGCTGTAGCGATTGTCGACTACCGGCGCCCAGGTCCACTTCAGCGCGGTTACAACGAAGGGTAAGAAGAACACGCCGATCAGCGAAAGATCCAACCCGAGCTGTTTTACAAACAAGGTAGGTGCCATGGTGGCAGTCAGCGCCGCCGGAAGGTCATGGGCGACCTGCAGCATGAACACGCTTGAGTACTTACCGTACGAGGTTTCCTGCGGCTGGTTTAGCGGCTTCGTAAATTCTTCCGAAGGGCTGCGTGTCTCGTCCAGCGCCTTTGGGGCTTCACTCATTCCGCCGTCCCTCGGATAGCTAATTTAAGCGGCCAACCTGTAACTTCGCGGTTCGTTTTCATAGTAAAAGTTCAGGCCGAAGGTTCTAGCGAGAGGCTCAAGTTAATGGTTAAGCCGAAGGTTCTGTAGCCGCTACCGCAGCCCAGCTCGCATCGAAGAGGGCATCCGCTCGCCGCGACAGCGCTTCGGGCGATCCGCGGCTCAGGTTCGCCCATATCACCCGGTAAACGATGCCGATAAAGATATCCATCAGTAAACGAGGGGGAAGGTCGTCGCGTAGCAGCCTCTTGCTCTGGCCTTCTTTCACTTGCGCTAAAAATGCCTGGGTAACTTCAGGTAGCCGAAACTCCCCGCGGCCTCGCCAACTATCTTGGTAGAAGGTGCCTAGTACGAGTTTGGTGACCTCAGGCTCCGCCTCACAAAACTCGATGGCCAGCCAATACGCTCTGCGGAGCCTTTCTTTGTAGAGCGCATCCGATTGAAGCGCGTTGACAATTCGGCTCATAAAGCGCTCGACCCAGCTTGCCAAGCAGCGCCGCAAAAGCCCATCTTTGTCTTCGTAGTCGTTGTAGATGGTTTGGAGCGAGCAGCGGGCTTCCCGAGCGATATCACTCATCGCCACCTTGTCAGTTCCCAGCTGTACGAAAAGGCGCAACGCCGCTTCCTCGATTCGAATGCGTCGCTCAACGACCTGTGGAGCATGCCCCGTGGACGCGTGGCTTCGCCTTCTTCGGCTTGCTACTTGAACATCATGAGAAATTTTCGCTTTCATCGATATCGCTGACTTTTCGGCTAGCTTGCCGTTCCAACTGCGTTCTTGCTTCGTGTAATAGTAATTCAGTTACCTGACTTAGAGAACAATTAAAACTATAGATACAGTATATACGAAATAAATAGGACAGTTGCGATATTTGAAGTAATAAGATTACTATCTTTTGGAGGCGCAAGCGGCCCTTAGCAAGCCAGGCCAACGAATAGGTCAAAAGTAAAAAGTCAGGGGGATAAATCATGCTTAGGCGGACTCTTTTTGAAGCGGAACACGAGGAATATCGCAGTAACGTCGCCCGCTTTTTTCGCGATGAAGTTATGCCTCATCATGAACGCTGGGAAGAGCAGCAACACGTCGACCGGGAAATCTGGTCCCGGGCCGGGGAGCTCGGCTTATTGTGCGGCACCATGCCCACCGAGTATGGCGGTGCGGATGCGGACCGCCGCTACGCGGTGGTAATGATGGAAGAGCAAAGCAAGGCGGGTGCTTCCGGCATCGGCTTCAGTTTGCATTCGGACATCGTCGCCAACTACATCAACAACTTTGGTACGGAAGCGCAAAAACTGAAGTGGCTTCCTGCCATGGCCAAGGGCGAACTGATCTCCGCTATCGCCATGACTGAGCCAGGAACCGGCTCAGATCTTCAGTCCATCAAGACCAAAGCGGTTGATGCGGGAGATCACTATGTGGTGAATGGATCCAAGATCTTTATCACCAACGGCTATATGTGCGACTTCGCGGTTGTTGCGGTTAAGACCGGTGACAAAGACGAGGGCGCCGCTAGCGTGTCGCTACTTATTATTGAGGCCGACAGCGCGGGATTTAGCAAAGGTAAACCACTTCGAAAAGTGGGCATGCATGCGCAAGACACCTGCGAGCTGTTTTTTGAAGATGTGAAGGTCCCCAAGGAAAACCGTCTGGGCGATGAGGGGCAAGGCTTCGTCATGCTGATGGAGGAGCTTGCCTGGGAGCGTTTGATGATCGCGATCATTTCCGTTGCTGGCGCCGAGGGGGCTTTAGAGCACACGCTCGAATACACCAAGGATCGCAAAGTGTTTGGTAAGAGCGTAGCGAGCTTTCAGAACAGTCGATTCAAGCTGGCGGAGATGAAGAGCGAAATCACGATCGGGCAGGTGTTCTGTGATCGCTGCATGGAGGATCTACTCAACGGAGGTTTGGACGCCAATGCGGCTTTCGCTGCCAAATATTGGTGTTCCGACATGATGGGTCGTGTCATCGACGAATGCGTTCAACTTCATGGCGGTTACGGCTACATGCTCGACTATCCGGTAGCCCGTGCGTTTATTGACGCTCGTGCTCAACGGATTTACGGCGGTACCAACGAAATCATGAAAGATCTCATCGCGAGATCGCTCTAGCCGCTGGCGAGCTTGCCTTCGTCAACTTCGTAGCAGCGAAACACAGCTTATGAAAAAGATAGATTTTTCTGGTCGAGTGGCGCTTATCACCGGAGCCGGTAACGGGCTGGGGCGTTCGCACGCACTCGCGTTGGCTGCGCGGGGTGCCAAAATTCTGGTGAACGATCTCGGCGGCGATACGCGCGGTTCCGCTGAGGGCAGCAGGTCTGCGGCGGATTTGGTGGTAGAAGAAATTCGATCTTCCGGCGGCGAAGCGGTGGCTTGCTATGACTCTGTTCTCAACGGTCAGGCGATTGTAGATGCAGCCCTGGAGGCATTCGGAACCGTTGATATCGTGATCAACAACGCGGGGATTCTTCGGGATAAGAGTTTCCTAAAAATGGATCAGCAAGATTGGCAGACGGTACTCGACGTCCATCTACAAGGGAGCTACTCAGTAACCCGTGCGGCCTGGCCCATTTTGATAGAAAAGGGCTACGGTCGAGTGCTCTTTACCACCTCCGCTGCTGGCATCTACGGCAATTTTGGCCAGGCGAATTACTGCGCAGCCAAGTTGGGCATTCACGGTCTATCGCAGTGCTTGGCGGTCGAAGGCCGCAAAAAGAACGTGAACGTGAACACCATTGCACCCTTAGCTGGCTCTCGTCTCACGAAAGGATCGATGCCCGATGCGCTCTTCGACCAGCTCAAGGTAGAGCAGGTTACGCCGCTCGTGGTGTATCTCTGTAGCGAGGCCTGCGCCGAAACCAAAGGCCTCTTTGAGGTCGGTGCCGGCTACGTAGGTCGGCTACGCTGGGAAAGGACCGTGGGTGGTATCTTTGATGCTCACTCCGAGTTTACTGCGGAAACGATTGCCGCTGGCTGGAGTCGGGTCGATGACTTCGAGCGGGTCGATCATCCGCGGGAGGCTACGGATTCAATAAAGCCCGTACTAGAAGCGATTAACAATCCGGCCCGCGGCGGCAATGAGTTCATCGATTTAGACGCGGCCTTTGCCGGTGAGCTCGTTCTAGAAAGTGCTTACGATGAGCGCGATCTAGCGCTATATGCGCTCGGCATCGGTATGGCGAGAGATCCCAACGATGCCAGCGAAAGGCGCTATGTATATGAGTTGGATTCGGAATTCGACGCGTTTCCCGCCTATGCGGTTATACCGCAGTTATCCGCCATGCTGGCCGCAGCAAAAAACAATTCCCTCCAACTGCCTGGCTGTAAGTTTGGCTTTGATCGCCTGCTGCATGGCGAACAATACACCAAACTTCTAAACCCACTACCACGCAACGCCAAGCTCTCTCACAGCTTTAAGGTAAAGGAGGTCTTCGATAAGGATCCAAACGCCCTCGTAATTTTCGCAGTTACTACCAGTGATGCGACTAATGGTGAGGCGCTCGTGTACAACGAAATGACCGCATTCATTCGCGGTGCCGGGGGTTGGGGAGGTGAACGTGGGCCAAGCGAGTCTCTCAACGTGGCCCCGGAGCGAGAGCCGGATCTGATTGTGGAAGACGCGACCGATGCGAATCAAACGCTTCTCTATCGCCTTTCCGGAGACTGGAATCCGCTGCACGCCGATCCGGCGTTCGCCCAGGCCTTCGGTTTCGAGAAGCCGATACTTCACGGCATGTGCACCTTCGGTTTTGGCGTGCGCCACGTCCTAAAATCCTTTGCAAATAACAATGGCCGTCTCTTCAGCGATGTAAAAGTCCGCTTCGCCAAGACTGTCTACCCGGGCGAAACGCTGATCACGCGCATGTGGAAAGAAAAGGATACCCGGGTGGTCTTCGAAATGCGCGTTAAGGAGCGAGATGAAGTCGTCATTTCCAACGCGGCGGTAGAACTCCACGCTGAGCTGCCGCAGCAGGCAGCTATATCCGATGAGGTTGCCCAAGGGTCTACCGAGGGTGCAGGCGCCGCGGCAGTCGTAGCGATGCTTGAGGAATATCTACGCCGAAATCCAGCCCTGGCCGCTAGTGTGGGAACGACCTATCAGTGGCACATAAAGGAACCGGACCTCAACTTTGTACTTGATCTCAAGAATGATCCCGGTCGCGTTTATGTGGGCATAGCAGCGCACGATACGGCTCTAGAGCTGCTGGAATCAGATCTTATGGAGATGATGCAGGGTGGTAGTGATGCCACCTCGATGTACTTCGCTGGCAAGCTCAAGATTAGTGGTGATGTGCTCGCCTCTCAAAAGCTGCAGTTTTTGGCGGACATGGACCCCGTAGAGGCCGCGGAGCTACTAGAGTCCGTCACTGCAAACGCAAGCGCAGCTAGCGATGACGGGATGGCGATCGGCGCAGATCAAGCAGACGAAGATGTCGCTAGCGACGGCTCGGAAACAGCGGTCGAATCAGATCAAGAGCTTGTCGAGCGACTGGATATTCTGCTGAGCGGCGATCTCCGCCAGCTTGAGCTCTCGCTACCAGCGCAAGGGCGTATTCAGTTGTCGCTACCCGACGACACGACCCACTGGACGCTTGATTTTTCTGCTACCCCGCCCACGGTGAAGGGCTTGCGGAATAGCGACGCAGATACCGTGATCGTCGGAGACGCCGCTGCCTTACTCGATCTAATAAGCACCAAGAAGCCTTTGGCAGTGCTGTTTCAACAGGGTGCGGTCCGAGTGGATGGCGATATGAAGCTGTTTAAGGCGCTCGCACCGAAGCGCGTCGCCTGAGTATATACAACGAATATATTCAATGAGCGCCGGCGGTGTGCGACCGAGTCGGCACGAGGAGAACGGTCAATGCAACGAGATGTTCAGGTTTGCGGCGTGGCGATGACGCCCTTTAAGAAACCGGGTGAGAGCGATGGCTATGAGCTCATGGCGGAGCAGGCAGGTCGTGAGGCATTACGGGACGCGGGGATTGACTACCAAGACGTCGAACAGGTCTACGTTGGGTATGTGTATGGGGAATCCACTTGCGGTCAGCGAGCCGTGTACGGTCTCGGCTTGAGTGGCGTGCCGATCATTAACGTCAACAACAATTGTTCTACCGGTTCTACCGCCTTGTTCCTTGCCCGCCAGGCGATCGAAAGCGGTGCGGCTGAATGCGTCCTCGCCCTTGGCTTTGAGCAAATGGAGCGGGGCGCGCTGGGTAGTAAGTACACGGACCGGGAAGCGCCGATAGGGCCGCACGTACGCATGATGAGCGATGTGCAAGGGTTCACTGCAGCACCTCCTGCGGCACAGATGTTCGGCGGTGCCGGGCGCGAGTACCGCTTTGAGCATGGCACCAAGCGAGAGACCTTTGCTCAGATATCCGTGAAGGCCCGGGCCCATGCGGCTAAAAATCCTAATGCGGTGTTTCGGGAAACATTGAGCATCGAGGAAGTCCTAGCGGCACCAGAGATTTTTGATCCGCTGACCCGTTATCAGTGTTGCCCGCCTACTTGCGGTGCAGCGGCGGCAATTTTGTGTTCAAAGAACTACGCCCAAAAACACGGATTGTCGCAACAGGTTCGCATCATCGCTCAGGATATGCGCACCGATCAGCCCGATTATGTTGCCGACGGAAGCATGATCAAGATGGTCGGTTACGGCATGACCGAGGCGGCCAGCCAGGCGTGTTTTGAAGCGGCAGGGATTTCACCCAGCGACATTGATGTCGTGGAATTGCACGACTGCTTCACCGCTAATGAGCTCCTTACCTATGAGGGTCTTGGGTTGTGTGCGCAGGGCGAAGCTGAACGATTTATTGTCGATGGAGACAATACCTACGGTGGACAAGTAGTCACCAACCCTTCCGGTGGGTTGCTCTCTAAAGGCCATCCCCTGGGCGCCACCGGTCTAGCCCAATGCTACGAACTCGTGCACCAGTTGCGGGGCAGCGCTGATGCTCGCCAGGTTGAGGGTGCTCGTCTAGCGCTGCAGCACAATCTTGGGCTTGGTGGTGCCTGCGTCGTTACTTTGTATGAAAAGGCGGCGAGTGGCGCCTGAGACGCGAGCGACGGTTTATAATGGCGTGCTCTTAGTCGCTTGAAGGATTGATAGCTATGCCGCAGATCACACTCGTTTTTGGCTTCGGACTTATCGCGCTTGGGATGTTGTCCTACTTCGGTACTGGGCAATCCAGCCTTACCGCGATGATTCCGGCGTTCTTTGGCGCGGGCCTCATAGTATTCGGTCTTGTTGCGCTTAAAGATAGCCTGCGCAAACACGCGATGCACGGCGCGGCTACGGTCGCCCTGGTCGGAGTGATCGGTTCCTTGATGCGCGGTGTTCCAGGACTATTGGGCGATGACCCTTTTCGAACTGCCACCCTGGTTCAACTGGTCATGGGCGTCGCTCTGATTGTATTCATGGTTCTTTGCGTTCGATCATTCATCGCGGCCCGACGCGCCACCGAGGCGATGGAGTAGTAGAGTTCAAACGCACCGTGTTGGAAAGCCAGGGCATAGTCGCGCTGAAGCGCTTACTGAATGCGATAGCAGCAAGGCTCGGGCTATTATCCGTTTCCAGTTACAAGAAGGTCGTATCCATGTATCGCTCATATCGTTTCATTCCAGCCGCAATCGCCTTTATCGCTCTAGCAGCTTGCCAAGAGTCCTCGGAAATCGAGGCTGAGCTTGGGGAGCAGGCCGCCGAGCCAATCAGCGAAGTCGTTACAGAGGACCTCTTTCCGGCGAATTTGGCGGCGGTACTGGCCGCGCAGCCGGAGGATGTACAAGCCCGCTACCAATACCGACATCCGCAGGAGACCCTTGAGTTTTTTGGTATCGAGCCGGGAATGACCGTGCTGGAAGCGCTCCCCGGAGGGGGCTGGTACAGCAAGATCCTACTGCATTACCTAGGAGAGGAGGGGGCTCTGGTGGGTGCTGATTATGATCAGGCGCTGTTCCCTCTGTTCGGTTTCTTCTCGGAAGAGGAACTCAAAGAGAAGGAAACTTGGGTAGCCGACTGGACGGCTCAGGCAGAGGCCTGGTATCCCGGCGCGCAAGTCGCCGCTATTTCGGCAATGCAATTCGGCAGCCTACCGGATAGCCTAGCAGGCAGCGTTGATGCAGTTTTGCTTGTTCGCGCCTTGCACAACCTGGCTCGTTTTGAAAGCGAGGGTGGTTTTTTAACGGCAGCAATGGCCGATATCACCGCCGCTTTGAAGCCCGGTGGTGTTGTAGGAATCGTTCAGCACATGGCCCCGGAAGAACTTCCGGATGCTTGGGCCAGCGGTGAAGCTGGTTATTTAAAGAAGAGCTTCGTAGTAGAGACATTCGAAGACGCCGGTCTTGAGCTCGTTGCGGAAACGGACATCAATGTGAACCCAGCGGATGTGCCCACGACTGAGGATATGGTATGGCGTCTACCCCCCTCGCTGTTCGGTTCTCGCGATGATGAAGAGGCCGCCTCGGCAATGAAGGCAATCGGCGAGTCAACGCGAATGACGCTGTTGTTTCGCAAACCCGTCTAGATTCTAGGACGGAGCATCGTCAGCGAAAAGTCACAAAGCGATCCTATCGACCGTGATAGCGGCGAACGCGGCGAACGCGGCGAGAGCGGAGAAAGCGGACAAAGCGGAGAAAGCAGAGATAGCCTCGAAGCCTCTGCACGCGCAACTGCGGGAGCGGTTGTAAGCTATAGGTCAGCCTTTACGCAGCCGCTCTTTCGGATTTATTTCCCATCGAGCTGCCTGGCCACGCTTGGCAGCTGGTTCATTCGCTTCTTATTCGGCTGGCTTGCCTGGGAGCTGACAGGATCCGCTTTTTTTGTCGGCAGCGTAGCCTGTGCAATGCTGGTTCCGACCTTCCTGCTTTCGCCCCTATTTGGCATCGCCGCAGATCGCATCGATACGCACAGCGGGCTGCTCGTTACCACCGGGCTACAGGCGCTTGTGTCGGCGCTTGCGGGTGTACTGGCCCTATCCGGTTTGCTAGGTGAAACCTCTGTTTTGCTGCTCGCTCTGCTGTTTGGCGCAATCATGTCTGCTCACACGCCGATCCGCCTCGCTTTCATACCGCGTCTGGTCGTGCGAGAGGCGCTGCCGAGTGCTGTTGGCTATTCTGCGGTCGCGTTCAATAGCTCTCGAATTCTTGGCCCCGCACTAGGCGCGGCACTCTTAGCAGTGACTAATGTTACCGCGACATTTTTTGTGGGAGGACTCGCGAGCCTGCTCGCACACTTGCTGCTATGGCGGGTGCGTGTGTCACCTCTTAAGCGAGATTCTGCGCAGGAGGGGGACGCATTTTTTTCGCAGCTTCGCGCTGGTTTCGCTTACCTAAAACAGCAACGGACGATTCGCTGGGTATTCTTACTAACCCTCACAAGCGGCTTTCTTGGTCGAACAGCACTCGAGTTGTTGCCCGCCTTATCTGGGACGCTACTGGCGGGTGATGCCTCGACCTTGGCCACTCTGACCGCGATGGCTGGTACCGGCTCGATTGTGGGTGGGCTGCTGGTATCGCGACAGGCCAGCCGTTTGCAACGCCTATACCAGTTGGTCGTGGTCTCCCTCGCTACCGCGGCGGTTCTCTTGCTGACCCTGGCGCAGTGGGATTCACTGTTACTCGCCGGTGTCGCAATCGCTTTCCTGAGCTTATGTACCACCATCATCGGCACCAGCTGCCAGACCTTGGTACAACTTATTGTGTCCGAAGAACTTCGCGGTCGCGTACTCAGCCTTTGGACTGTCATTGCTATGGGCACGCCAGCGATCGGAGCGCTCATTTTCGGTACCGCCGGAGACTACTACGGCTTGTCCCTGGTGCTCGTTATACCCGCTATCGCTTGCTTCGGCGTACTGGGTGCGGCGACCGTAGCAAGAGTCGCGGAGGAGATTAGAGATTGATGATCTGACTGCGATCGCAGGTTCCAAGATGCCGCTTCTTCCATCTAAACGTGCTGCAGAATCCGCCGGCTCGATGAAGTCTTAGGCAATCTATAAAGCAAGAGCCGCTGGGCCGCATACAAAAGCGTCATGCGTCGAGCTATGCAGCCTGATGGTCGTTCGCTTCGTCGGCTTTTTCTCGACGGCTGCGGTGCCCGTCGGTGAGATGATTGACGGATTCTTGGCCCAGCGCGCCGCCGGCGAGCGCGTAGGCAGCACCGAAGCCTTTTACGTAGCGACCGGATAATGGGTGCAGACGGAACACACGAAAATCATCAAGCTCACTCAACATCCGTGGCATTTTGCCTAAGCGCTTTTCCAGCAAGTCAACGCCGGTGGACCACTCGACTGAGTTAACCTCTGGCGCTTCCGCTCGGACTTGGTAGCTCACTCGTCGCCGGGCAAACAGTTCTTCTGCTGAGTCTTCGTCTTCGATCAGGAGAATGGATCCGCGCGGTTCCCATAACAGATTTTTCCCATGGACGGCAATATCGGATAAAACGACGTAGAAACTCCTGTCGTCTGCCGCAAAAGGCGCATAGGACGCAAAAGGCACTCCTTCTTCGTCGATCGATGCGATCTGCAGCGAGCGACGGTCGCCGATAAATTCCAACACTTCTTCGTTCAGACGCTGTTCAAGCGTTTTGTTTTCCATCTTTCCCCCGGTGGCGGTATTCCGCTCTACGTGTGCGTTTACCGATACAGGTGCACGGCCTGAGATTCCACTTTCAACTGTATGCAGCCTATGCGACGAGCTGCCAAGGCCCAAAGTGTCTCTGTTTGTAGCCTAAGACGCCACCAGTTTAGTACCGCTTTTGTCCACCCAGCGTAAATTCTACACATCGTCTTTACTTGTAATGCAAATAGTAACAATTATCATGTACGTCAAATTTATCAATAGAATTCCACGACCGACCCTTCCAACAGCTGACGATGTCGTTATTTCCACCACCCTGCTGGAAATACTTTTGCTCAGTAGATGGCAGCGTTTTGCATTCCAGCGGCATGAGGATCTCTCATCATGAAAACTGCACCAAAACCAGTATTCCCCAGGCTATATTCCGTTGCGGAGCCAGCCGGCCCTGGTCTCGATTACGCGCACCGCACCGAGCGTATGGCTAACATGACTGTCCTGTCGCCTGCCCGACCATCGGCTGTTCATGCGTTAGCGCTTGCGGTCGCAGCAGTTGGCGCGCTTGGGGCCACGCCTAACATTCGCGCCCAAGGGCAGGGAGCGGTGAGTGAGCTTGAGACGGTCACTGTGGTTGGAACCCGCACGGAGCGCACGCTTGGGGAAGTGGAAGCCACGATATCTGTATACGACAAGGAAGACATTGAGCGCTTTCTTGTACGAGACATTCAGGACCTCGTGCGCTATGAACCGGGCGTGTCTGTTGGTGGGACGGGCAGCCGTTTCGGCTTGGATGGCTTTACCATTCGCGGCATTGGTGGCAATCGGGTACTGACTTTAATCGACGGCATCCGCGCGCCCGAAGAGTTCTCTTTTGGGCCATTCTTGTCTTCTCGCCGCGACTTTGTCGACGTAGACACTATTTCGCGGATCGAAATTGCCCGTGGACCCGTGTCCACCCTTTACGGGAGCGATGCCCTCGGCGGAGTAGTTGCCATCACGACGCGAGCACCTAACGAGTACATCAGTGCCGATGACAGCACCTACGCGGACTTCAAAGCCGGCTACAGCAGTGAAGACAACAGTTTTATTGGTACCTTCAATGGCGCCTACGGAACCGAACAACTCGCCGGCTTGCTCACCTACACATACCGAACCGGTGAAGAAACGGAGACGGCGGGCAACAGTAATGTTGATGGGCCAACGCGTACCGAGGCAGATCCACAGGATGTCGATACGCAAACGGTCAACTTCAAGCTCGGCTGGAGTCCGGCCGAAGGCCACAACCTGATCTTCGCGTACGAGGACTTCGACAGTACCGTCGACACCACTCTCCGCTCAGACTTTGGCATCGTCTCGCGCGGGACACTGATACAAACGCGGGTCGCAGAAGACGAGCGCGAACGTAATCGCTACAGTCTTAACTATCGTTACAACGGCGAAGGCTTTATCGACAGCGCGAACGCGACGCTCTACCGGCAGGAGTCGGAAGCCGCGCAGTTCACCTTCGAAGATCGTTTAGCACCACCCGGGCTGTTCCAGCAGCGTCAGCGCGGTTCATTCTTCAATACAGACATTACCGGCCTGTTTGCGCAGGCGAGTTCGAATTTTAGTCTCGGCTCGTCCCAGCACACGCTTACCTACGGTGTGGATGTGTATCAGACGGACAATGAGAACCTTCGCAACGGCGGTACGGTCGACGCCGATGGCCAGACGGTGGTCGAATTCCTACCGCTACCCACGCGCGACTTTCCGCCCACGGAGGTCGAGAACCGGGCCTTATTCATTCAAGACGAAATCGTGCTGCTCGACGGCCGCCTGCGGATCACGCCGGGACTGCGCTTCGACGATTACGAAGCTGATGTGAGTCAGGATCCGATTTTCTTCGCTGGTAACCCTGGCGTCGCGGCGCCGGATGATTTTGAAGACTCGGAACTAACGCTAAAACTCGGTGCGCTGTACAACCTGAGCAACTCTGTATCCGTTTGGGGCCGCTACAGCGAAGGATTCCGTGCGCCACCCTATGATGATGTGAACAATGGCTTCTCAAACTTTATTGGTGGCTATAAGACGATCTCCGCTCCCAATTTGGAATCAGAGACCAGCCAGGGCTTCGAACTTGGTCTGCGTATAGAGGGTGAGGTGGGTAATCTGCAGCTAGCCGTGTTCGATACGCTCTATGATAATTTTATTTTGGAGCAGCAACTCGCTCCTCAGTTTCTGGCTACCGGCGGTATCGATCCGAGCGACGGGCTGCTCACATTTCAGGCGGTCAACTTGGAAGAAGTTGAGGTGAAAGGCGTAGAATTGCGTGGTCTGCTGGCTTTGGGTGCCTTGGGTTCCGGTCTGTCTGATTTTTATCTCGAAGGCGCCTTGGCTTACGCCGATGGTGAAGAAGACGACGGTACACCGCTCGATAATGTGGACCCTTTGAATGCGGTTCTCGGTCTGCGCTGGATGCCAGCGACCCTGCCGGTAGAGGGGGAACTTGTTTGGACCTGGTCCGATGAAAAGAACCAGAACGATATTAGCGACCCTTCCCGTCCAGCGAGCGATAGCTACAACATCATCGACTTATTGGTTCACTATGAGTTTAGTGATCGTCTCCAGCTAGATGCGGGTGTTTTCAACCTGTTCGATGAAGAGTACATCCGCTGGGCAGATACGCTTTCAATCGGTGGCGATGCGCCTGAGCGATTTACCCGGCCGGGGCGCAACTTCAGCATCACGTTGCGAGCGTCGCTTTAGCGGGAGCGAATCAAGCGTTCCTGATACCGGGACAACAACGAATTCGGCGGAGCCGTCCGACCTCCCAGTGTTTGTTCAATAATTGAGAGCTTGCGGGCTCATGCACGTGGACAACAAACTCTGGCGGCTCCGCCGGCCTTTTAACACTGTTACGGTCTCTTTCGGTTCGTAACAGGCCGATCCGTGTTTAGCAGGGAGGCTGGGATACGCCGGCGAAATTGAGAACTCGAACGACCTTATTGATTGGACAAACCCTTCATGAGCGATGTTTATCTGCGAGGTTTGGCAGATCTAAACCCGTCTTTTTGCGGAATATTTTCGGCG
>JBCBZV010000102.1:0-14477 GCA_039815155.1 Pseudomonadota bacterium
GTCGCGAGATACAAGGCTGCTAGACCGTTTGCCGGATGAGCTGCGTTATTCGATGAATTGGTCATGAAGGATGCGATCGTGGTAATTCCTTGGCCGTAATGCATCGCCTCTGGGGTGATTCGTAGATTGCGCTCCAGCACTTCTCTTGGAATCGTAATTTCAGCGGTTACGCGTTTTCCCCGATTCTTGAGCATGTTTACGGAGGAGGTTCGTTTTTCCGTATCGAAGTTGCCCGAGAGCAAGTAGTGGCGCAGCGCAGGGTACTGTTCGCGGATCCATTCGCAGGCCACAAAGGTGGCTCTACTGGTCATGTTCTGGCCTGCAGCGTCTCCGGTGCTGTAGTCAAAGCGCGTAAAAACGAAGTTGTGCACGCAGTAGTGTTCGACTTCGTTGAGTTTGCCGACGGAGGTTGTGGACTCAGCCACCGCCTTGATTTCTTCGAAGTGGTCCATCAACCAGAGTTCAAAGTCGCGAGCGTCGCGCGCATTGCGAAAAACAAAGCAGGGTGCACGTTGCATCGCCTGTCCAACCACCGTGGTAGTGACGCCGCCAGCCTCCCGTATGACCTTCATGCCTCGGTTGTAGCTCGCTAGCATGGTGCCTTCGACCGTCGCCATGGGCACGAAGAACTCACCCTGTGCGTGTTCGCCGTTGACCAGCAGCGGACCGGCTACGCCGACCGGTATTTGTGCGACGCCGAAAATACTTTCAATGTTCCCCGACATATCCTGTGGATCGAAGGAGAAAGCTTTCGTGTGCTTTAACTCCGCGCCAGAATGCTCTTCCAAAAAGCGCTGACGCTCTTCGATAATACCGGGTGCATAGTCATCTTTATTGTCTCTTGGTATCTGGGCCATGCTTGCTCTCCTAGTTGAGGCGGCTAAGCTACGCAAGCAGTGCGGCTGGGTCAATTTTCCTGGAGGAAAACTAGTCGAGTGCCACGATCGCTCGGACCCTGATTCAACCTCGGTCTTCTGAAAAAGGAAAACGCTCTTGAAACCAAACTACCTCAGCGGAATGCTTTTTGCGGTTGCTTTACTAAGCTCTTGGCAGGCGTCAGCCGACCCTGTTACTGATGCGCTTAACAGCGACCCGAGCGCAGATTCTGAATTCCCAGCGACCGTTGTTGAACTTACTATTCCCAGCTCCGGTGAGAAAATGCCGGGTCATATCTATCTGGCTGCGGGCCAGGGGCCACACCCTACGGTCGTATTTCTTCACGGAATTCCGGGCAATGAGAGGAATCTTGATCTGGCACAGAGTCTGCGGCGTTTTGGCTTCAATACCTTATTTTTTCACTATCGTGGCGCTTGGGGGGCGACCGGTGCCTATCGTATTAACCACTTGCCGGAAGATGCGCTCGCGGTTCTAGCTTTCCTCCAGGAGAATAGTGAGCAGCTTCGTGTGGATGGGAATTCCCTGTCCTTTCTTGGCCACTCCCTAGGTGGTTTCACCGCTTTAGCGGCGGGGGCAAAGACGAAAGATGTCGCCTGTGTGGTCGCGTTAGCGCCTGCAAATGTAGGGGTATGGAAACAGCAGGTGACAGCAGGAGGGCCACAGATTGATCGATTGGGCGCCTACGCCGACACGCTCTTTATGCTGAATGGCCTGAGCGGAGATCGCTTGAAGGAAGAGCTTGCTTACACACCCATGAGCCAGCTAGACACCGCGGGTTTCGGCCCGGGATTGGTTGGCAAGGATGTGTTGCTGATCGTCGGTGAGCAGGATACCGCGACGCCTCCCGCAATCATGTTCGACCCGGTGGTGTCAGCATACCGGGAGCAAGATTCCTTGCGCCTGACCGCGTATAAGATAGACGGCGATCACTCGTTTTCCGGCGGCCGAGTAGCCTTGAGTCTGCTGCTTATGGAATGGATGGATCAGCGTTGCCGTTGAGTCCATGGTTGAGCCGTCGCTACAAGCTTGGCACTAAGTACTGCGCGTAGCGACGCTCAAAGCGACTGATCTTACGATCAACCTTCTGTTTAGCGAAGAAATCGGACCAGCTCGAGAGCGGTAAGAGCTCCGCGTTGCCTATGCCATCGACCAGCATTACGCGATAGCGGTCGCCTTCATCTACCGCAATAATATTGTGGGCGAGTAGGTCGCGGCTCAGTATGCGAAGATCTCGCACCGCTGTCAGAAATTCCTCTATACCCCTTAGAAGTTGAGCATCTGGGGACACCGAGAACAGATCTCGCAGATTTGCTGGCCACTGATCGTCGTGGTTGCGGAGCAGTTGAGTAACGATACCTAATCCCATATCCGTGTCTTCCGTGCCGTGATAACGGGGAACATGGCGCCAGAGTTCCTCGCTTGCGCTAAGCATAAGCTCCTCGTACGCGTTTATCTCTTTGCGCTGGTCATCTAAAAAACGCGGTGGCAAAAAGCGCTTAAAGTCTTTTCTGCGTTGTTTTCTTGCTTCTCCGGTACGGTCTGGGCGCAGAACTTTTACGCATCGATTAGCGTGGTTGGGATGCTGGAAACAGTAGCGCGTACCGCCGACAAATAGAGGTTTGGTCTGAAGTAGCTTTAACATGTGATGAGTAATTGAGCGGACAGGCCTAGTTTATCGTATGTACGATGTAGGCTCGACGTCGCAACTTTTGACTGAGCGAACCGTTCGAGCGCATAGTAGCGCGCAAAGTCGTAAGTCTCAGCAAGTGAACACCAGCATGCCCCTGCCGACACCTCTGGCGCCGACCGCGCTACTGGCCCTGGCTTTTGTCCTTATGCCCTTTGGTCGAATGGTTGAGATACCGCTTCTCGCCTTATCGATTTGGGGGCTTGTATGCCTATCGCGGGGATTTCCCGAGAAAGCCGCGGGGTGGATGCTAACGCTCGCCCTTTTCACTTTGCTGTTTTTTGCACCCATGCTCATCGCGCTTCCCGACGCGGTGATGTTAGAAAAATCTCTCGTCACGACGATTGGTGCGCTTCGCTTTCCACTCTTTGTGTTCGCCTTGCTTTGGATGGCACACGCATTCTCCGACCCGCACAGCTATATCGATAGGTCCCTTGGCCTGCTAGGCGCGGTGGTCGCGTTCCTGCTGTTTGTGTGGTGCTTGGATGGGGCTCTCCAAGTGATCAGCGGCCGCAACATCCTCGGCTACGGGCGGGGAGAAGGTTATATCAACGGTGTGTTTGGAGAGGACGACAACATCAAATTGGGTGCTACCGTGGCGCTGTTGATGCCTATGGGTCTGGTGTTTCTCGAAGGGCGACAAAGGCTGGGTGCGGCTTTTCTGCTCTTGCTCCTTGCACTGGGTATTGTGCTGTTATCGGGAAAACGCGCGGCTTGGATCGTGTCGGCGGTAGAGCTGGCGGTTCTAGCTGCTTTCTTCCTTAAAGCGAAGCGGCTGAGTCGAAAGTACCTGAGTCTGGGTGCAGTAGTTTTGCTCACGATGAGCACGCTTGTTTTCTTCAACAGTGACTGGGTTAATCAGCGAAGTGTTTCCCTTGCGCGAGCTGCAACCGATCCTAGCTACGCGGCGCTTAACGAGGCCAGTGGGAAACGCTTGCCTATCTGGACGACCGCACTTGCAATCGCCAAAGACAATTGGCTTAACGGCGTAGGGCCGAGGGGTTTTCGCTTTGCTTACCCCAGCTATGCCGAGGAAGGGGATCATTGGAGCGCTCCGGCGGGAGCTGCCGGTGGTAGCCGCGCATCGCACGCGCATCAACTGCTATTAGATTTGGCCGCAGAAACCGGCTTGTTTGGAATTCTAAGCTACCTAGTGACGCTCTATCTATTGTTTGCACTTTGGACTCGTGCGGACTCAGTCGAGCGGCGGCGTGCCTTGCCGTTTGCCGCGTCTTTGTGCGCCATGCTTTTCCCGATCAATACACACCCCGGGTGGTATTCTTCTTGGTCTGCCTCTTTTTACTGGCTACTACTGGCCCTTTATCTTCTAGCCTTATCGCGACCCTCGAAAGTCGATGAGGACGATGCTGAGGCGAACAGCAACGCGCCGTCATCGACTGCATCTCAATTTGTGCAAGGTAACGGCGCTCCGGTGGACGATGAGCAATGATTATCAGCCACAAGCATAAGTTCATCTTCGTCAAGACCCACAAGACCGCAGGCAGTTCGTTAGAAGTTGCCCTCGCTCGCGAGTGCGGCTCTGGCGACATTGTTTCCCACATGGAGGACAATATCGCCTCAGGGCTGCCGCGCAACTTTGGGCCTAGCTCGGTTCTGGGGGGGCCGTACAATCGCAGCAAATGGCTGCGAAAAGTGGTGCACCGTCACTCCAGCCTTCTGGGCGCCTTCTATTACGAGCACATGCCTGCGACACGCATCCGCGACCTAGTCGGTAACGATATTTGGAGTAGTTACTTTACCTTCTGTTTTGAGAGAAACCCTTGGGACAAAGTGGTTTCCTATTATTTGTGGAAGAAAGAAGGGCAGCGCAAGAAGCAGCTTCCTTTTGAACGCTACGTTCTTGAAAAGCCGCATCGACTGCCTATCGACAGCAAGTTGTATTGCGATAAGCAACAGATAATTGTGGACAAGGTGTTTGAGTTTCGCGAACTAGGTGCTGCGCTCGAAGAATTGAGGAAGACCCTAGGCTTGTCCATACCGGAGCCGTTGCCGCGTGAAAAAGCCGGTGTGGCGAGCGAGCGTAAACCCTATGCGGACTATTACTCGGAACGAACAAAGCAGCGCATAGGAGCGCTGTTTGCTTCAGAAATAGCGCTAATGGACTATCGGTTTTAGCGCTGACTCAGGTTTTTGCCCAAGCGTTTAGTCGACCCTTAAGCTGAGCTTTCAGCCAATCCGCCGGTCAGCCCTCCGGCGCTTTACGTACAAAATGAATAAAGCCCGTTCGAGCTCCGTCTATGCCGTAGCGGTTACGCAAATTCGCGTCCGGCTCCAAGTCTTCTGCGGAGCTAACCTCGACTTCGAAGCCCGCTTTTTCTAAACGCTGCTCGTAGTCGTGGCCATAGTGTCGCACGTGCTCGTCGGGCCTCTGATCCCAGCTGGCTCGGACGTTGTCTGGTGTCATACTCTCGCTGGTCTTTTCTTCGAACAGGGGCACGTTCAAGATCGCCCATCCGCCAGGTTTGAGTATTCGATAGAACTCGGCAATAGCCGCGTTATCGTCAGGGACGTCCTGCAAAACATGGCTGCAGTAGAGCGCATCCATAGTCTCGTTTGGGTACTGGATTGCCTGCACGTCAAGACGAACCATTACGTCCTTGCGCATCAAATCGGCGGTGATGTAGCCCTCGCCGATTTCTTCTTCTAAGTAGGCGCCGAGTTCCGGTTCTGGCGCAATGTGCAAAAACTGCATGTGCCGGAACAGTAGCTCCGATGAGTGTTTCTGCAAATACAGCCAGTTTAGGCGGTCTCTCTCTCGACATCTGCAGCCAGGACAAACCGCATTAAGTCGCGCCCGCTCTCCTGTGCCGGCGGGGAGAAAGGTAGAAAACCCCTGCTCACAAGTGGGGCAAAACACTGCATCACCCGCATAGCGTAGCGGTGCTATGAACTGGTTGCGAACGCGGCGAACGCGAACTTCAAGAGATTTGAGAAACTGCATAGGTTTGCGTTCGCCGTTTTCTTAATGCCGTCGGTGGAGCCAGGACCTGAGCCGCTAGCCAAAAACGTAAAAAGCGATTTTGTTGTTGTCCGCATCGCGCACGTAGGCGCCATAAAACATATCAGGTATTCGTTGGCCCGGTTCTCCATCACAGCTGGCACCGAGTTCAATGGCCTTTGCGTACAGCTGGTCTACGACCTCCTTTGTGCCCGCGGAAATCGCTACCATGTTGCCATTTCCGGAGTGATTTTCCTGTTCGTCGTAGGGAATGCACACGGCGATCATGGGCTCCGCCATACTTTTTCCGATAAAGGCGATGCGATCTACATCCATCAGCAGCGAGGCTCCAAGATCCGCAAGGAGTTCGCTGTAGAAACTCTTCGCCTTTTCCATGTCGCTCACGCCGACCGTGACGTATCCAATCATAGTATTTCCTATTTTTTTAATGGGTGAGTAGGACGCCGCGGTTGCCAATGAAGGTGGTTGGACTAAAAAGCCAAGCAAACCGAGACATGCCGGCGAGTTTAAACCATGTGACGTGAGCCTAGAAATGGCCCTTGAGCCAGGAGGTGGGCAACGCGTATCCTCCCGCTTGCTTTTATGTGCTAGCGCTTTATGTTTGAGCAAATATTCGTTGCCTTGGTGTTTGTCGGGCTCTTTTACGGCTTGATATTCACCGGACTTACTCCCGCCTGGCTGTTCATGTCCGCGTTGGGAGCCGTCTATTTCGCCGGAATTGTCGACAGTGCGGAAGTGCTGACAAAAGCAACGAACATGGGGCTAGTCACCCTGGTGTTGCTGTTGCTGGTCTCTGTAGGCTTGGAAAAGCTCAGCTGGCTATCTCGCATGGCGAACAGTCTGGTCGTCCCATCGTACCGGCGTAGCTTGCTGTCGGTAATGGTCACGACCGGCGTATTTTCCGCGTTTGTAAACAACACAGCTGTGGTGGCTTCGCTCGCGAATAGCCTGCGAGCAAATACGCATCATCTGCCCAGCCGATTGCTACTGCCCCTTTCCTATGCGGCGATCTTAGGCGGGACAACCACCCTGATCGGCACCTCTACAAACCTTATTGTCAGTTCTTTCTTTGAGGACGCTACGGGCTCGGGTCTACCGTTCTTTTCCTTCTTACCAATAGGTTTGGCGGTAACTGCCGGGGGATTTCTTGCGATTTTTCTCACTCAACGATTTCTTCCAAGCTATCCACGCGACGAGGTATCGATTGCCGAGTATTTGGTGGAAGCGGAGGTAGAAGACGGATCCCCCCTCATTGGGCGCAGTATTAGCGACAACGGCTTGCGGGAACTCGAGTCACTGTTTTTGGTGGAGATTGTTCGCGGTGAGCGACTCCTATCTCCGGTTGCGCCTACGGAAATCATTAGGGCTGGAGATAAGCTCATTTTCTCCGGCGACATAGCTCAGGTGAGTACCTTGGAGCGTTTCCAAGGGCTGCGGACGTTCGCCGCCTCCGAAGGTCTCGTAAGCGAGAACTTGGTTCAGGTTGTGGTTTTGCCGGGTTCAACTGTAGAGGGCAAGACAACGAAAGAATCAGGCTTTCGCTCACTCTTTGATGCTGCTGTGGTTGGGCTGCGACGAGGCGGCCAGCGTTTATCCGGAAAGTTAGGTGGCATCACTCTCCAAGCGGGTGACAGCCTAATGCTTGCGGCCGGTAGCGATTTTTATGCTAGAAGAAATGTCGACAAAAACTTTCTGGTCGTTGGCGATCGGCGAGTCGAGGCACGATTGCCGCCCTATCAAAGCGCGCTCCTAGGTGTCGCTCTTCTCGGTGTCGTAGCCGCAGCTGCGAGTGGCGTTTTTCCCTTACTCAAAGGCTTGGCGGCGCTGTTGGTTGGAATGCTCCTGCTCGGCGTTGTCCGGGCAGGGGAGCTTCGTCGTCGCTTTCCTTTTGATCTTGCCATGATCATCGCCGCTGCCTTAGTTCTGTCGCAGGCTTTGGCAAACGTGGGTTTGGTAGATGTCTTGAGTCAAACTTTGAGCGAACATCTTGGCGCTCAAGGTCCCTACGCGTCGCTCGTTGGAGTATTTTTTGCGACGCTCCTGCTGACCGAACTCATGACCAATAATGCCGCGGCGGCCTTGGCCTTTCCTCTCGCCTACGGCTTAGCGGAGAGCTTCGGTGTGAGCACGCTGCCTTTTGTGATGGCCGTAGCCTATGGTGCGAGCGCTAGCTTTATGACGCCTTATGGCTATACCACTAACCTGATGGTGCAGAACATCGGCGGCTACTCTTTTCGAGACTATGCTCTAAGTGGTTTGCCTGTCTCGTTAAGCTATTCAGCGATAGTGCTTTTATTACTCCCTCGCGTGTTCCCTTTCTAGCGATGAAAGAAACGGGCTTTTGAGCAGACAAATCTTCTAGCGGGCTAGACCTAGCCGCTATTACTGCCTAACCCGCGTTTGCAAGAGCATGCTGGATAGCGTGTGCATCTTCCTTGCTTATATCGGATGCACTACCCACACCACCAGCAACGGCGTCGGCTCCTAGCGTTTTTAGGCCGTAGCGAGGTGTTGTGCGACCCGCTAACCCAGCCTTAAACACGTATCGGCGTCCCCAAGGGTCATTAAGGACAGATTCATCCGTAACAAAGTTTGCTGCGAGCAGATCCTCAAGCGACGCAGGCATCGTATTGCGCACATAGTGGAAGCTCGTGATCGCACGGTCTATTGCCGCGAAATCATCGACGATGCTACTGAGCTGAACTACGCCGGAGCCTGACACAGCGACCCCGTAAGCTTGCTCTAGCGCACGCAAGGGATCGTCGTTGCAGTAGACAAACCGCTCCTTTTCGCTGACTCGTCGAAGCACCTTGTCTTTCGTTACCACAAACGGTTTTGTCTCGGTAGTGAATCCATTTCCCGACAATGAGGTGTAGTTGCCGCACCATACGCCCCCAGGGTAGATCTCGTCGTCACTAAAGCCTACGTCACGCTGGTTGGGCAGCGTCTTAATCAGGCGCTGTTGATATTCGAGTCTGTCGAAGCCCGTACTACTGCAAGACGTCAGTATCAGTAGGCTCAGCGCGATCGGAGCGTATAAGCGGGGCTTCATCCAAGTTCTCTCGGCACAAGCGCTAGCGCTTCTAGGTAAGCTTTGTTTTCAATGCTCGCCGCGCTCCCAGTGACGACCGCGATAGACGCGCGGCTAGAGGCTAGATAAGTTTCCGCCACCCGCTTTAGGTCGTCCAATGTGACGTTTAAAACGGATTGCCGAAAGGCCATTCTCTGCTCGTAGCTGCGCCCAAAACGGCGATTGTGATAATCCTGCTTGGCTTCTCCTGCGGGAGAGCCAGGTTTGTCCAAGGAGCCGATTACACCGAGAATCGCTTCTTCTAAGCCCGCGGAGTTGTGATCGCCAGACAGCATCCAACGGACACTCTCGTCGAAGTCCGTTAGGGTTCCTTCTATGCGTGGATCTCTATAGCTGTAAAAACGGAAGGCTGCGACACTGGCATCGTGGCTGGCCCCGCCGCCATAGGCGCCGCCCTGTTCACGGATCGCTCGATGTAAGAAACCGTTTCGCAGGTAAGCGCCGAGGACCGTGAGCGCAGCTGAGTCTGGATGGCCGCTGGCCACCGTAGGATAGGCTTTTGCGCAAAAGCTCACCTGTGAATTGACAATCCAACACTCTCTGCGCTGTTCACTAACCGTCGGAAGCGTTAAGGGATCGATCGATGTCCTTTCTAAACTGGCCCAACTCGTATTGAGTTTAGGCTGAACATCGGCTGTGACATCTGCTTCGGCCACGAGCAGAGCCTCCCAATCACCCGCAAGCAGGCGCTGATGCAGGCTCTCAAGTCCCTTGGCGAAGCTTTCTAGATCGTTCGCGTTGTCCAAGGATTCGTCGAGCTTGCGCAGGCGGGCGATTCCCTCAAGACCGGTCAGCTCGTGGTGCAGTTTTCCGATGGCACTCATACCAGCGGTCGCCGCGGTCATCGCGAGGCTATGACCTTGACCGGTGATTGACTGCTCACGACGTGCTCGCTGTTGTGCAACCAGGTCGCGGATACGAGACAACTCGTCAAATCGCGCGAGTTGCAGCGTATCTTTCATCAGCGAAAGTTGGTCGTCGACTCGGCTCGTTAAGGCTTTGGACGACAGTACTAAGTTTGAGTGAAACTCGTTGGCGTCGTCGCTGCGCCCGCGCATAGACGTAAACAAACTGATGGATCCGACACTTGCGGATTGTCGCCGTTGGGTTGCGAGATAGTTTTCGTCACCAAGCCCCAGTTCCGTAATCATGCCGGTAAGGTGGGGAAGGATCTCTAACTCTTCTTTGCTCAGGGCAGGTAAGGTACTGCTCAGCTGGTTGTACACCAGTCCGTTGGTGCCCTGCCGGTAGACGGTTAACGGTACCTCTCCGATGTTTGCTTCCGTGTACGCAAGGCGGGGGAGCGCCTCCGGGACGTCGGCCACGGTAACCTTGGGTAAGACTTCCGGGTCGTCCTGCTGACCTTGCCGCTCTAGGAGCGCAACGGCTTGTTGTACCACCGCAGCAGCCTCCTGCTCGCTCATGCCCGCTTTTAGGGCGCTGAGCTTTTCTTTCTCTTGCTGCCGGCGCACGTCTGAAAGCTTCGTATCGGGCTCCATCACTAAAGTTACGCGATGGGTGTTTTCCAGCAGCAAGCGACGAGCGAGCTGCTTAATGTACTCTGGGTCTTTGATCGACTCGCGAAGGCTATCGATAACCGGGTCCAGATCAAGGGCCGCGACCGGATCGGCGTAGTGGGTCGCGGGTCCAAGGGCCTGCAAGATTATGTTGAGCCCGTAGGGCATTCCATCACCGCCTACTTCCCGCTGGTGGAGTTCCAATTGATGAAGGACTGCTTCTAACTGGTCTAGGGGAGCGCCCTCGTCGGCAACGGCA
Organism: Pseudomonadota bacterium; assembly: GCA_039815155.1. Lineage (GTDB taxonomy): Bacteria > Pseudomonadota > Gammaproteobacteria > Pseudomonadales > Halieaceae > Congregibacter. The sequence goes on from JBCBZV010000102.1 coordinate 10,432, forward strand.
GCGATCACCTCCATGATTGCCTGTTCCAGCTGGTCAGCGTGCGCCGCTTCGCTGCCCTCAAGCCCACAACAGAACAACATTTCACGCATCGACTCTTCGAGACCGCACAGGGGAGAAGGGGAGCTACCTAGATCGGTCGTCTCCAAAAACTGCTGCAGCGGAGACGCGCTATTTTCTAGCAGGACGCTGCAAAGGAGCTGTGCTTCCAATGCTTGCGTCAGATTCGTGCTGTCGCCCAGCAACCAGCCAAGCACAATATGAGTCTTGTTCTCCGTTGCGTCGTCTTCGTCGTAGGCATAGTGGGAAGAAACGCGTTTGGGTTCGATAAAGCGAGGTTCGAGGTCTACGACGATGCGCTCGTCTAAGCGATCAAAATGTTTGAGCACGCGTTCCTCGAACACACCTTGGTGCTCCACTGCGGGAATGTCTCCAAAGGTCATAAACGTTGCGTTGCTAGGGTGATAGTGCGATTCGTAAAATTGCTTGAGCTGGTCGTAGCTCAGATCGGGAATCGCTTCCGGGTCACCGCCGGAGTTGTGGTGGTAGGTGCTTTCTGTAAACAGTTCCGCACATAAGGCCTGCCAGAGCGTTGATGCGACGGAACTCATTGCACCTTTCATCTCATTAAAGACGACGCCTTTGTAAACAAGATCGCTGCTAGGGTCTTCGTGTTGTTCAAACTCCACACGATGCCCTTCCTGCGCGAAGTCAAGCTCGTCTAGGCGCGAGAAAAACACCGCATCCAAGTAGACTTCCAATAGGTTGCTAAAATCTTTGCGGTTTTGGCTTGCAAACGGATAGGCGGTCCAATCCGAGCTGGTGAAGGCATTCATGAAGGTATTGAGCGAGCGCCTTAACATCATAAAAAATGGGTCGCGAACTGGGTAACGCTGGCTTCCGCAAAGGGCGGTATGCTCGAGAATGTGCGCTACCCCCGTCGAATCCTCTGGAACCGTACGCAAGGCCACCAGGAAAACGTTTTCTGACGACTCCGCATTCAAGTGATAGTGCATCGCGCCGGTCTTCCGATGCTCAAAGTGTTCAACCTTCAGATTCAGCGCAGCGATTGTGCTTTGGCCGAGGGGTAGGAAGGCTTCGTGGCAGATTGGTAGGGTGCTGGGGCTATTCATTAATATTCCGACAAGGGCTCGTTAGCTTAAGAACGGTCTATTTTAGCGCGCTGCGAGGTTGAAGTACGATGCTTTGGATCAAACGTTGGACGCTTTCGCGCGAAGAAAACCGCTTTGTGGCAGTCGGCCTGTTTGTAGGTCCCTAGCGGACCCCGCGGTACGACGGTGCAACTACGGTGTATTACGCCTGCCAGGAGCAGGCGTTTGCGGTCTCGATGCGCCGAGCTCGATGAGGCGTATCCGGTAAATTTTTGGCCATCGCTTACCGGTAACCCAAAGCTGTTTACGCTCTGCATCCCAGGCGATCCCGTTAAGTACGTCGGTGTCTTCTTCTCGCAATTGCGGATCCAACAGACCGCGCAGGTCTGCGACCGATTCCACCACCCCGGTCCTCGCATTGATCTCGATTATTTGGTTTGCTTGCCAGACATTGGCCCAGACTTTTCCATCGATCCATTCAAGCTCATTGAGGCGCGCCAGCGGACGACCGTTGAGCATAACCGGTAACGTCCTTAGCAAGGCTCCGCTGCCGGGATCTAAAAAATACAGATTTGCACTACCGTCGCTGTAAATGAGGTTCTTCGAATCGTGCGTGATGCCCCATCCCTCGGTGCGAATGGGCAAGGTTTGCGAGAGGGCAAGGGATTCTGCGTCATAGACTAGGAGTTTCTGTGCGCGGTAGGTCAGCTGGTAAATCTGGTCCCTGAAGCGGGTAACGCCCTCACCAAAGAGATCATCAGAGAGCCTTTTTTTTCGGCGCAGATCCATCGAAGGAAAGTTGTATTCGAGTAACTCGGACACACCGTAAAGTCCCGTACCTATATAAAGCGTGCCTTCGAAAATCTGCAGTCCTTGCACAAAGTTCTCTCTGGATTGGGGCACGGTCTCTAGGACTTCGAATCCATAGCGCTTGATAGGCCTAAGTTGAGCGTTGGCCGTAGAGCCGACGGCCACAAGTGCCAATAGGCATCCTGACAGCATTGTTCGTATAAAAAGCAGACTGAAAGGGCTTTCACCTCTCGTCGGCAATGTGTTGGATGGTGAGTAACTCATAGCAGCTTACGCTGGCCGGTCGCGCATAATCTGTGGGAACTGTTCCTAGTCTTCGCCGCGAATCATAGCGCGGATTTGGAAGCGCGCGGGTGCGATCGCGCGATGCAACATACGACTCAGCGGGGGCAAGTCACCACAGATTTGGCTGGCGATGGCTTCACCGGCGAGCGCCGCATAGCTCAATCCGCGAGAGCCAAACGCCGTGGCCAAATATAGGCCCGGTACCTGGTGTGCGCCGTCGGCCCGGGTAGCTGCTTTCGCCTTTTTTTTCAACGGTGCATAGAGCTTGGCGGTGCTACTTTGATCCGCAGCAGGACCCACGACCGGGAGGTAGTCTGGCGAAACGCAACGCACCTCGGCACGCCCAGACAGCTTATGGGTATCCACGTCGCCAAGCTTGTCTCGCCACTCAGGTAGTGCATCCATCAGGGTCAGCAAGTTGTGTTTGTGGTCCTCAACACTGAGGTCGCGTGAATCGTTACCGGGATGAAAGCTAGATCCTACACAAAACGCACCGCCGACGGCCGGGGCCAGATAGCCCCCATGGCAGAAGGCGGAGGTGAGCGGCTCAAATTCTGCTGCAGGTAGCTGGGTCGTTTGCCCGCGAACCTTACCTAGCGGCAGATGTTGCGTTTCCGGCAAATGGCTGCTGGCGGCTCCTGTGGCGATTATTGCGTGGCTAAAGCGTTCATCGCACTTTTCATCGCTTTGGAGCATCCAACCACCGGATTGGTGCTCTAAACGAGATTGAACACCGTGTTCGTTCACGCGAATCAGGGGGTGGCTAAGAAGCGTCCGGCAGACTTGCGCTGGGGAGAGCCATCCCGAGTGTGGAATCCAAAGCGCCGGGCGGCCGATAGGGGCGCCAAGTTTTTCTCGCGCTGCGTCCCCGTTGACGACGGCGGCTAAATCGTCCAAGCCTTCAAGGCAGGGGCGCAAAAGGCTCAACTTCTCGGCGTTGAGCTCGCTAGAAATACAGCCGCAGAGCTGTCCGAGCTGCTGCTCTTTTTCATGCGCTGCGGCGTGCGGCTCAGTCAGCATCTTGCGGTACAGTCGAGACGCGTAGAGAAACGCGCTAAGTGAGAAATCTCCGATGACAGAACGCTGATGAGAGAAGCGTGTGAACAGCACGCCTTGTGGATTACCAGATGCACGCCCGGCTATTGCGCCGATATCGACGACGCGGGACTCCACTCCTCGACGGGCTAGAGCCGCAGCAGCGTGCGACCCTGCCAATCCCGCACCGAGAATCAAAACACGCGCCGGTAGCTGAGCGTGATTCCTGGCCAAATCCCAATCGGCAAGCTGGTTTTCGACGTTCGTCAATTTCTTAAGGCGCCCCTGAATGCATTCGCGCTTGTGCGCAAAGCCAGGTCGCTTGCGAACTTCATAACCGCAGCGCTCTAGAGAGCGACGAACACTCCCTGCGGCTGTGTAGCTCGCAACCGTGCTTTCCGGTTTGCTTAGATTTGCTACCAACTGTAGTACGTCTGCACTCCAAAACTCACCGTTTTTTGCCGGCGCAAAACCGTCCAAATACCAAGCATCAAAGAAACGCCGGCCAAAGCTTGCCAGGTCTTTAAGGGCAGCGTCGCCATCGCCCCAAACCAGATCTAGCGTGATTTGATCATTAGCCAGTAAGAGCCGGTGTACTCCTTCGATCCTTGGTGGGTAGCTGTCGACCAGTTCGGTCAAGAATGGACGAAGTGAAGCGTAGGGTTGCAGAGCACGGAGCAGCTGATCCTTAGTAAGCGGGTACCCAAGCTTTTAGCGCGGTCCGTTGATTTGACCGTCATCACGAATGATCTGGTAACCGATGAGGATGCAGAGCGTCTGCGCCGCTCTGGTTTGTTGGATCCCGAC